>NZ_LMKI01000034.1:0-492335 GCF_001421425.1 Pseudomonas sp. Leaf15
TCGCCTGCATGCGGTCGCCTGCATGCGGATACTACTGATCAGACTAAATGCCATGCTGCGAGACGGTACAGAATGGCGCTGACGGACGGTAGGTTAAGACAGTTGCTCCCACCTTTAAGCACATCCCTGTGGGAGCCGGGCTTGCCCGCGATGACGGCATAACCGCCAGCGCCTGCCATCGGTCTAAGTGCTGCCTTACCTGTCAACTTTGACAGTATCCATCGCACCGCCTTCACTGTTTGATAGAGCGACGAGCCGCGCCTTCATGCGCGGCTCGGGAGAGCGGTGATGAACAGGGCTACGGTCAGGTGGTTTGACGCGGTCAAGGGCATTGGTTTTGTTGCCCGCGACCGCGAAGGCAATGCGGTACCCGTTCAGGCAACGGGCAATCCCGCCAGCGAAATCGATACGCCGCCCAAGGCGCGAAAACCCCGCAAGCGAAAAAAATAACCCTCTGGCTGCTCAGCCAAAAATCCTTACCACTGGTCGTTAATCCCCGTCTACCTGTCAACTCTGACAGTAGCCAGTTCTGCGTTCCCGCGGTTTTATGGTGCCAAGCACTGTGCGCAAGTAGTAACGAGATGCAGGGGAAGGGTGATGGAAGCGGTAACGGGGACGATCAAGGTTTATAACCGCAATACCCGTGAAGGGCTGATTGCGTTGGATGGCGATGATGAGCTGGTGTGTTTGGACCACTTGAGTTCGGCGTATACCCGATGGCGAGAAGGCCAGCGGGTACAGTTCGCCAGGATTCACCGGCCAAAGGGTGTGTTTGCGTTTCGTATCAGGCTTATCTAGGGAGCCTGGTGCGGATTTTTGAATGGGATGTCAGGAGAACGGCAATGGCAACGGGTACAGTGAAGTGGTTTAACGCGGAGAAGGGTTTTGGGTTTATCACCCAGGATGGTGGCGGACCTGATCTTTTTGTTCATTTTTCTGCGATTAAAGGTGATGGGTTCAAGACGCTTGAAGAAAACCAAAAGGTGGAGTTCGAGATAGGGCAGGGAGCAAAAGGACCTCAGGCTACGGAAGTGCGACCCGCGTGACGGCTCATTGATCGTTCCCACGCTCCCGCGTGGTAATGCCTCCCGTGACGCTCTGCGTCACCGTTGCGCAGGGCCTAAGTCGGGACGCGGAGCGTCCCAGGCTGCATTCCCACGCAGAGCGTGGGAACGATCACTCAAGCAGGTTCTGTCGCTGGTGACGGCGCTCTGTCATCCAGCAGTCGCTCAGCCAGCAATCGGCCGACCTCAAGCAGCTGCGCAATACCCAGCGCACCTTCTCGCTGTGTTCCCTCCAGGTCAAAGGCGAAATCGCAGGTCAGGGCGTGGGCGGATGCCAGGTTTTCGGTGAGGTTGACCAGCAGGTCTTCGGTGCTGATGCCGTCGATAAGGGTGAGGATCACGCTGGGGGCGTTTTGCGCGGGTTTGGGCATGGTGGCGCTCCGTAAAAAGAAAAAAGGGGCTCCTTGATATTGCGGGCCGCGACACCCGACCACTGCATTTGCAGCGGTGTACGCAGACTAGGGAGCTCGGTTCTTAGGGGCAACCCGAAAACCTTGTCGGAAATTTCCTCAGTAACAACAGGTACACACCCGTCCAACTGTGGGAGCTGGCTTGCCTGCGATGGCTGACTCATGGCTGGCCCTTCAGTGCCCTGAAGATCGTTCCCACGCTCCCGCGTGGGAATGCCTCCCGTGACGCTCTGCGTCACCGTTGCGCAGGGCTCAAGTCGGGACGCGGAGCGTCCCAGGCTGCATTCCCACGCGGGAGCGTGGGAACGATCATCGGTCACCACTCGACGATCGTCGCCCTGAAACCAAAGTTGGAAGGCTTCTTGCAATACCGCCTCCAGGACGCTCTCCAGCGTCAAAACTTTGCTTCAAGGAACACGAGGAATACCGGTGGTAGATCGCTCTCAAATGCTCAACACGGCCCGTGGCACCCTGACTGATTTGTCGCGGGGCAACCTGGGTGTGCCGTTGTTGTTGCTGGTGATGCTGGCAATGATGATGTTGCCGATGCCGCCGTTCCTGCTCGATGTGTTTTTTACCTTCAACATTGCGCTGTCGGTGGTGGTGCTGCTGGTCTGCGTGTATGCCCTGCGGCCGCTGGATTTCGCGGTATTCCCGACTATTTTGCTGATTGCGACCCTGCTGCGCCTGGCGCTCAACGTGGCGTCTACGCGGGTGGTGATGCTCCACGGTCAGGACGGCCACGCCGCCGCCGGTAAGGTGATCCAGGCCTTCGGTGAGGTGGTGATCGGCGGTAACTACGTGGTCGGTATCGTGGTGTTCGCGATCCTGATGATCATCAACTTCGTGGTGGTGACCAAGGGCGCCGGGCGGATTTCCGAGGTGAGCGCGCGGTTTACCCTCGACGCCATGCCCGGCAAGCAAATGGCGATCGATGCCGACCTCAACGCCGGCCTGATCGACCAGAACCAAGCCAAATCCCGCCGCTTGGAAGTCGCCCAGGAAGCCGAATTTTATGGCTCCATGGACGGCGCGAGTAAATTCGTGCGCGGTGACGCCATCGCCGGCCTGCTGATTCTGTTTATCAACCTGATCGGCGGCATGGCGGTCGGCATCTTCCAGCACGGCATGACCTTCGGTGATGCGGGCAAGGTGTACGCCTTGCTGACCATCGGTGACGGTTTAGTGGCGCAATTGCCATCACTGTTGTTATCCACAGCAGCAGCCATCATGGTTACCCGTGCTTCGGGCTCCGAAGACATGGGCAAGCAGATCAGCCGCCAGATGTTCGCCTCGCCCAAGGCGCTGGCCGTGGCCGCCGGCATCATGGCGATCATGGGCATCGTGCCGGGCATGCCGCACGTGTCGTTCCTGAGCATGGCGGCCATGGCCGCCGGGGGTGCCTACCTGTTCTGGCGCAAGCAAAATGCGGTCAAGGTCCAGGCCCAGCAGGAAATCGCCCGCCAGCAAGACTTGCTGCCATCGCCGGCCCGCGCCCAGGAAACCAAGGAGTTGGGCTGGGATGACGTGACCCCGATCGACATGATCGGCCTGGAAGTCGGCTACCGCCTGATTCCGCTGGTGGACCGCAACCAGGGTGGCCAACTGCTCGCGCGGATCAAGGGTGTGCGCAAGAAGCTGTCCCAGGACCTGGGTTTCTTGATGCCCACCGTACACATCCGCGACAACCTCGATTTGGCCCCCAGCGCCTACCGCCTGACCCTGATGGGCGTGATCCTGGCCGAAGCCGAGATCTACCCGGACCGTGAGTTGGCGATCAACCCCGGCCAGGTGTTCGGCACGCTCAACGGCATTACCGCCAAAGATCCGGCTTTTGGCCTGGAGGCGGTATGGATCGAAGTCAGCCAGCGCAGCCAGGCTCAATCGCTGGGTTACACCGTGGTGGACGCCAGCACCGTGGTCGCCACCCACCTCAACCAGATCCTGTACAAGCACTCCCACGAGTTGATCGGCCACGAGGAAGTCCAGCAATTGATGGGGTTGCTGGCCAAAGCCTCGCCAAAACTGGCCGAAGAACTGGTGCCCGGCGTGTTGTCGCTATCGCAGTTGCTCAAGGTGCTGCAAGCCTTGCTCGCCGAACAGGTGCCGGTGCGCGACATTCGCAGCATTGCCGAGGCCATCGCCAACAATGCCGCCAAGAGTCAAGATACTGCCGCTTTGGTGGCTGCGGTGCGTGTCGGGTTGTCCCGCGCCATCGTGCAAAGCATTGTAGGCATTGAGTCTGAGCTGCCTGTGATCACCTTGGAACCAAGGTTGGAACAAATATTGCTCAATAGTATTCAGAAGGCCGGACTTGGCCAGGAAGAGGGCGTTCTGCTGGAGCCAAGCATGGCTGAGAAACTGCAGCGTTCGTTGATCGAAGCCGCCCAGCGTCAGGAAATGGCGGGCCACCCGGTGATTCTGCTGGTGGCAGGCCCGGTTCGAGCGATGTTGTCGCGGTTTGGTCGCCTGGCAGTTCCGAATTTGCACGTTTTGGCTTATCAGGAAATTCCTGACAATAAGCAAGTGACTATCGTCGCGACAGTAGGGCCCAACGGCTGAGGTAGTGGGTTATGCAAGTTAAGCGTTTTTTCGCCGCCGATATGCGTCAGGCCATGAAACTGGTACGTGATGAGCTGGGCGCCGATGCCGCGATTATTGGAAACCGTCGCATTGCCGGCGGTGTCGAGCTGACGGCTGCCCTGGATTACACCCCATCGGCGCTGGCGCCGCGCGTGCCGAACATGGAACTCGAAGACGAGTTGCGCAAGACCGCTTCGCGCATTGTTTCGGCCCAGGCTGAATTGAGCATGCGTGGCGACAGCGATGCCAGCACCAATCGCCAATTGTTCGCCGGCTTGCCGCTGACCGCCGCCGAGCCGTTGGTAGAACCGACCTTCAAAGAACCGCCACGCCCTGCAGCGCCAGCCCCGGCCGCCGCTGTCGACCAGCGCGCGCTCGACTCGATGCGTTTTGAACTCAATGGCCTGCGTGAGCTGCTCGAAGTGCAGCTGGGCTCGTTGGCGTGGACGCAGCTGCAAGGCAGCAAACCGCAACAGGCCAACCTGTGGCGCCGCCTGCAACGCATCGGCCTGTCCGGCCCGTTGTCGCGCGATTTGCTCGCACTGACGGCTGAAGTCGAAGAACCACGCCAAGCCTGGCGCATGTTGCTGGCGCACTTGGCGCGCATGATCGTCACCCCGGAAATCGAACCGCTGGAAGAGGGCGGTGTGATTGCCATGGTCGGCCCCGCCGGCATGGGCAAGACCACCACCCTGGCCAAGCTGGCCGCCCGTTATGTGCTCAAGTACGGCGCGCAGAACATCGCGCTGGTGAGCATGGACAGCTACCGCATCGGCGCCCAGGAGCAGCTCAAGACCCTGGGCCGCATCCTCAATGTGACAGTGACCCACGTCGACCCGGGCCAGTCCCTGGCCAATGCGCTCGACCCGCTGCTGCGCAAGCGCGTGGTGTTGATCGACACGGCCGGCCTGCAAGCCAGCGACCCGGCACTGCGCATGCAGCTCGAAAGCCTGGCCGGGCGTGGCATCAAGTCGAAAAATTACCTGGTGCTTGCAACCACCAGCCAGAAACAGGTTCTTACCGCTGCGTACCACAGTTACAAACGCTGCGGCCTGGCCGGTTGCATCCTCACCAAGCTCGACGAAACGGCGAGCCTGGGCGAGGTGTTGAGCCTGGCGATCAGTCATGAGTTACCGGTTGCTTACCTGACCGACGGGCCGCGGATCCCGGATGATTTACATCTGCCGCGCCGTCATCAGTTGGTCAGCCGTGCTGTCAGCGTGCAAATGCAAGAAGAGCCTAGCGAGGAAGCGATGGCCGACATGTTCGCCGACCTTTACCACAACCCGGCTAAGCGGGTGGGGTGAGGCAGGATGAACACCGTGAAATGTATCTACATCGATGGTCTGCAAGCGATTCACGCGGCCAAGCCATGTAGCCTGCGTCTAAGCAAGACAAGGTAAAGAAATAAAATGGGCAGCATGCATCCCGTACAGGTGATCGCGGTGACCGGCGGCAAAGGTGGCGTCGGGAAAACTAACGTGTCAGTGAATTTGTCCCTGGCCCTGGCAGAGCTTGGCCGTCGCGTCATGCTGCTGGATGCTGACCTGGGCCTGGCGAATGTGGACGTTCTGCTGGGGCTGACACCCAAACACACCCTTGCCGATGTGATCGAAGGCCGTTGTGAGCTGCGCGATGTGCTGCTGCAGGGCCCCGGTGGCATTCGCATCGTGCCGGCCGCCTCAGGCACCCAGAGCATGGTGCACCTGAGCCCGGCGCAGCATGCCGGCCTGATCCAGGCGTTCAGCGACATCGGCGACAACCTCGACGTGCTGGTGATCGACACCGCCGCCGGCATCGGCGAGTCGGTGGTCAGCTTCGTGCGCGCAGCCCAGGAAGTGCTGCTGGTGGTGTGCGACGAACCCACCTCCATCACCGACGCCTATGCCCTGATCAAACTGCTGAACCGTGACTACGGCATGAACCGCTTCCGTGTGCTGGCCAACATGGCCCAAAGCCCGCAGGAAGGGCGGAATCTGTTCGCCAAGTTGACCAAGGTCACGGATCGCTTTCTCGATGTCGCCTTACAATACGTGGGCGCAGTTCCCTATGACGAGTGTGTGCGCAAGGCTGTGCAAAAGCAGCGTGCAGTCTATGAAGCGTTCCCTCGTTCGAAGTGCGCACTGGCGTTCAAGGCTATTGCCCAGAAGGTCGATACTTGGCCGTTGCCTGCCAACCCTCGGGGGCATCTGGAGTTTTTCGTCGAGCGATTGGTGCATCAGACGAGCGCGGGACCTGTGCTATGACATCCAGCGGCTACAACCTTTACAAAAAGTCGGCACGTGACAGCCAGGGCGAACTGATCGAGCGCTATGCGCCCTTGGTCAAGCGCATTGCCTATCACTTGCTGGCACGCCTGCCTGCCAGTGTGCAGGTTGAGGACTTGATCCAGGCCGGCATGATCGGCCTGCTTGAAGTGTCGACCAAATACGACGCGAGCAAGGGCGCAAGTTTCGAGACGTATGCGGGTATCCGCATTCGAGGGGCGATGCTCGATGAAGTGCGTAAAGGGGATTGGGCGCCGCGTTCGGTACACCGCAATACGCGCATGGTCAGTGACGCAATTCGCGCAATTGAAGCAAAAACCGGTCGTGACGCTAAAGATCACGAAGTTGCGGCCGAACTCCAATTGAGTCTCGACGATTACTACGGGATTTTGAACGATACCTTGGGCAGCCGCCTGTTCAGTTTCGACGACCTTTTGCAGGACGGCGAACACGAAGGGCTGCACGAGGACGGCGCGAGTGCACATCTCGAACCGTCGCGCGACCTGGAAGACGAACGTTTCCAGGGCGCGTTGGCGGAGGCGATTGCCAATTTGCCGGAGCGTGAGCGACTGGTGTTGGCGCTGTACTACGACGAAGAGCTGAACCTCAAGGAAATCGGTGAGGTCCTGGGGGTCAGCGAATCGCGTGTCAGCCAGCTGCATAGCCAGTGCGCAGCCCGCTTGCGGGGGCGATTGGGAGAGTGGCGCGCGCGCTGACAGGCAGTGTGGGGACACTGCAGACGCAACCGCGAAGGCTTCACGCTTTCGCGGGTTCGTGCCGTGGTGCCCTGGGCAGTCCTTTTTGTGTAACGCCTGTTGATTGAAATGGCGCGTCCAGGTGCTGGGCGCGTTTAAGACTGCTTGGAGGTCGAATTGGACAAGAACATGAAAATCCTCATCGTTGATGACTTCTCAACGATGCGGCGGATCATAAAAAACCTGTTGCGTGACCTTGGGTTCACCAACACGGTCGAGGCGGATGACGGCCTGACGGCGATTCCGATCCTCAACAGCGGGAGCATCGACTTTCTGGTAACCGACTGGAACATGCCGGGCATGACCGGCATCGACTTGCTGCGTCACGTGCGCGCCGATGAAAAACTGCGCAGCTTGCCTGTGTTGATGGTGACCGCCGAAGCCAAGCGTGAACAGATCATCGAAGCCGCCCAGGCCGGGGTTAACGGTTACGTGGTCAAGCCATTCACGGCGTTGGCCTTGAAAGAGAAGATCGAAAAAATCTTCGAACGCATCCACGGCTGATATCACCACGGGGGAGCTATGGAGCATAAAGAAACGTCACAGGGCGATTTTGAATCGACCCTGAAAAAGCATGCTCACCAGTTGGTCGACAGCCTTGAAAAAGGCCAGTTCGGCGACGCGGTGCAGTTGATCCATGAGCTTAACCAGACCCGTGACCGCGGCCTGTATCAGGAAGTGGGCAAGCTCACACGCGAGCTGCACAGTGCAATCGTCAATTTTCAGATTGACCCGCACATGCCCCAGGCCGAAGAAATCTCGCAGATCACTGACGCCACCGAACGCCTGTCCTATGTGGTCAGGCTGACCGAGGCCGCGGCCAACCGCACCATGGACCTGGTGGAAAACGCCACGCCGTTGGTCAATGGCATGACCACCGAAGCACAAGCGCTCAGCGTTGACTGGGGCCGCTTCATGCGCCGCGAAGTGGGGGCTGAGGAGTTTCGTGAGTTGGCGCGTCGGGTCGAGGCTTTTCTGTCGCGCAGCGAACAGGAAAACCGCACGGTGGCCAGCAACCTCAATGACATTCTGCTGGCCCAGGATTACCAGGACCTCACAGGTCAGGTGATCAAGCGCGTGACCCAACTGGTCACCGAAGTGGAAAGCAACCTGCTCAAATTGGTGCTCATGGCCGGCCAGGTCGACCGTTTTGCCGGCATCGAACATGACCGCGCAGCGATCCTCTCGGAAAAAGATCCACAAAAACATCTCGCCAAGGGTGAAGGTCCGCAGATTCATGCCGATAAACGTGAAGACGTCGTATCCGGTCAAGATGACGTAGACGATTTGCTGTCCAGTTTAGGCTTCTAAGGAGCACCCACATGAGCTTCGGCGCCGATGAAGAAATCCTTCAGGATTTCCTTGTAGAGGCCGGCGAAATTTTAGAGCAACTGTCCGAACAACTGGTCGAGCTGGAAAGCCGACCGGATGATGCGAACCTGCTCAATGCAATTTTTCGCGGTTTTCACACTGTAAAAGGGGGCGCCGGCTTCCTCCAGCTCCATGAGCTGGTGGAGTGCTGTCACATCGCCGAGAACGTGTTCGATATCCTGCGCAAGGGTGAGCGTCACGTCGACTCGGAACTGATGGACGTGATTCTCGAAGCATTGGATGCGGTTAACGGCATGTTCAGCGAGGTGCGCGAACGTGCGCCGATCACGGCCGCCACGCCGGAACTGCTGGCTGCGCTGGCACGCCTGGCCGAACCTGCTGATACCGCAGTTGCGCCGGTAGCCGCGCCTGAGCCTGTGGTTGAAGCCGAGCCGGATGTGACCGACAGCGAGTTCGAACAGCTGCTCAACTCCCTGAGCGCGGTGAAGGCCGAAGCTGAAGCACCGCAAGCGCCGACTGCGCCGACTGCGCCGACTGCGCCTGCCGTGCCGACCAGCGAAGACATTACCGACGCAGAATTCGAATCGCTGCTCGACCAGTTGCACGGTAAAGGCCAGTTCGCGCCGGACGCTGTGGCACCTGCCGCAGAATCGGCAGCGCCTGCCGCGCCTGCAAGCACCGACATTACCGACGACGAATTCGAAGCGCTGCTCGACCAACTGCATGGCAAGGGCACGTTTGCCGCCGAAGCCTTGCCGGAAGTCGCCGCCATCGCGGCCGCACCTGCGGCCAGTGCCGCGCCTGCCAGCGTTGAGCCTGCCGCTGATGGCCTGATCTCCGATCACGAATTCGAAGCGCTGCTGGACGAGTTGCACGGCAAGGGCAAGTTCTCCGAAGTGGCCCCGGCCGCCGCGGCGACGGCCACGCCGGTAGCCGCCAAGCCTGAGCCTGCCAAAGCTGCCGCGCCAGTGGCTGCCAAGCCTGCACCGGCACCGGCACCGGCTGCCGCACCTGCGCGTGCCGCAGCGGCGCCGGTGGCGGAAAAACCTGCCAGTGAAGCCGAAACCACCGTGCGGGTTGATACCGCGCGCCTGGACGACATCATGAACATGGTCGGCGAACTGGTGCTGGTGCGTAACCGCCTGGTGCGCCTGGGCTTGAACAGCGGCGACGAAGCCATGCAAAAGGCCGTGTCGAACCTCGACGTGGTCACCGCAGACTTGCAGACCGCCGTAATGAAAACGCGCATGCAGCCGATCAAGAAAGTCTTTGGCCGCTTCCCGCGTCTGGTTCGCGACCTGGCGCGCCAGCTCAAGAAAGAAATCAACCTGGAACTGGTGGGTGAAGAAACCGACCTCGACAAAAACCTTGTCGAGGCCCTGGCCGACCCGCTGGTCCACTTGGTGCGCAACGCCGTCGACCACGGTGTGGAAACCCCGGAAGAGCGCGAAGCCTCGGGCAAGTCGCGCAACGGCAAGGTGATTCTGGCGGCCGAACAGGAAGGCGACCATATCCTGCTGTCGATCACCGATGACGGCAAAGGCATGGACCCGGCGATTCTGCGCAATATCGCGGTCAAGCGCGGGGTGATGGACAAGGACGCCGCCGACCGCCTGACCGACACCGAGTGCTACAACCTGATCTTCGCCCCGGGCTTCTCGACCAAGACCGAGATTTCCGACGTGTCCGGCCGTGGCGTGGGCATGGACGTGGTGAAGACCAAGATCAGCCAGCTCAACGGCTCGATCAACATTTACTCGACCAAGGGCCAGGGCTCCAAGATCGTGATCAAGGTGCCGTTGACCTTGGCGATCATGCCCACCCTGATGGTGATGCTGGGCAACCAGGCGTTCGCTTTCCCGTTGGTCAACGTCAACGAGATCTTCCACCTCGACCTGTCGCGCACCAACGTGGTGGACGGCCAGGAAGTGGTGATCGTGCGCGACAAGGCGTTGCCGCTGTTCTACCTCAAGCGCTGGCTGGTGGCTTCGGCCAAGCATGAAGAGCAGCGCGAGGGCCATGTGGTGATTCTGTCCGTGGGCACCCAGCGTATCGGCTTTGTGGTCGATCAACTGGTGGGCCAGGAAGAAGTGGTCATCAAGCCTTTGGGCAAAATGCTGCAGGGAACCCCGGGCATGTCGGGTGCGACCATCACCGGTGACGGTCGGATCGCGCTGATTCTTGATGTTCCGAGCATGCTCAAGCGTTACGCCGCTCGGCGTATTTGATTCTGGTGGGGCAGGGCGGTAGTGCCCGCCCCGCCTAACGGAGTGTTTATGGCAGTCAAGGTCCTGGTGGTGGACGATTCGGGTTTCTTCCGCCGCCGCGTCTCGGAAATTCTTTCCGCCGATCCAACCATCCAGGTGGTCGGCACGGCCACCAACGGTAAAGAGGCGATTGATCAAGCCATTGCGTTGAAACCGGACGTGATCACCATGGACTACGAGATGCCGATGATGGATGGCATCACCGCAGTCCGACACATCATGCAGCGCTGCCCGACCCCGGTGTTGATGTTCTCCTCGCTGACCCACGAAGGCGCCCGGGTGACCCTGGATGCGCTGGACGCGGGTGCGGTGGACTTTCTGCCGAAGAATTTCGAAGACATTTCGCGCAACCCCGACAAGGTCAAGCAGATGCTGTGCGAGAAGGTGCACAGCATTTCGCGCAGCAACCGTCGCAGCCTGTTCAGTGCACCGGCGCCCGCGCCGGTAGCCGCGTCGACGCCGACCACCTCGACGTTTGCTCGCCCGGCACCGGCACCGATCGCCCGGCCTGCGGTGGCGCCAGTGCGTGCCCCGGCAGCGAGCGCGCATTCGCCTGCGCCCAAGCGCAAAGCCTACAAGCTGGTCGCCATTGGTACGTCTACCGGCGGCCCGGTGGCCTTGCAGCGGGTGCTGACCCAACTGCCGGCCAACTTCCCGGCGCCGATTGTGTTGATCCAGCACATGCCCGCCGCCTTTACCAAGGCCTTCGCCGAGCGCCTGGACAAGCTGTGCCGCATCAGCGTCAAGGAAGCCGAGGATGGCGACATCCTGCGTCCTGGCCTGGCGTTGCTGGCACCGGGCGGTAAGCAGATGATGGTCGACGGCCGTGGCGCGATCAAAATCCTGCCGGGCGACGAGCGCCTGAACTACAAGCCGTGTGTGGATATCACCTTCGGTTCGGCGGCCAAGTCCTACGGCGACAAAGTTCTGGCGGTGGTCCTCACCGGCATGGGCGCCGACGGCCGTGAAGGCGCACGCCTGCTTAAGCAGGGCGGCAGCGCGATCTGGGCCCAGGACGAAGCCAGCTGCGTGATCTATGGCATGCCCATGGCCATCGTCAAGGCGGACCTGGCTGACGCGGTTTATAGCCTGGACGACATCGGCAAACATCTGGTGGAGGCCTGCCTCTGATGGATGTCTTGAGCCTGATTGGCATCACCATGGCGTTTGTCGCGATTATCGGCGGCAACTACCTGGAAGGCGGCCACCTCGGCGCCTTGGCCAATGGCCCGGCGGCGTTGATCGTGATTGGCGGCACCGTGGGCGCGGCGCTGTTGCAGTCGCCGCTGAGTTCCTTCAAGCGCGCCATGCAGATTCTGGTGTGGATCATCTTCCCGCCACGCGTGGACTTGCCGGGCGGCATTGACCGTGTCGTCAACTGGAGCCTCACCGCGCGCAAGGAAGGCCTGCTGGGCCTGGAAGGCGTGGCCGATGCCGAGCCCGACAGCTATGCGCGCAAAGGCCTGCAACTGCTGGTTGATGGCGCCGAACCCGAGGCGATTCGCAGCATTCTGGAAGTGGATTTCTACACCCAGGAAAGCCGCGATATCAACGCCGCCAAAGTCTTTGAAAGCATGGGCGGCTATGCGCCGACCATCGGCATCATCGGTGCGGTGATGGGCCTTATCCACGTGATGGGCAACCTGGCCGACCCGTCGCAGCTGGGCAGCGGCATTGCCGTGGCCTTTGTCGCGACCATCTACGGCGTGGCGAGTGCCAACCTGGTGTTGTTGCCGGTGGCCAGCAAGCTCAAGTCGATCGCCATGCGCCAGTCGCGTTACCGCGAAATGCTGTTGGAAGGCATTTTGTCGATTGCCGAGGGTGAGAACCCGCGCTCCATCGAATTGAAGCTCCAGGGCTTCATGGATTGATGGGAGGGAGTCGATTGTGAGCCGTCGCCGCCGCGAGCCTGAAGAGCACGTCAACCATGAACGCTGGCTGGTGTCCTACGCCGACTTCATCACCTTGCTGTTCGCGTTTTTTGTGGTGATGTACTCCATCTCGTCGATCAACGAAGGCAAGTACAAGATTATTTCCCAGGCGCTGGTGGGCGTATTCAACGACACCGACCGCTCGCTCAAGCCGATCCCGATTGGCGAGGAGCGGCCCAAGACCGTGACGCCGGCCAAGCCGCTGGTCAATGACAGCGACGAAACCGCCGCCGGCATCGGTGGCACCAGCGACCCGCTCAAAAGCATCGCCGATGACATCAGCGCAGCGTTTGGCGACTTGATCAAATCCAACCAGATGACCGTGCGCGGCAACGAGTTGTGGGTGGAGATCGAGCTTAATTCCAGCCTGCTGTTCGCCAGCGCCGATGCGTTGCCGAGCGACCAGGCGTTTACCATCATCGACAAGGTGGCGGCGATTCTCAAACCGTTTGAGAACCCGATCCACGTCGAAGGCTTTACCGACAACTTCCCGATCAGCACCGCGCAGTACCCGACCAATTGGGAGCTGTCCTCGGCACGGGCCTCAAGCATCGTGCGCATGCTCGCGATGCAGGGCATTAACCCTGGGCGCCTGGCGTCGGTGGGCTACGGGGAGTTCCAGCCGGTGGCCAATAACGCCACCGCCGAAGGCCGCGCGCGCAACCGCCGGGTGGTGCTGGTGGTGTCACGTAATCTGGATGTACGCCGCAGCCTGACCGGCACCGGTACTGCCAATGCAACACCAGATGCGGCCTTGAAGCGGGCTGGCACACAAACTGCACCGCCAACCGTTAAGCCGCCGGTTCGTCAGAGCGCCGTCAATTCTCCGTCGCCGGCTCAATAATGTTATGTAATGTCTCGGTCGCGCCTTAGCCTACCGGGAGGAACCAACTGAATGAGAGTCTGGGCAGTTGCCAATCAAAAGGGTGGAGTCGGCAAGACCACCACGTCCATCGCCCTGGCCGGCTTGCTGGCCGAGGCGGGCAAGCGTGTGGTCGTGGTCGACCTGGACCCGCACGGCTCGATGACCAGTTATTTCGGCTATGACCCGGATGCGCTGGAGCACAGCTGCTACGACCTGTTCCTGCACAAGGGCAGCGTACCGGCAGATTTGCCGGGGCAATTGCTGCTGCCTACCAGCAACGAGAGCATCTCGCTGTTGCCGTCGAGCACCGCGCTGGCGACCCTTGAGCGCCAATCGCCAGGGCAAAGCGGCCTGGGCCTGGTGATCGCCAAGACCCTGGCGCAACTGTGGCAGGACTTCGACTACGCAATTATCGACAGCCCGCCGTTGCTGGGTGTGCTGATGGTCAACGCCTTGGCGGCCAGCCAGCAGCTGGTGATCCCGGTGCAGACCGAACACCTGGCGGTCAAAGGCCTGGAGCGCATGGTCAGCACCCTGGCGATGATCAACCGTTCACGCAAACAGCCGCTGCCGTACAGCATCGTGCCCACCCTGTTTGACCGCCGTACCCAAGCGTCGCTGGGCACCTTGCGGGTGTTGCGCGATGCGTACCCGGAAACCATCTGGAACGGCTACATTCCGGTGGACACGCGGCTGCGTGACGCCAGCCGAGCCGGGCTCACACCGTCGCAGTTCGACGGCAAGAGCCGTGGCGTACTGGCCTACCGTGCGTTGCTCAAGCATTTGCTGTCCCAGCAACTTGTGGCGCAGGTGGCGTGATGAACCGTCCCGTTGAGCTTAAGACCCGGCCGCAACTGGCACTGGAATCCTACCTGGACGCCTTGTTGCAGGAAGCGACGGCCGAGGAATTGCCGGAACCGATTCTGGTACTTGAACCTGCCGTCATTGAACCTGCTGCGCTTGAACCTGCTGCCCTTGAATCCGAAAGCACCCTGGATGAATTCCAACTGGCGGTGCTGGAAGAGCAGGCGCGTGATGCCCACGTGGTGGTGCCGATTGTGCCTGTGCCCGTGGTGGTTGCGCCTGTGGTGGTTGAACCGGTGGTGGAAGTGCACCTGCCGCCGAGCATCACGCCGCCGCCGGTCACGGGTGATGGTCGCCCGGCGTGGGCGGCCGAGCCGTTCGAGTGCCTGCTGTTCGACGTCGCCGGGTTGACCCTGGCGGTGCCGCTGGTGTGCCTGGGGTCGATTTACTCGCTGGAAGGCCAGGAGTTGACGCCGCTGTTCGGGCAACCGGAGTGGTTCCTCGGCATCCTGCCCAGCCAGGCCGGCAACCTCAAGGTGCTGGACACAGCGCGCTGGGTGATGCCCGACCGCTACCGCGATGACTTTCGCCAGGGCTTGCAATACGTGATCTCGGTGCAGGGCTACGAATGGGGGCTGGCGGTGCATCAAGTCAGCCGCTCGTTGCGCCTGGACCCGAATGAAATCAAGTGGCGCAGCCAACGGGGCCAACGGCCCTGGCTGGCAGGCACCGTGATTGAACATATGTGCGCATTGCTCGACGTCGCCGAACTGGCCGAGTTGATCGCCAGTGGTGCGGTCAAGACCATGCCACAGAACAAACGCAGTTGATTGAACAATAAGGGCCGTGCGGTTGCGCGGTCGAAGAAGCACACACTGAAGGGGTCAGGGGTATGAACAAGTCAGCGTCCGCACAAGGTTTGGATGATCCGATCCTGCAATGGGTTACCTTCAAACTGGACAATGAAACCTACGGCATTAACGTGATGCGCGTGCAGGAAGTGCTGCGCTACACCGAGATCGCTCCGGTGCCGGGTGCGCCGAGCTACGTGCTGGGCATTATCAACTTGCGCGGCAACGTGGTGACGGTGATCGACACCCGCCAGCGTTTTGGCCTGGTGCCGACCGAGGTCAACGACAACACGCGTATCGTGATCATCGAAGCCGACAAGCAAGTGGTCGGGATCATGGTCGACAGCGTGGCTGAAGTGGTTTACCTGCGTCAGTCGGAAGTCGAGACCGCGCCGAACGTGGGCAATGAAGAATCGGCCAAGTTTATCCAGGGCGTGTGCAACAAGAACGGCGAACTGCTGATTCTGGTTGAGCTGGACAAGATGATGAGCGAAGAAGAATGGTCGGATCTGGAGAACATCTGATTGTTTCTTGATGCGGTGGTGATTGTCCTGGCCCTGCTGTGGGCCGGGACCTTGGCATTCCTGCTGCGCTATATGCGCCAGCAACGGGAGTTGGCTGTGCAACAGGCCGAGCGCGATGCGGTGCGTGACCGGCGGATTCTGGATCTGGTCAAGCGTGTGGATCACTTCCAGCAGACGGCGGTGAAGGTTGGGGATGAGGTGCATGAACTGCGCGCGATTCTTGGGCCATTGCCGGATAAGTTGGCGCAGATTGAGCAGCGTGATCCTTCAAGCCTGTCGTTTGCCCAGGCGGCTAAATTGGTCGGCATGGGCGCGACGGTGGATGAACTGACGCAGTCGTGTGGGTTGACCCAGGCTGAGGCGCAGTTGATGAGCAAGTTGCACAAGGGCTGATTGGCCTGATCCATTGAGACATCTCTGTCCAAATGTGGGAGCTGGCTTGCCTGCGATGGCGGTTTGTCGGTGTACATATCCGTTGCTGCGGTAACGGCGGCTTAGGGTTCCGCCCTGACGGCGGGTCACTTTTGTAAAGACACAAAAGTAACCAAAAAGTCTTCGCCCCACCACTTGGCACCTCGCTAATGCTCGGTGTGCCCTCACTCCGGCTTGAATCCGTGGGCCGCCGCGATGGGCCATCCTTGGCCCAGCGCGGCTAACCCGGCGTCCTGCCGGGTTACCCACGGATTCAAGCCTGCGTTCGGCCATCGTGGTTCACGGGGCGACTCTCAGATCAAAAACAGATCAAGATCAAAAGCAGAGCACGGCGGCCTGAAAGCCGACCTGAGTGGTTAGATCAAAAGCGAAAAGCGGATTTGCATACACCTGGGATCTGCTTTTCTGTGGGAGCTGGCTTGCCTGCGATGCAGACACCTCGGTACATCAGGCACACAGAGTTGATGCCATCGCAGGCAAGCCAGCTCCCACCTTTGACCGAGTATGGCTCTGCTGTTGCTATTGCTGTTGCTGTTGCTGTTGCTGTTGCTGTTGCTGTTGCTGTTGCTGTTGCTGTTGCTGTTGCTGTTGCTGTTGCTGTTGCTGTTGCTATTGCTGTTGCTCTGGCTCTTACATCCTTTTCGATGACGAAGTCAGCGGTCTTTTGATCTGCGCTTTTGATCTTGATCTGAAATCGCCCCGTCAAACACGATGGCCGGAATCTGACAGTGATTTGGGGGGTAAACCGGCAGGGATGCCGGTTTAGCCGCGCTGGGCCAAGGATGGCCCATCGCGGCGGCCCCCCAAATCACTGTCGGATTGCGGGCATGCCGAGCCACAGCGAGGCACCGAGTGTTGGGGCGAAGACCTTTTGCTTACTTTTGGCTGGGCCGGCATTCCGGTCTTTCCAAAAGTGAGCCGCCGTCAGGGCGGAACCCTAAGCCGCCGTTACCGCAGCAACGGATATGCACACCACTCAACCTGCACAGTACCAAGCCCGAAAGCACATCAACGTGCTTTCGGGCTACCAAGACAATCCTTATAGCAAGGCTCCACACGCACATCCGGCCTGTCGTCGACGTAGAACCCATCGCGATTGGGCATCTTCAGATGAGTGAGGGCAGCAGCATCCACCGTGGCGTTCGCTTCCACTATCTGGTTTTTGTTGAGGATATAACCCACCACGGCGTACACCTGATCATTGCTCAACGACTGTGGTTGCTGAAAGGGCATGGTGCGCCTGACATAGTCGAACAGGGTGGTTGCGTAGGGCCAGTAACTGCCGACGGTTTTTACCGGTTTGGGCGTGGGCAGCGAGCCGGCACCGCCGACCAAGGCCGGGCCTGTGCCGCCTTCGAGGTGCGCGCCGTGGCAGCCAAGGCAGGCGGTTTGATAGACCTTTTCGCCTTCCATGACCGTGCCTTGCCCGGCGGGCAGGTTCTTGCCGTCGGGGGCGACGTCGATGCTCCAGCGGGCGATGTAGTGCTCTGTCACCGGCTGCCCCAAGCCGGGTTTCGGAGCCGTCGATGCGCACGAAACCGCGCCCATGCTCAGTAGCCCCACTGCCATGGCGGTAAGGTTATGCACGGCCATTGGTCACCTCCCCATTGGCATTGATGCGCCAGGGCTGGATGGCATTGTTGTGGTAGAACGAAAAGTCCCCGCGCACGGCTTTCAGCTGTTCCAGGCTGGGTTGCACGTAGCCGGTCTCGTCGATGGCGCGGCTCATGATGAGCATTGCTTTGCCCTGCCATTCGAAGGGCGCGCGAAATACCGTGAGGCATTTGTTCAGCACCGGCGCCTGCAGCGTGGCCGCATACCAGTTGTTCCCGCCGTCGACGGACACGTCCACGCGGGTGATTTTGCCGTTGCCGCTCCAGGCGATTCCGCGTATTTCATGCGGGCCTTTGCGGGTGAGTGTCTGGGTGCCGGACGGTGCCGTGATGAGTGATTTGCACTCCATCACGAAGGAGAACTTCCTCGCGCGCCCATCCGGCATCAAGTCGGTGTATTTGGCCGTTTCCTCACGGCTGTACGCCGGGGCATCGGTGACATGCAGGCGGCGCAGCCACTTGATATGGGTATTGCCTTCGTAACCCGGCACGATAAGGCGCAGGGGGTAACCCTGTTCGGGGCGCAGCCTTTCGCCGTTCTGGCTGTAGGCCACCAACACGTCATCCAGGCATTTGTCGAGTGGCAGGCTGCGGGTCATGGCCGCGCCATCGGCACCCTCTGCCACAACCCATTTCGCCTCTGGCTTGAGGCCGGCCGCGTGCAGCAAGGTTTTCAGCGGCACGCCGACCCATTCGGCGCAACTGACCAGGCCTGCGACTTCAGCGGCGGTTTTGCCCCAGGGCGGCAGGAATGAAGGGTTGCCCGAGCATTCGATGAAGTGGATACGCGAGACGGCGGGAAACTGGCGCAGCTCATCGAGGGTGAACAGCAGGGCAGTGTCAGTCAGCCCATGAATCACCAGGAAGTGCCTGGCCGGGTCAATCGCGGGCACACCGGCGTGATGGCGTTCAAAAAACAGCCCGTTGGGCGTGATGATGCCGTCCAGTTCCTGCAGGGGCGACGTGCTGTAGGCCGACATGCGTTCGGTAAGCCCGGGGTAAAGAGTACGCATCGCACCTGTCTCAAACCCGGACGGCGTGCCGTAGGGCACCCCGGTAGGGCCGCCCAGGGTTTTTGTCCAGGCCGGCACTTCCAGTTGGGCATCGGTTGAAGTGGGCGATTGTGCCGCGCGTGCCAGCGGCCCAAACGTAGCCCCGAGTGCGGCGCTGCCCACCAGCAGGCCGGTTTTACCGAGAAAGTCCCGACGGGCCAAAGGGGCGGTAATTGCAGGTTTATTGTCTGTTGAGTCGTCCTTCATTCCGGCTCTCCTGAGCAAAAATTTTGGCGACTCACCAGCGCTTCACGCTGCACCCTGGGTTTTAATGTAGTCGGGTTTTAATCACAGGCGCAGAAATTGGCGTAACCGGCGGCAAATTAATTTTCAAGCGAATGACTTTTTTCTCCTCGGCAAAGGTCCACATCCTTCAGGAACCCTTGAACCCAGGAGAATGACCCCATGACCACCCCCAAAGCACTGTTGATCCTGCACGGCAAGCAAGCCCTCAATGAGGACGTGCGCGCTGCCGTGCAGGCCCGGCGCGAGCAGGGTTGGGAGCTGGCGGTACGGGTAACGTGGGAGGGCGGCGATGCCCAGCGCCTGGTCAATGAAGCCTTGGCCGATGGCTATACCCACTTGATCGCCGGTGGCGGCGACGGCACCTTGCGCGACGTGGCCGAGGCCATGGCCCTGGCCAAGACCGACGCCAGCCTGGTGTTGATGCCGCTGGGCACCGCCAATGACTTTGCCCGCGCCGCCGGTGTGCCGCTGGAGCCTGAACGCGCGCTGGCGCTGCTGGATGTGCCGCCCAGGGCCATCGACCTCGGCCAGGCCGGTGGGCAGATGTTCCTCAATATGGCCACCGGCGGCTTTGGCAGCCAGGTCACCGCCAATACCTCCGAAGACCTGAAAAAAGTGCTGGGCGGCGCGGCGTATCTGTTCACCGGGCTGTCGCGTTTCAGCGAGTTGAAGGCGGCGTATGGCGAGCTGGAAGGGCCGGGCTTTCACTGGAAAGGCGACTTGCTTGCGCTGGGTATCGGCAACGGCCGCCAGGCGGGCGGCGGACATGTGCTGTGCCCCGGCGCGCTGGCCGATGATGGCTTGCTTGATATCAGTATTTTGCCGGCGCCCCAGGAAGTGGTCGGCACGCTGATGACCCTGATGAGTGACGGCTGGGGCCTGGACAATATGTTTGTCCGTGCGCGCCTGCCCTGGGTCGAGATCAAGGTGGCCGAAGGGCTGTATATCAACCTTGATGGCGAGCCATTGAAAGGCGATGACCTGCGGTTTTCCGCGCTGCCCAAGGCCCTGCGCGTGCATTTGCCGCTGGGTTCGCCGTTAGTCGTCCAGGCTGATGATCTGCTCGCGAACGGCGAATAACACCAGGCCCGCCACGTCGAAGATCTGCAGGCGTTTCATGATCTGCGAGCGGTGCGCTTCCACCGTTTTGATACTCAAGCCCAGGCCCTGGGCGATTTCCCGCGTGGACTTGCCGCGCACGATCAAACGCAGGATCTCCAGCTGGCGCGCCGTGAGGTTGTGGCTGTCGGCGGCGGGGGAGATCGGCCCCTGGCTGCGGATCAGCGCCTGGTTGATCACCGTGTGGGCAATCGCAGGGCTCAGGTAGCGCTCGTTGTTACGCAAGGCCAGCAGGGCGTGTTCCAGCTCGCTGGCGGTGGTGTCCTTGAGCAGGTAGCCATGGGCGCCGGACTCCAGCGCGCGCATGATCAGCTCCGGGTCGGTGTGCATCGACAGGATCAGCACCTTGCTTTTGGGGTAGGCCGCCTTGAGTTGCTGCAGCGCGTCAAGGCCGCCGGTGTATTTCATCGACAGGTCGAGCAGCACGATATCCGGCTGCAGGGCGCTGAATGTCTCCAGCAATTGCGCGCCATCGCTGGCCTCGCCGATCACGCTGTAGCCTGGGATGTCCTGGATCAGCGCGCGTACGCCGGCCCGGATCAGTGCGTGGTCATCCACCAGGAGTAAGTTGCAAGTCACTCGAGAACCTTAGGGGAATTGGCCCGTTCGAGGGCGCGGGGCGCCCAGGGGAAAAGCGCTTCGATGCGCGTGCCTTTGCCTGGCTGGCTGCTGACAGACAACGCACCGCCCAGTTGGTCGATGCGCTCGCGCATGCCGGCCATGCCCCGTTGGCCTTCCAGGCTGGGGTTGAGCGCCGGTGAAAAGCCCAGGCCATCATCGCAGATCATCAGCGACAGGCCTTCGGGCAGGCGTTGCAGGCGTACCAGCAGATTCTGCGCCTGGGCATGGCGCAGCATATTGGTCACCGCTTCCTGGGTGATGCGAAAGGCTGCCACGGCCATTTCTTCCGGGATGCCGGTCAGGCGCTGCTGGCATTCCAGGCTCCAGTGCACCGAGGTGTTTTCCAGGGTCTTGAGCAAGTGCGCGCGCAGGCTTGCCTCAAGGCCCAGGCTGGCCAACTGGCGGGGGTTGAGGATGGCGGACACGTCGCGCACTTTGGCCAGGGTTTCGTTCAAGGTGTTGCATAACACTGTGCATTGGCTTTGCAGGTCGTCGGGCAGGCGTCGCTTGAGCCATTCGCTTTGCAGTTTGGCGGCGGTCAGCAGTTGGCCGATATCGTCATGCAATTCGCGGCTGAGGCGGTGGCGTTCGTTTTCCTGGACTTGCAGCAGGCGGTCGGCCAGTTCCTGCGGCTGGAACTTGATCGATTTGCGCGAGTGCCACTGCTGCAGCCCCACCACCATCAAGGTGGCCAGGTTGAGCAGCACGATCAGCAAAGGCAGGGGAGCTGAGCGTGTATAGGCCCACAGACTGACCAACAGCGAGCAAAGGCACAGGGCGAGGACCAGGCGGCGGGCATTGCTGCGGGACACGGACCTTGCGATGAGTGACTTTAGGCTGGCGTACATAGCGGATGGAGCCACTGAAGGTTCGCTGCGGGAAGACCGGTCATGGCGGCTGACAGGGCTCTGTGTGGAATGCGGTGCTGGAACGTTTGTTTATACATGATGAAGTTGAGTCACTTCGAGCGGGGCATAGTACCACCACTATTACCGTTGGTCGCCTGGCGCCTTACCCGGTGCGGTTTAATCTGCGCCAAACGCCGAGGAACCTGACTCTGTAGTTAAAAGAGTCAGCCGTTTACCCAGGGTAATTATATTATTTGGGTTTGTTTGTATCGATATTGCGGCGATGGCTAATTGATATATAGCCCGCGCATCATTGTCGACCGCTTAATGTACGGTCGTTTTTAGATAACTCGACGATCAAGTACGACCTGCCGGCACTCAGGACGCGTGATGTACGCGCTGTTGTGGTTTATGCGTGAAGTCTTTCTGTGGGATCTGCAAGGTGACGGTCGCGATCAGTGTGGTTTGTTCGCTGTCGTCCAGCGTCAGTTCGCCCGTACGAATGTCGATCAGTTCCAGTTGCCAGGCCAGTAACGTCATGCAGTCATGCAGGGCAGTCAGCGCCTGGTCATGCAGCTCCAAGGGGCTGGCGGCGTTGGCGATCAGGCATTGGATATGTCGGGAAAACTCGCTGATTGCCCGCAGGGCCAGGCCTTCGGCCTTTTCCGCGAGCTTGGCCAGGCTGGTTTTCATGCAGTCGATGGCATCGCTGTCATTGCGAATCAGATGTAAATGGTGCAAGCACTCTTCTGACTTGGCCAAGAGCTTTTCGGCTTCGAGCAGAAACTCGGGAAGTGCAGTTTGCCATTCGTTTGCGCTATTCATCATACAAGTCTCCGCAACATAAGGTCGGGTGATGAGATGCCGCACCGGGTGAATGGCGTAAAACTACCGCTGAAATATGACTGAGATCTGTAGCCTGCTTCTGAAATTCCAGTAGGACCGTTACTTGAATGATCAGAGTAGCCGTGGAAGGCCCTGGGCATTCGGGTCATTTGCACAACTTTGGTTGCCGCCACGTATAAGTCTGGAAGACCCGTGGGCCGAGGGCTTGGTATGGCAAACAAAAGCCTGACTCCATTCATGCAATGAGAATGGCGTCACATTAATGGCTATTAGATATCGCGAATATCAGGTCGGGCCTGATTGTGCATAGGGGAATCCCTTACGCAGCGGAACCCTGCGTCGATTTAAATGTCGCGCAAGGTCGCTGTACTGCCGTCTGGAAAGCAGATTGCAGTAAACCATGATGTCAGTGTGACATCAATGAATTTACATGGCATTTTACCAGGGTCAAGGTATGGCGCTTGCCGCCGATAACAAGCCTTAAGTGAGCTGCACAATCCCACATCAGGAGCTTTTAATGGCCGGCATTCTCGACACGGTAGATCAACGCACGCAATTGGTGGGTGAGAATCGCCTGGAGATCCTCATGTTTCGCCTGGCCGGGCGGCAACTGTTTGCGATTAACGTGTTCAAGGTTCAGGAAGTCCTGCAACTGCCCAAGTTGACCCTGATGCCCCAGCGTCACCCGTTTGTATGCGGCGTGGTCAACCTGCGGGGCCAGACCCTGCCGGTGATCGACCTGTCCCAGGCCATCGGCATGCGCCCGCTGGTACCGGGGCCGAACAGCACGATTATCGTCACCGAGTACAACCGTTCGGTGCAGGCCTTCCTGGTGGGCGGTGTGGACCGCATCGTCAACATGAACTGGGAAGCCATCCTGCCGCCACCGGCCAGCGCCGGGCGCCAGCATTACCTCACGGCCATCAGCAAGGTCGATGACCAGCTGGTGGAAATCATCGACGTGGAAAAAGTCCTCGCCGAAATCGTGCCGTACAACGCCAAAGTCTCGCGGGAAAAACTTGAAGACCCGGTGCTGGAACGTGCCCGTGGCCGCGAAGTGCTGCTGGTGGACGATTCCAATGTGGCCCTCTCGCAACTGCGCGACACCCTGGGGCAACTCGGTGTGAAGATGCACATTGCCAGCGACGGCCTCAAGGCCCTGAACATGCTCAAGGGCTGGGCCGACAGCGGCCAGGTCATGACCGACAAATTGCTGATGATCTTCACCGACGCGGAAATGCCCGAGATGGACGGCTACCGCCTGACCACTGAAATTCGCAACGACCCGCGCCTGCGTGGCCTTTACGTGGTGCTGCACACCTCGCTGTCGGGCAGCTTCAACGACTCGATGGTCAAGAAGGTCGGCTGCGACAACTTCCTGTCCAAATTCCAGCCCGATAAGCTGGTGGATGTGGTGCGCCAGCGCTTGATGTTGGACGAAGTGCCCGCCTGAGCAGGGAGCCTGTTGTGGCAGGCAGGCTTGTTATGGCAAGCAGCCCTGTTGTGGCTAGCAGGTTTGTTGTGGCGAGCAGGCTTGCCCTGCGTTGGGCTGCGAAGCAGCCCCAATAAAGGCGCCGCGTACTTCCAGGCAAAACCAAAGCGCCTGGTTTCAGGGCCGCTTCGCGCCCCAACGCAGGGCAAGCCTGCTCGCCACAGTGAGCTTACCGGTCACAAGAGCTCCAGCGACCTTTGATTCTGGAAGTCCCGTCCTATAGGGTGGCGCTTTGTCCCCCTCAGGAATGCAGGCCCATGCTTCGTCTCAGCGCGCTGTACCGTTACCCCTTGAAGTCCGGCAAGGCCGAAACCTTGCAGCACATCGGCCTGGATAAACTCGGGCTGGACGGGGATCGACGCTGGATGCTGGTGGACGAAGCCAGCGGCCGATTCCTCACCCAGCGGGCAGTGGCGAAGATGAGCCAGTTGTCGGCGTTGTGGAACAGCGCCGGTGGCCTGACCCTGAATTCACCTGGCTTTGCCGCGCTGGACGTGGCGCTGCCGGGCAGCGATGCGGAGTTGCGCGGCGTCACTATTTGGCGCGACACCCTGCGTGTGCCGGATGCCGGCGATGCGGCGGCGGCCTGGGTCAGTGACTTTATCGGCAAGCCCACGCGGCTGGTGCAGGTGCCGCTGGCACGCGCACGTACCACTGAAGCGGGTTATGGCAAGGACGACGATCAGGTCGGTTTTGCCGATGGTTTCCCGCTGCTGCTGATCGGCCAGGCCTCGTTGGACGACTTGTCCCAGCGCATCGGTCGCCCGATGGAGATGTTGCGTTTCCGTCCCAATCTAGTGATTGAAGGCAGCGAGGCCTTCGCCGAAGACGGTTGGAAACGCCTGCGTATCGGCGCTGTGGAGTTTCGCGTGGTCAAGTCGTGCTCGCGCTGCATCCTCACCACCATCGACCCGGCCAGCGGCGAGCGCAGCGACGACCGTGAGCCGCTGGCGACCCTCAAGACCTACCGTGAGCAGGACGGTAACGTCCTGTTCGGCCAGAACCTGGTCAACGATGGCAGCGGTGAACTAGCCGTCGGCATGCCCGTGACGATCCTGGAATAAAAAAATGCCCGTCTCCTGCGAGACGGGCATTTTTTTTGCGCTGTAACCCTTAGCCGCGGTATTCGCACAGGTAAGCGGTGTCTACGGCGACCTTCAGCTGGAACTTGCTGTTGGCCGGCACATTGAACTGGCTGCCGGCGGCGAAGGTTTCCCAGTCATTGGCGTCTGGCAGCTTGACGGACAGGGCGCCGGACACCACGTGCATGATTTCACGCTGGGCGGTGCCGAATTCGTATTCACCCGGGGCCATCACGCCGATGGTCGCAGGGCCCTCTGCGGTGCCGAAAGCGATCGACTTGACGGTGCCGTCGAAGTACTCGTTGACTTTGAACATGGGTGAATCCTCGGAAAAGGGTCTGTAAAGGTCGGCCAGTATGCCCAAGGCCAGGGGAGCTGCCTAGACCGGCAAAATCAACGGCAGCAGGCGTGCGGTGTTGCGCGCGTCTTCGAGTGCCCGATGTTGCTGGCCATGGAACTGCATCCCCGCCAATTGCAGCGCGCCGTTTAGCCCCAGGGGCTTGTCCAGGCGCCGGGCCTTGGCGAAACGCTGCTTGAGGTTCACATGCGCGGTCTGGGCGAGCGCGCTGGTCAGGCCATGGCGTTGCCACTCAAGTTCAAGCTGCGCGCGGTCGTAGTCGCCCCAGCTGGCCCAGCCTTCCAGGCGCGCTTGATGCTGGCCCAGCCAACGCTCGAACAACGGCCACACCTCGGTGATCGGCGCCGCCGCGTCGATGTTGGCCTGGGTGATATGCGTGAGTTGGCGACAGAACGGCGTCAGCAAGGGGCGGCGCAGCGGCCGCACGAAGCGCTGGAAGTGATCCAGCTCGCGGCCCTGGCGGTTCACCAGGCTGGCGCCGATCTCGATGACTTCCATCTCCGTCACGGGCCAGCCGCCTTCATCCGTTGTGGCTTCAAGGTCAATAATCAGCCAATGGGGCATCGTGCAGGTTCCCGTACTCGTCCTTTCCTGATGGGGATAGAGCGTAGCTGGGCCGTGTAGTTCCGCCTAGGGGGTTATTCGATCTCCAGCAAAACCTGGCGATTGCGCACTTGATCACCTGCGACGACCTGCACACCCTTGATCACACCGTCGATGCCGGCCGTCAGCGGATGCTCCATTTTCATGGCTTCGAGCACCAGCAGCAGTTGGCCTTTGCTGACGCGTTCACCGGCGCTCACGCGTATATCGACAATCGCACCGTCCATCGGCGCCTTGACGACGCCGGTGCTGGCGTCGGCCTGGCGGCTGGCGACCTGTTGGGTGCGGTTGATGATCTTCACGCCCGGCAGCCAGAGTTGAGTGTCGTCCAGGTGATAGGGCAGGCGCCGGCGAATGCCGTCGATCACAAGCGTGGCCCAGCGGCCGTCGGTGGTCAGGTCGCGGACCTCGATGCCGTTGGCTTGCAGGTGGTTGCCCTCCAGTACACTGACGTCGAGGTCGTGCACCTTGTCGTTCACCGCCAGGCGATAGCGCCAGGGCGCATTGTTGCGCCATCCCGACAAGCCTTGGCGGTGGGCGCTGGCACTGTGTTGGTAAAACAGCGCGGCGGCCAGGGCAAGCTGCTCCTCTGTCGCGGCGTGACGTGGAATGTGATGGAAGTGCTCGGCGATAAACCCGGTGCTGAACTCGCCCGCGATAAAGTCCGCGTGCCTGAGCAGGTCCACCAGCAAACCCTGGTTGGTGGTGACGCCCAGCAACACGGTGTCTTGCACTGCGCGCAGCAATTTGCGCCGGGCCTCTTCGCGGGTGGCGCCATGGGCGATGATTTTGCCCAGCATGGCGTCATAGAACGGGCTGATACGTTGGCCTTCCAGCACGCCGTGGTCGATGCGTACGCCGCCAGCCGGTTCCCAGCGCAGCACATCGCCGGTTTGCGGTAAAAAGCCCTGGGCCGGATCTTCAGCGTACAGGCGCACTTCCATGGCGTGGCCGGTCAGGGTCACGTCGGCCTGTTGCAACGGCAGCGCTTCGCCGGCGGCGATGTTCAGTTGCAACTCAACCAGGTCCAACCCCGTGATCAGTTCGGTGACCGGGTGCTCCACTTGCAGGCGGGTGTTCATTTCCAGGAAGTAGAAGTGGCCGTTTCGGTCGAGCAGGAACTCCACCGTGCCTGCACCGACGTAATTGACCGCGCGCCCAGCCTTCAGCGCCGCGTCGCCCATGGCTTGGCGCAGCGCGGGCGTCATCACCGGGCAGGGCGCTTCTTCGATGACTTTTTGGTGGCGGCGCTGGATCGAGCAGTCGCGTTCGCCCAGGTAGATGAGGTGGCCGTGGCTGTCGCCGAACAGTTGGATTTCAACGTGGCGCGGGTCGATCAGGGCTTGTTCGAGGATCAGTTCGTCGCTGCCAAACGCGTTGAGGGCTTCTGAGCGTGCGGTGCGCAGTTGGTCGAGCAGCTGGCTGACGTCGTGGACCAGGCGCATGCCACGCCCGCCACCGCCGGCACTGGCTTTGATCATCAACGGGTAGCCGATGCGCTCAGCCTCTTGCTGCAAGGTCGCGTCATCCTGGGCAGTGCCTTGATAACCGGCGATGCACGGCACACCCGCGTCGAGCATGGCGAGTTTGGACTGGCGTTTGCTGCCCATCAGCTCGATGGCGGCCACGCTGGGGCCGATGAAGGTGAGGCCGGCGTCCAGGCAGGCTTGGGCGAATCCAGTGTTTTCGGAGAGGAAACCGTAGCCGGGGTGGATGGCGTCGGCGCCGGTGCGTCTGGCGGCGTCGAGGATGGCCGCGATGTTGAGGTACGACTGGTTGACGGGTGCGGGGCCGACAGGGACGGCTTCGTCGGCCATTTGCACGTGCAGGGCCTGGGCGTCGGCGTCGCTGTAGATGGCGACGGTTCCGTAACCCAGGGCCTGGGCGGTGCGCTGGATGCGGCAGGCGATTTCGCCGCGGTTGGCGATCAGGATTTTGGTGAATGCAGGCATGGGGTTATCCCTTGGATGATGGGGTGTTCGTGCTGGCCTCTTCGGGAGCAAGCCCCCTCCCACATTTGAAGGGGTTCACACATCAAAATGTGGGAGCGGGCTTGCTCGCGAAAGCGTCATTTGCACCACCCAGGCTTACGCTTCTGCACAAACGCCTGCGTCCCCTCAATCCCTTCCTCACTCGTCACCGCCTCAGCAAACCATTCTGCGGCCTGATCCAACAGTGCTCCCACCGGCTGTTCCACACTGGCGAGCAACAGCGCTTTAGTCCGCGCATTCGCCCCCGGCGCACAGCGCAACACCTGCCCCAGCACTTCATCCAGCCGCTCTGCCAAGGCTTGTGCATCGCGCTCGACGTAATGCACCACGCCCAATCGCTGCGCCTCAACCCCATCAAACCGCGCCGCCGTCAGCGCCAGCCGCCGCGACTGGGTCAAGCCAATGCGCTTGACCACAAACGGCGCAATCTGCGCCGGCAACAAGCCCAGGCTGGTCTCCGGCAGGCCGAACTGCGCCTGGTGGTCGGCAATCGCGATATCACTGACGCACGCCAGCCCAAAGCCACCGCCCAGCACGGCGCCTTGCAGCACCACGATCACCACTTGCGGCACGGCTTCGACGGCTTGCAGCAGGGTGCCGAAGGCGCGGTTCAGTGCCTGCAACTGCCCGCCCGCCATGACCATGTCTTTCACATCCGCCCCGGCACAGAAGTGCCCGCCGGCGCCGCTGATCACCACGGCGCGCACCTGGCTGTCCAATTGTGCCAAGACCGCCTGCAGTTCGTTGACCATCTCCAGGCTCATCGCATTGCGGCTGGCGGGGCGGTTGAGGGTGATGTGCAGCACGCCGTTGTGTGGTTCGAGCAGCAGGGTGTTCATGATTTTTTCCCGGGCAGGGTGCCCATCAATTTGCAGATGATGCCCAGCATGATTTCGTCGGCGCCGCCGCCAATCGACACCAGCCGCACGTCACGGTAGGCGCGGGCCACCGGGTTGTCCCACATAAAGCCCATGCCGCCCCAGTATTGCAGGCAGCTGTCGCTGACTTCACGGCCCAGGCGCCCGGCCTTGAGTTTGGCCATGGAGGCCAGGCGGGTCACATCCTGGCCTTTGATGTATTGCTCGGTGGCCTGGTAGACCAGCGCGCGCAGGCATTCGATTTCGGTGGACAACTCGGCCAGGCGAAAGTGGATGACCTGGTTGTCGATCAGCGCCTTGCCGAAGGTCTGGCGCTCTTTGCAGTATTCGATGGTGCTGTCGATGCAGTGCTCCAGGCCCTTGATCATATTGGCCGCGCCAAACAGGCGTTCTTCCTGGAACTGCAGCATTTGCATCATGAACCCCGCGCCTTCGTGGCCGATGCGGTTGCGTTGCGGCACGCGCACGCCGTCGAAAAACACCTGGGCGGTCTCGGAGCTGTGCATGCCGAGCTTTTCCAGCGGCGGGCTGACGCTGATGCCTGGGGTGGTCATTGGCACCATGATCAGTGATTTGTTGATATGCGGCTTGTCGTCGGAGGTGTTGGCCAGCAGGCAGATAAAGTCGGCGCTGGGCGAGTTGGTGATCCACATTTTGCTGCCGTTGATCACGTAGTCGTCGCCGTCCTTGCGCGCGTGGGTTTTAAGCCCCGCCACGTCGGAGCCGGCGCCGGTTTCCGAGACGCCGATGCAACCCACTTGCTCGCCGCTGATGGCCGGGCGCAGGAATTCATCGCGCAGCTCATCGGAGCCGAAGCGGGCGAGGGCGGGCGTGCACATGTCGGTCTGCACGCCGATGGACATGGGGATGCCGCCGCAGCGGATGGTGCCGAACTCTTCGGCGGCGACGATGGAGTAGCTGTAGTCCAGGCCCATGCCGCCAAATTGTTCCGGCTTGGAAATGCCCAGCAGGCCGAGGTCGCCGGCCTTGCGGAAGATCTCGTGAATGGGGAAGCGCCCGGCTTTTTCCCACTCGTCCACGTGCGGGTTGATCTCGCGGTCGACGAAGGCGCGCACGGTGCGGCGCAGTTCCTGGTGTTCCTGGGTGAAGATCATGGTTGTTCTCCTTGTTGGGACGCGAAGCGTCCTTGGCAGCGTTACCACGCGGAGCGTGGGAACGATCAGCGCGCTACACCAAAACTGTTCGGCTGCAACTGCCGCACCTCGGCCTCGTGGCAGATATCCAGCAAGAACCCCAATAGCGTGCGGGTATCGCGTGGATCAATCAGCCCGTCATCCCACAGGTTGGCGCTGCCATAGAGGGCGGTGGACTGGCTGTCGAGTTTCTGCGCGGTGACCTGTTCGAGCATGTCCAGCACCTTGGGGTCGGGCACCAGACCGTCCTTCAATTGCTTGGCCTCAGTCACGATGCGCAGCACCTTGCCCGCCTGTGCGCCGCCCATTACCGCGGTGCGGCTGTTGGGCCAGGCGAAGATAAACCGTGGGTCCAGGCCGCGGCCGCACATCGCATAGTTGCCCGCGCCATAAGAGCCGCCGACCACTACCGTGAGTTTAGGCACCCGCGCATTGGCCACCGCCTGGATCATCTTCGCGCCGTGCTTGATCACGCCTTGTTGCTCCGATTCGGTGCCGACCATAAAGCCGGTGGTGTTGTGCAGGAACAGCAACGGCGTGCGGCTCTGGTCGCACAGTTGGATAAATTGCGCCGCCTTGCTCGCGCCCTTGGGCGTAATGGGGCCGTTGTTGCCGATCACACCGACGGCGCGGCCCTGGATGTGCAAGTGGCCGCAGACGGTGTGGGCATCGAACTCGCCTTTGAACTCCAGAAAGTGCGAGCCGTCGGCCAGGCGTGCAAGGATTTCGCGCACGTCGTAGGGCTTTTTCGGGTCATCGGGGATCAACCCCAGCAACTCGTCTATAGGATACAGCGGCTCCTTGTAAGCCCGTTGTGGAGCGGGTGGCAGGCGATCATCCCAAGGCAGCAGGCCGACGATTTCGCGCACGATGCGCACGCCATCGGCATCGTTTTCCGCCAGGTATTCGGCGGTGCCGGCGGTTTGCGCGTGCATCTCGGCGCCGCCCAGCTCTTCATCAGTCGCCACTTCGCCAGTGGCGGCCTTGAGCAGCGGCGGCCCGGCCAAAAACAGCTTGGCCTTGCCACGCACCACCACCACGTAATCCGACAGCCCCGGCTGATACGCCCCGCCTGCCGTGGCCGAGCCGTGCACCACGGTGATCTGCGGCAAGCCCATGGCCGACATGCGCGCCTGGTTGGCGAAGCTGCGTGCGCCTTCGACGAAAATCTCCGCCGCGTAATTGAGGTTGGCCCCGCCGCTTTCGGCCAGGGTCACCACCGGCAGTTTGTTTTCCATGGCGACCTGTTGCAGGCGCAGGGATTTTTTCAGGCCGGACGGCGAAATGGTGCCGCCCTTGATCGCGCTGTTGTTGGCCACCACCAGCATGCGCACACCGCTGACGTAGCCGATACCGGCGATCAAGCCGCCTCCGGCCGCGCTGCCGTCTTTGTCATCGTGGAGTTTGTAGCCGGCCAGGCTGGCCAATTCCAGAAACGGCGCGCCGGGGTCCAGCAGCAGGTTGAGGCGCTCGCGGGGCAACAACTGGCCGCGTTTGTCGAACTTGGGTTTGGCTTCCTGGGCCTTGGCGAGCAGGTTGTGCTCCAGTTGGCGCAACTGTTGGATGCTTGCCAGCATGGCTTCACGGTTGTGCGCGAACTGTGGGCTGTGGGCGTCGATCAGGCTTTCAATCACCGGCATGGTTCAGTGCTCCGTCTTCAGCACATCGGGCAAGTACGCACGGTGGAAACCATTGAACGGCTCGCTCGGCGGCTGCGCTTTGTGCAGCGGCCAGGCGCGGCTGCCCAGGCTGGCGGCGCCGTCGATGCGCAAGGTGCTGCCGCTGATAAAGGCGGCGGCGGGGCTGAGCAAAAACACGATGGCCGCGCTGACTTCCGATTCGGTGCCGATGCGTTTGAGCGGCACGTGTTCGCGCAGGGTGGGGATCACCGCCTTGAACGCGCCTTCGTAGGTGTCCATGCCGCTGGACGCGATCCAGCCCGGCGCCACGGCGTTGACGCGCACACCGGCGTAACCCCATTCGAAGGCGGCGGTCTTGGTGAAGTTGTCCATGCCTGAGCGTGCTGCACCCGAGTGGCCCATGCCGGGCATGCCGCCCCACATGTCGGCGAGCATGTTGACGATGGCGCCGCCGTGCTTGCTCATCGACTGGTTGAACACTTCACGGGCCATCAGGAAACCGCCGACCAGGTTGGTGCGCAGCACGGTTTCAAAGCCTTTTTGATTGATCGACGCCAGTGGCGACGGGTATTGGCCGCCAGCGTTGTTGACCAACCCATGGATCGGCCCGTGCTCGCGGAGGATCTGCGTGACCAGCGCTTTCACCGCTTCTTCATCGCGAATATCGCAGGCCTGCCAGTGCGCGGTGCCGCCGTCTTCGGCGATTTCGGCCGCGACGGTTTGCAGCTTTTGCGGCTTGCGCCCCACCAGCATCACGCTGGCGCCAAGGGCCGCCAGTTCATGGGCGGTGCAGCGGCCAATGCCACTGCCGCCGCCGGTGACTATCACGGTTTGCCCCTGGAACAGGTCGGCTTTGAAGATCGAGTCGAAGGCCACGGCGACGGTCCTTTAGGAAAGTTGATCGGCTAGGTGTTGCGGCACGGCGATGGGGATTTCCAGCAACTGCTGGGCGAAGGCCTTGCCTTGCGGGTCGATGCGCAGGCTGGCGATGCCGCCGCCACCCAAAGCGTTTTCGAGCAGGAAATTCAAGCTGTGGCTGCCGGGCAAGTACCAGCGCTCGACACGGCCGTGAAGTGGGTCGAGCACGTGGCTCATCCAGTCGACGATCACCTCCGGCGTGAGTGCTTCGGCAATCCAGGGCAGGTAGTCGGGGTGGCGGGCGATCACGCCGATATTGCTGTGGTTGCCCTTGTCGCCGGAGCGCGCCACGGCCAGTTTCACCAGGGGCACACTGGCATCGGCGCGGCCTTGCGGCTTGGGCGGATCAATCGGCGCGGCGGGTGTGCGCATCGGGGCTGATGAAGGCAACGCAACGGCGTGACGCTCGCCTTGGAAGTCGACCAGCGGCGCACAGGATGACTTGTCGATCAGGAATGAAAACAGCCGAATCAGCGGGTACACCGTCGGCCGCCCGCCGACAATGCCGGTCAAGCCGGGCGCCATGCCGGTCGCCGCCTGAGCGATCTCGCGGGCGAACAGCACCAAGGCCTGCTTGCTCGGGTGGCGTACCGCCAATTTCACCACCACCTCGCGGCAATCCTGGCGCTGGGCGTGGGCGCCGTAGGTGGCTTCGCTGCCAAGCAATTCGATATTGACCTCGGTGTAAGGCGCCCACCCGCGTTGACTGAACAGCTCCGAGGTTTTGTTGATGATTGCCTGGCCGACCCGTTCCGCCTTGGCCACCGCGTCGATCCCGGCGATCAGGCAACTGGCGGTGCAGCGGAAACCGTCGGGGTAAGTGGCGCTGACCTTGTACTGGTCGGTGGGCGGCAAACCCTTGGCGCCGTGCAGGCGCACGCAATTTTTGCCTTGCTGCTGCAGGTTGACCTGGCTGAAATCGCAGATTACATCGGGCAGTAAATACGCACGCGGGTCGCCGATTTCATACAGCAACTGTTCGGCCACGCTGAGTTCGCTGATCAGCCCGCCGGTGCCGGCGACTTTATTCACGCTGAATTGGCCGTTGGCGCTGACCTCGACGATGGGAAAACCGATGTGCTCGTAGTCCGGTACATCACGCCAATCGGTGAAGTTACCGCCGCAGCACTGCGCGCCACATTCGATGATATGCCCGGCGAGCGCGGCTTGAGCGAGGCGGTCGTAGTCCTGCCACGACCAGTTGAATTCATGCACCAGCGCGGCGCTGACCACGGCGCTGTCGACCACGCGGCCGGTAATCACAATATCGGCGCCCAGCGTCAGTGCCTGGGCAATCCCGGGTGCACCGAGGTAGGCGTTGGCCGAGACGCACACTGGCGGCAGGGGCGCGCCATTGAACATATCGGTGATGTTGTGCAGTTGCTTGAGTTGAGGTTGCAGGTCATCGCCCAGCAGCACGGCGATTTTCAGCGGCACACTGGCCTTGTCGCAGGCCGCTTGCAGGGCGGCGGCGCAGGCGTGGGGGTGGATGCCGCCGGCGTTGCTGATCACGCGGATGCCCTGGCGCTGGATATCGCCGAGCAACGGCGTGAGCACCTCGACAAAATCCGTGGCGTAACCGGCCTGGGGATCTTTCATCCGCGCACCCGCAAGAATCGACATGGTGACTTCCGCCAGGTAGTCGAACACCAGGTAATCCAGGGCGCCGCCGTGCACCAGTTGGGCGGCAGCCGTGCAGGTGTCGCCCCAGAAGGCGCTGGCGCAGCCGATACGAACCGTCTTGCTCATGAGAAATCCTTCCTCCGATGGCTGGTGTCGAGACTACCAAGCAAGCGCTTGGTTTGTAAACGGTTGACATAAGTTTTGCCCAAGCGCTTGCTTGGCTGGCGGCCACGGCCTAAATTGCCGCCCAAGACGTCAGTAGAGAGGAAGGAGAGCAGCATGGATGAGCACAAAGCCCTGCGGGTGATGCGCACCATGGTCGACGGCGGCCAGTTGACCGACCCCGACAGTGCCCGGGGCAAGTTGCTGCAAACCGCGGCTCACCTGTTTCGCAACAAGGGTTTCGAGCGCACCACCGTGCGTGACCTGGCCAGTGCCGTGGGCATTCAGTCCGGCAGTATCTTTCATCACTTCAAGAGCAAGGACGAGATCCTGCGTGCCGTGATGGAGGAAACCATCCACTACAACACCGCGATGATGCGCGCTTCACTTGAAGAGGCCAGCAACGTGCGCGAACGTGTGCTGGCGCTGATCCGCTGCGAGTTGCAGTCGATCATGGGCGGCAGTGGTGAGGCCATGGCGGTGTTGGTCTACGAGTGGCGTTCGCTGTCGGCCGAGGGCCAGGCCCAGGTGCTGGCGTTGCGCGATGTGTATGAGGATATCTGGCTGCAGGTGCTGGGCGAGGCCAAGGCGGCGGGTTACATCCGTGGCGATGTGTTTATCACTCGGCGCTTCCTGACCGGCGCCTTGTCCTGGACCACCACCTGGTTTCGCGCCGAAGGCAGCCTGACCCTCGAGCAGTTGGCCGAGGAGGCGTTGTTGATGGTGCTTAAAGCCGATTGAGGCGCAAGCTATTAATTTGCCGACGGAAAGTTGTCTCACCTGACAAAAACGCCTAGCTTATTGCCATCAGAGTGTTAAACGGTGTGTGCCTCAATGTTTTCGCCATGGCGGCTGGCTGCAGGACTGACTATATGGGCACTCGGCACCGCGTGGTGGCTGCCGGCGTCGGCCGCGCAATTGGTCAGGATCGGCGCCGCACACTTCCCGCCCTACACCGTTCGGCCCGAGCAGGGCGCCGACACCGGTTTATTGCCGCAATTGATAGAAGCCCTGAACGCTGCGCAAACCGACTACCAGTTTGTGCTGGTGCCTACGTCGATTCCACGGCGCTTTCGTGATTTCGAGCAAGGCCGGGTCGACATGGCCATCTTCGAAAACCCCGACTGGGGTTGGCAGGGTATTCCCCACACCAGTGTCGACATGGGCCTGGAAGATGCAGAAATCTTCGTCGCCCAACGTAAACCCGGCCGCGACCAAGGCTATTTCACCGACCTTGCCGGAAAGCGCCTGGCGGTGTTCAGCGGTTATCACTACGCCTTTGCCGGTTTCAACCCCGACCCCAAGAACATGGCCGAACACTTCAACGCCACGTTGACCTACTCCCATGACAGCAACCTGCTGATGGTGGCGCGCGGGCGTGCCGATATTGCGCTGGTCACGCGTTCGTACCTGAGCGATTTCATGGTGCGTAACGCGGACATGGCCGGGCAGTTCCTGGTCTCGGAGCGGATTGACCAGGTGTATCACCACTACGCGTTGGTACGGCCCAAAGCGCCTATCACCGGCGCGGCATTCGCCGAGCTGCTCAAGCACCTGCGCGAGAGCGGGGAGATGTTGAAGATCTTCGAGCCGTATCGCATTGATGTGATGCCGGTGCCCTGATTATCTGGGTTGAGCAGGCCTGTTGTGGCCACCTGGCTTGTTGTGGCAAGCAGGCTTGCTGTGGCGAGCAGGCTTGCCCTGCGTTGGGCTGCGAAGCGGCCCTAAAACCGGACACTCGGTACTAATTGGAAGAACGCGGTGGCCTTATTGGGGCCGCTTCGCGCCCCAGCGCAGGGCAAGCCTGCTCGCCACAACAAGTCTGTTCGCCACAACAAGCCAGGTGGCCACATATCCCTACAGCTTCACACCCTGCGCGCAAACGTATCGCTATGGCTGCCCGACACCTTGCGGCAATGCACCAGCGCATCACGAATCATGAAGTTCACCAGGGTCGGCGATACGCCCAACTCCTTGGCGATGTCCTTTTGCGGCACGCCATGCAAACGGTACATCTCGAATGCATAGCGGGTGCGCTGGGGCAGCTCCGTCAGGGCGTCGGCGATGTTTTCCAGGGTGTTGAAGTTGATATGCGAGGTTTCCGGTGAAGCGCCGTGAATAACCACATTCAAGCCTTCCTCTTCCGTCCCCGAATACTTGAGCTCCAGGGCCTGCTTGCGGTAGTGATCGATGGCCAGGTTGCGCACGATCTGGAACAGATAACTCAATTGCGCCTTGAACGACGAGGTGATGGTCGGCGCTGATTGCAGTCGAAAGTAGGCGTCCTGCACGACGTCTTCGGCACGCGAGCGGCAGCCGGTAATCCGGGCGGCGATCTTCACCAAAATAAGACGATTGTCGACGAATGCCTGCAAAAGGGGTGAGTCGCACCTGCCTGTGGATACTTGTTCCGTCATGGAAATCACCTTGTCGCGAAAGAGTTGGGGGAGGGCGTCCTGGCTGAGGCCTCCTACACATCGGGCAACAAATTATGCTGAATGATAATGATTGTCAAATGAGAAGACGAACTAATCGTATGCTTTCTTGTTGGGTGTGAACCACGTCTCGCTCGCCCTCGGCGACTAATTATTTGCCGGGGCCGTCCGTTCTTCTGGGTGACAGGTCCGTTAGCGAACGGCCAAGGATCAGCACCCGCAGGAGGGCGAAATGGGTTTTTATCGTGCAGGCAGCGTGTTTCAGCTTGGAGGCCGCGACCAATGAGCGTTTCCACGCGATTGCGCCTGTTCTGCCTGCCCTACTCGGGTGCCAGCGCGATGGTCTATGTGCGCTGGCGCCGGGCGCTGCCTGACTGGTTGCAGGTGTGCCCGCTGGAATTGCCGGGTCGCGGCATGCGCATGGATGAGCCATTGCAGCGCGATATCAAAACCTTGGCGGCGCAGCTTGCCGACGAGATCGGTCGTGACCTGAGCAGCCCCTATGCCTTGTTTGGCCACAGCCTGGGCGGCTTGCTGGCATTTGAACTGGCGCATGCGCTGAAGGCGCGCAATCTGCCTGCGCCGCTGGCGTTATTTGCCTCCGGTACGGCCGGCCCGGCCCGCCGCGATGTGAGCGAATACGCCATCGAAAAAACCGATGAGCAACTGATCGCCCGCCTGCGCGAACTGCAGGGCACCGCCGAAGAGGCCCTGGCCAACCCGGAATTGATGCAGTTGATGCTGCCGATTCTGCGCGCCGACTTCCTGCTGTGCGGCAGCTTCACCTATGGCGAGCGCGCGCCACTGGGCATGCCGATCCACGTATTTGGCGGCAAGCAGGACAGCGTACGCGCCGACCAGTTGCTCGACTGGCAGCTTGATGCCGCCAGCGGCTTTTCCCTCGACATGTTCGACGGTCACCACTTCTTCCTCGTGCAGCACGAGAGCGCGGTGCTGCGCTGCCTGCGCCGCTATGCCGATGAGCACCTGGCCCGCTGGCGCAATGATGCGGCGCGTCAACTGGCTGCCGTTTAGCACGGCCCTAATTCCCGATTTTCCCGTAAGCCGATTTCAGGCAGGAACCCCATGATGGACGCCTTCGAACTTCCCCGCACCCTGGTCCAGTCCCTTCAACACCGCGCCGCGCAGACCCCGGACCAGGTGGCCCTGCGCTTCCTGGCCGAATCCGCCGCCGACAGCGTTGTGCTCAGTTACCGCGACCTCGACCAGCGCGCCCGCACCATCGCCGCCGCCTTGCAGGCCAACGCGGCGTTGGGCGACCGTGCGGTGCTGTTGTTCCCCAGCGGCCCGGATTACGTCGCGGCGTTCTTTGGTTGCCTGTACGCCGGGGTTATCGCGGTGCCGGCGTATCCGCCGGAGTCGACCAAGCGCCATCATCAGGAGCGGCTGCTGTCGATCATCAGCGATGCCGAGCCGCGCCTGCTGCTGACCATCGCCAGCCTCGCCGACGGCCTGGCGCAGATCGAGAACGCGCCGCCGGTGTTGAGCGTCGATACGCTCGAAAACGCCGGCAATTGGGTCGAACCCGAGCTGCAAGCGCACGACATCGCCTTCCTGCAATACACCTCCGGCTCCACCGCACTGCCTAAGGGCGTGCAAGTCAGCCACGACAACCTGGTGGCCAACGAAGTGCTGATCCGTCGCGGCTTCGGCATTGATCTGCACCCGGATGATGTGATCGTCAGCTGGCTGCCGCTGTACCACGACATGGGCCTGATCGGCGGCTTGCTGCAACCGATCTTCAGTGGCGTGCCCTGTGTGTTGATGTCGCCGGCGTACTTCCTCGGCCGGCCATTGCGCTGGCTCGAAGCGATCAGCGAATACGGCGGCACCATCAGCGGCGGGCCGGATTTCGCCTATCGGCTGTGCAGTGAGCGGGTCAGTGAAACCGCGCTGGAACGTCTGGATTTGAGCAAGTGGCGCGTGGCGTATTCGGGTTCCGAGCCGATCCGCCTCGACACCCTGGAACGCTTCGCCGAAAAGTTCGCGGTCTGTGGTTTCACGCCGAACAATTTCTTCGCCTCCTACGGGCTGGCCGAGGCGACCTTGTTCGTCGCCGGTGGCTCCCGTGGTCAAGGCATCCCCGCGTTGCGTGTGGATGAGCAGGCGCTGGCCGCCAACCGTGCCGAACCGGGGCAGGGCAGCGCGATCATGAGCTGCGGCACAAGCCAACCGGAGCATGCGGTGCTGATCGTCGATCCGCACACCCTCACCGAATTGCCCGACAACCGTGTCGGCGAACTCTGGGCCGCCGGCCCCAGCATCGCCCAAGGCTACTGGCGCAACCCCGAGGCCAGCGCCAAAACCTTCGTACAACACGCGGGCCGCACCTGGCTGCGCACCGGCGACCTGGGCTTTATCCGCGACGGCGAGGTGTACATCACCGGCCGCCTCAAAGACCTGCTGATCGTGCGCGGCCACAACCTGTATCCGCAGGACATCGAGCAGACCGTCGAGCGTGAAGTCGAAGTGGTGCGCAAGGGCCGGGTAGCGGCGTTTGCCGTGAATCACCAAGGCCTGGAAGGCATCGGCATCGCCGCAGAAATCAGCCGCAGCGTGCAGAAAATCCTGCCGCCCGAGGCCTTGATCAAGGCGATTCGCCAAGCGGTGGCCGAGGCGTATCAAGAAGCCCCGAGCGTGGTGGTACTGCTCAACCCCGGCGCCTTGCCCAAAACTTCCAGCGGCAAGGTGCAGCGTTCGGCCTGCGCGCTTCGTCATGCCGACGGCAGCCTCGACAGCTACGCGCAGTTCCCGAATCTGCAAGCCCAGGCCAGTGAATCGCGGCTTGAATCCGAGCTGCAAAAGCAGATTGCCGCGATCTGGTGCGAGCAGTTGCAGGTCGCAACGGTCGCGGCCGATGACCATTTCTTCCTGCTTGGCGGTAATTCCATCACCGCCACCCAAGTGGTTGCGCGCCTGCGTGAAACCCTGGGCCTGGAGCTGAACCTGCGCCTGCTGTTCGAAGCGCCGACGCTCTCGGCGTTCGCCGCCCATGTGGCGCAGTTGCAGCAAGACGGCGGCATTGCCCAGGGCGCGATCCAGGCCTTGTCACGCCAGGACGAGTTGCCGCAATCCCTGGCACAGAACCGCCTGTGGATCACCTGGCAACTGGACCCGCACAGCAGCGCCTACACCATTCCCGGCGCCCTGCGTTTGCGCGGCGAGCTGGACGAAGATGCGGTGCGCGCCAGCTTCCAGCAATTGATCCAGCGCCACGAAGCCCTGCGCACGCGCTTCTATGAGCGCGATGGCCAAGCCTTTCAGCGCGTCGAGGCCAACACGGGTTTCGAGCTGCAAGTGATCGACCTCAGCGACCTGCCAAGCGCCGAACGCGAAGCCCGCGCGCAGCAGATCCGCGAAGAGGAAGCGCGCACCCGGTTCGACCTGGAAAAAGGCCCGCTGCTGTGGGTGACGCTGGTGCGCCTGGACGATGAAGATCACCAACTGCTGGTGACCTTGCATCACATCATCGCCGACGGTTGGTCGCTGAACATTCTGATCGACGAATTCTCGCGCCTTTATGCCGCCGCGACCCAGGGCCAAAGCCTGGAACTGCCGCCACTGGCCCTGCAATACGCCGACTACGGCAGCTGGCAGCGCCAATGGCTGGCCGAAGGCGAAGGCCAGCAGCAATTGGCCTATTGGCAGGCGCAATTGGGTGATGAGCACCCGGCCCTGAGCCTGGTCACCGACCATCCACGCGCTGCGCAGCGCATCAACAGCGCCTCGCGCCATAGCCTGCGCTTGAACGCAGCGCTCAGCGAGGCCATTCGCCAGGTGGCTCAAGCCCATGAGTCCACCCCGTTCATGTTGTTGCTGGCGGCGTTCCAGAGCCTGCTCTACCGCTACAGCGGCCAGCGCGATATCCGTATCGGCGTGCCCAATGCCAACCGTCCGCGCCAGGAAACCCAAGGCCTGATTGGCTTCTTCATCAACACCTTGGTGCTGCGCGTTGAGCTGGACGGGCGCCTGCCATTCAATCAGCTGTTGGCTGCCACGCGCCAGGCTGCACTGGGCGCCCAGGCCCACCAGGACCTGCCCTTCGAACAACTGCTGGAAGCCTTCCCCCAGGCCCGCGAACAAGGCCTGTTCCAGGTCATGTTCAACCACCAGCAGCGCGACTTGAGCGCCTTGCGCCGCTTGCCGGGCATGCTTGCCGAAGAGCTGCCATGGCATAGCCGCGAAGCCAAGTTCGACCTGCAACTGCACTCTGAAGAAGACCGCAACGGGCGCCTGAGCCTGGCGTTCGACTACGCCGATGAACTGTTCGACGGCGCGACCATTCAGCGCCTGGCCGAGCATTTCGTCAGCCTGCTGCAAGCGGTGTGCGAGCAGCCGGAGCAAGCCATCGGCGACCTCAAACTGATGCACACAGACGAGCAGCAGCCATGGAGCGAAGCTCCGTGTGCCCCGGCCCGGCAGTGGCTGCCCGAACTGCTCGGCCAACAGACTTCGGACAGCACCGCGCTGGTCTGGCAAGACGGCAGCCTGACCTTCGCCCAACTGCACACCCAGGCCAATCGCCTGGCCCACTACCTGCGTGACAAGGGCGTCGGCCCGGATGTGTGCGTGGCCATCGCCGCCGAGCGTTCGCCGCAGCTGCTGATTGGCCTGTTGGCAATCATTAAGGCCGGTGGCGCCTATGTGCCGCTCGACCCGGATTACCCCGCCGAGCGCCTGGCCTACATGCTCAAGGACAGCGGCGTGCACCTGCTGCTGACCCAAACCGCACTGCTTGAACTGCTGCCGGCCACCGAAGGCGTGTGCGTGATCGCCATGGACAGCCTGCACCTGGACAGCTGGCCGACCCAGGCGCCGGGCCTGCATTTGAATGGCGACAACCTCGCCTACGTCATCTACACCTCCGGCTCCACCGGCCAGCCCAAAGGCGTGGGCAATACCCATGCGGCGCTGGCCGAGCGCTTGCAGTGGATGCAGGCCACCTATCAACTCAACCACACCGATGTGCTGATGCAAAAGGCGCCGATCAGCTTTGACGTGTCGGTGTGGGAATGCTTCTGGCCGCTGATCACCGGCTGCCGCCTGGTGCTGGCCGGCCCTGGCGAACATCGCGACCCGCACCGCATTGCGCAGCTGGTACAGGAACACGGCGTCACCACGCTGCACTTTGTGCCGCCGCTGTTGCAGCTGTTTATCGATGAGCCGTTGGTGGCCGAGTGCACCAGGCTGCGGCGTCTGTTCTCCGGCGGTGAGGCCTTGCCTGCCGAGCTGCGTAACCGCGTGCTGGCGCAGTTGCCGGCGGTGCAACTGCACAACCGTTATGGCCCGACCGAAACCGCGATCAACGTGACCCACTGGCATTGTCACGCCGAGGACGGCGAGCGCTCGCCCATCGGCCGTCCGCTGGGCAATGTGATCTGCCGCGTGTTGGATGAGCAGCTCAACCCGTTGCCGGCCGGTGTGCCGGGCGAACTGTGCATCGGCGGCATCGGCCTGGCGCGCGGTTACCTGGGCCGCGCCGGGCTGACCGCCGAGCGTTTTGTCGCCGACCCGTTGGGCGAACCCGGCACACGCCTGTATCGCACCGGTGACCGCGTGCGTTGGAGCGCCGATGGCGTGCTCGAGTACCTGGGCCGCCTCGATCAACAAGTCAAATTGCGTGGCTTTCGTGTAGAACCCGAAGAAATCGAAGCCCGGATGCTGGCGCTGGACGGCATCGCACAAGCCGTGGTGCTGGTGCGTGATGCACAACTGATCGGCTACTACACCGCGCATGCGCAGCTTACCGAGCAAGCGGTAAAAACCGCCCTGGCCGCCGAGTTGCCGGAGTACATGGTGCCCGCATTACTGATGCGCCTGGACGCCATGCCCCTGAGCCCCAGCGGCAAACTCGATCGCCGGGCCTTGCCCGAACCGGTGTGGCAAACCCGCGAACACATCGAGCCGGCAACGCCGCTGCAACAGCAGATTGCCGCGATCTGGCGCGAAGTGCTGGGCTTGCCACGTATCGGCCTGCGCGACGACTTTTTCGCCCTCGGTGGCCATTCGTTGCTGGCCACGCAAATCATCTCGCGCACCCGTCAGGCCTGTGACGTCGAATTGCCGTTGCGCACCTTGTTCGAAGCCAGTGAGCTGGGCACATTTGCCGAGCAGGTCGGCTTGATCCAGGCCTCTGGCCAACGCAATCAGCAAACCGCTATTGCCAGGGTCGACCGCAGCGCGCCGGTGCCGCTCTCCTATTCCCAACAGCGCATGTGGTTCCTCTGGCAGATGGAACCCGACAGCCCGGCCTACAACGTCGGCGGCATGGCGCGCCTGCGCGGCGTGCTGGACGTGGGGCGTTTTGAGGCCGCATTGCAGGCGCTGATCATGCGCCACGAAACCCTGCGCACCACCTTCCCGAGCATCGATGGCGTGGCGTACCAAAAGGTCGCCGCGCAAACCGGCATGCGCATGGCTTGGCAGGATTTCTCCGCGCTCACCGAGGCTGAGCGTCAGCAGCGCCTGCAAGATTTCGCCGATCAGGAAGCCCACACGCCGTTCAACCTGGAAACCGGGCCGCTGTTGCGAGCCTGCGTGGTCAAGGCCGGCGAGCAGGAGCACTACTTCGTGCTGACCCTGCACCATATCGTCACCGAAGGCTGGGCCATGGACATCTTCGCCCGTGAACTCGGCGCGCTGTACGAGGCGTTTATCGACGAGCGCGACTCGCCGCTGGCGCCACTGGCGGTGCAATACCTCGACTACAGCGTGTGGCAGCGCCAGTGGCTGGAGGCTGGCGAGCGCCAACGCCAACTGGACTACTGGACCGCACAGCTGGGCCACGAGCATCCGTTGCTTGAACTGCCCGCCGACCGCCCACGGCCACCGGTGCAAAGCCATCAGGGCGGGCTGTACCGCTTTGACCTGAGCGATGACTTGGCGGCTCGCGTGCGCGCCTTTAACGCCGAACGCGGCCTGACCCTGTTCATGACCATGACCGCCACCCTGGCGGTGCTGCTCTACCGCTACAGCGGCCAGACCGACCTGCGCATCGGCGCGCCGGTCGCCAACCGCATTCGCCCGGAAAGCGAAGGGCTGATCGGCGCGTTCCTCAACACCCAGGTGCTGCGTTGCCAGCTCAATGGGCAGATGAATGTGGCCGAGTTGTTCGAGCAGGTGCGCCATACCGTGATCGAAGGCCAGTCGCACCAGGACCTGCCATTCGATCATCTGGTGGAAGCCCTGCAGCCACCACGCAGCGCGGCGTATAACCCGCTGTTCCAGGTAATGTGCAACGTGCAGCGTTGGGAGTTTCAGCAGAGCCGCCAACTGGCGGGCATGACCGTCGAATACCTGGTCAACGATGCGCGGGCGACCAAGTTCGACCTCAACCTGGAAGTCACCGACCTCGACCATCGCCTGGGTTGCTGCCTGACCTACAGCACCGACTTGTTCGACGAGCCGCGTATTGCGCGGACGGCCGCACATTGGCAAAACCTGTTGGAAGCGTTGATCGCCAACCCGCAACAGCGACTGAGCGAGTTGCCCTTGCTGACCGCCACCGAGCAGCGCGCCTTGCACAGCAGCCTGGGTATCGAGGCGGGTGAACACCGCCTGGATCAGTGCCTTCACCCGCTGTTCAGCCAACAAGTTTTGGCCCGCCCCGATGCACCGGCGTTGACCTTTGCCGGGGTGACGCTCAGCTATCGCGAACTGGATGAGCGCGCCAACCGCCTGGCCTGGATGCTGCGCGAGCGCGGCGTTGGCCCGCAGGTGCGGGTCGGCCTGGCGCTGCCGCGCTCGCTGGAAATGGTCATCGGCCTGCTGGCGATCCTCAAGGCCGGCGGTGCTTATGTGCCGCTGGACCCGGAATACCCGCTCGACCGCCTGCACTACATGATCGAAGACAGCGGCATCGGCCTGCTGCTCAGCGATGCGGCGATGTTCGAAGCCCTTGGCGAATTGCCGGCGACGGTCGCGTGCTGGTGCCTGGAAGATGACTTGCCGGTGTTGGCCAATTACCCTGCCGACGAGCCGCCCTTTATCAGCCTGCCGCAACATCAGGCGTACCTGATCTACACCTCCGGCTCCACCGGTAAACCCAAAGGCGTGGTGGTGTCCCACGGTGAAATCGCCATGCATTGCCAGGCCGTGATCGAGCGCTTTGGCATGCGCCCGGATGATTGCGAGCTGCACTTCTACTCCATCAACTTCGACGCCGCCACCGAGCGTCTACTGGTGCCGCTGCTCAGCGGTGCGCAGGTGGTGTTGCGCGCCCAAGGCCAGTGGGATGCCGAAGAAATCTGCGCGCTGATCCGCGCCCATGGCATCAATATCCTTGGCTTCACGCCCAGCTACGGCAGCCAGTTGGCGCAATGGCTGGCGACCCAGCAACAGACTCTGCCGGTGCGCATGTGCATCACCGGCGGCGAGGCACTGACCGGCGAGCACTTGCAGCGGATTCGTGCGGCGTTCCAGCCCGAGCTATTTTTTAATGCCTATGGCCCGACCGAAACCGTGGTGATGCCGCTGGCCAGCCTGGCGCCGGAGGTATTGGAAGAGGGCGCCGCCAGCGTGCCGATCGGCAGCATCATCGGTGCTCGCGTGGCCTATATCCTCGATGCCAACCTGGCGCTGGTGCCACAAGGCGCGACCGGTGAGTTGTATGTAGGCGGCGCCGGTCTGGCCCAGGGTTATCACGAACGCCCTGGCATGACGGCCGAGCGGTTTGTCGCCGATCCGTTTGCTGCCGATGGCGGCCGTTTGTACCGCACCGGCGACCTGGTGCGCCAACGCGCCGACGGCCTGGTGGAGTACCTGGGCCGTATCGACCATCAAGTGAAGATTCGCGGTTTCCGTATCGAACTGGGCGAGATTGAAACGCGCCTGCTGGAGCACGCAGCCGTGCGCGAAGCCGTGGTGCTGGCGCTGGATTCAGCCAGTGGTAAACAGCTGGCGGCCTATCTGGTCAGCGACGCCGACCCTGCCACCTTGCGCGAAGCGCTGAAGGCGCACCTCAAGGCGCAGCTGCCGGACTACATGGTGCCCGCGCACCTGATCGTGCTCGACAGCATGCCGCTGACCGCCAACGGCAAGCTCGACCGCCGCGCCTTGCCGCAGCCCGATCCTGAGGCCAATCGCCAAACCTACGTGGCGCCACGCAATGAGCTGGAGCAAAGCCTGGCGGCCATTTGGTGCGCGGTGTTGAAGGTGCAGCAAGTCGGCCTGGACGATAACTTCTTTGAACTGGGCGGCGACTCGATCCTGTCGATCCAGGTGGTCAGCCGTGCGCGGCAGGCCGGGATTCATTTCAGCCCACGGGATTTGTTCCAGCACCAGACCGTGCAAACCCTGGCCGCTGTGGCCACGCGTAGCGAACAGGTGACCGCCGAGCAAGGCCTGCTCACCGGCAGCTCGGGCCTGACGCCGATCCAGCACTGGTTCTTTGATACCGAGATCCCCCACCGTCAGCACTGGAACCAGGCATTGCTGCTCAAGCCGCTGCAATTGCTGGAGCCCCATCGCCTGGAGCAAGCGCTGCTGGCGGTGCTGGAGCATCACGACGCCTTGCGCCTGAGTTTCTCCAAGCGCGATGCGCAGTGGCATGCCGAGCACTTGGCCGTGCCCCAAGGCGGCGTGCTGATGCAGGCGCAAGTGCGCGACATGCAGGATTGCACCGCGCTGTTCACTGACACTCAACGCAGCCTCGACCTTGAGCATGGCCCGCTGTTACGCGCCTTGCTGGTGGACGGCCCGCAAGGCCAGCAACGCCTGCTGATCGCGATTCATCACTTGGTGGTGGACGGCGTGTCGTGGCGCGTGCTGCTGGAGGACCTGCAAACGGTTTACCGCCAGTTGAGCGACGGCCAGTCCGTCAGCCTGCCGGCCAAGACCAGCGCATTGCGCGATTGGGCTGCGCGCTTGCGCGCTTATGCCGGCAGCGAGTCCCTGCGTGAAGAGTTGAGCCTGTGGCAAGAGCAACTGGCCGGTCCTGCGGTGGAGCTGCCAGTGGCGCGTCCACAGGGTTCGCTGCGCAACCGCGAGGCTGAAACCGTCAGCGTGCGCCTGGGTGTCGAACACACCCGCCAGTTGTTGCAACAAGCGCCGAGCGCATATCGCACCCAAGTCAACGACCTGCTGCTGACCGCCTTGGCCCGCGTGCTGTGCCGCTGGACGGGGCACGCCTCGACCTTGATTCAACTGGAAGGCCATGGCCGTGAAACTCTGTTCGATGAAATCGACCTGACCCGCAGCGTCGGCTGGTTCACCAGTGCTTACCCGCTGCGCCTGACACCACACGCCGGGCAGGGCGACTCGATCAAGGCCATCAAGGAACAACTGCGCGGCGTGCCGCACAAAGGCCTGGGTTATGGCGTGCTGCGTTACCTGGCGGACGATCAGTGCAAGCAGGCCATGGCCGCGCTGCCAACGGCGCAGATCACCTTCAACTACCTCGGCCAGTTCGACCAGAGCTTCGGCGCCGATGCACTGTTCCACCCGCTGGATGAGTCGGCGGGCCTGGCCCACGACCCGGATGCGCCGCTGCCCAATGAGCTGAGTGTCGACAGCCAGGTGTATGGCGGAGAGTTGCTGCTGCGCTGGACCTTCAGCCGTGAGCGCCATGACCCGCAGACCATCCGTGAACTGGCGGATGGGTACTTGAGCGAGCTGCAAAGCCTGATCGCGCATTGCCTCAACGACGAGGCGGGTGGCCTGACGCCGTCCGACTTCCCGCTGGCGCACCTGACTCAAGCACAGCTCGACAGCCTGCCGGTGCCGGCAAACGTCATCGAAGACGTCTACCCGCTGACGCCAATGCAGGAAGGCCTGCTGCTGCACACCTTGCTGGAGCCGGGCACCGGCCTCTACTACATGCAGGACCGCTACCGCATCAACAGCGCTCTGGACCCCGAGCGTTTCGCCCAGGCCTGGCAGGCGGTGATCGCCCGGCATGAAGCCTTGCGTGCGTCGTTCTGCTGGAACGTCGGCGAGGACATGCTGCAAGTGATCCACAAGCCGGGCAGCACACCGATCGAGTACCTGGACTGGAGCCATGAGCCCGAAGCCGAGCAGGAGCCGCGTCTGCAAGCCTTGCTCAAGGCCGAGCGCGAGGCCGGGTTTGATCTGCTCAACCAGGCGCCGTTCCACCTGCGCCTGATCCGCGTGGGCGAGGCGCGCTACTGGTTCATGATGAGCAACCACCACATCCTGATCGATGCCTGGTGCCGCTCGTTGCTGATGAATGATTTCTTCGACATCTACATGGCCTTGGGCGAGGGCCGCGATGCACAATTGGCCACGCCGCCACGCTACCGCGATTACATCGCCTGGCTGCAACGCCAGAACCTCAATGAAGCACGCCAGTGGTGGCAGCAGAACCTGCAGGGCTTCGAGCGCACCACGCCGATCCCGAGCGACCGCCCGTTCCTGCGTGAACACGCAGGCCACAGCGGCGGCATGGTGGTGGGCGATTGCTACACCCGCCTGGATGCCCGCGACGGTGCGCAATTGCGCGAACTGGCCCAGGCCCATCAACTCACCGTCAACACCTTCGCCCAGGCGGCGTGGGCCTTGGTGCTGCGGCGATTGAGCGGTGAGCGAGACGTGTTGTTCGGCGTCACGGTGGCCGGGCGCCCCGTGGCAATGCCCGAGATGCAACGCACCGTCGGCCTGTTCATCAACAGCATCGCGCTGCGGGTGAAACTGCCGGAAGACGACCAGCCTTGCAGCGTGCGCCAGTGGCTGAGCGGCCTGCTCGACAGCAATATGCAACTGCGCGAATACGAATACCTGCCGCTGGTGACTATCCAGGAACACAGCGAATTGCCTAAAGGCCAGCCGCTGTTCGACAGCCTGTTCGTGTTTGAAAACGCACCGGTGGAAGTCTCGGTGCTGGACCGTGCGCAAAGCCTGAATGCCACCTCGGATTCCGGCCGCACCCACACCAACTTCCCGCTGACGGCCGTGTGTTATCCGGGCGATGACCTGGGGCTGCACCTGTCCTACGACCAGCGTTATTTCGATGCAACCACCGTGCAAGGCATGCTCGGCGAGTTCAAGCGCTTGCTGCTGGCGTTGGTGCAGGGCTTCCATGGCGACATGGCGGACTTGCCGCTGATCGGTGAGCAGGAGCGGGCGTTTCTGGTCGACGGCTGCAACCAGAGCGAGCACGACTACCCGCTGGAGCGCAGTTACATCGAGTTGTTCGAAGCGCAGGTGACGCAACATCCGCAGCGCATCGCCGCCAGTTGCCTGGACCAGCAATGGACCTACGATGAATTGAACCGCCGCAGCAACGGCCTGGGCTACGCGCTGATCGAGGCCGGTGTTGGGCTGGATCAGCCGGTGGCGTTGCTGGGCGAGCGTAACCTGGATTTGCTCGGCATGATCATCGGCAGTTTCAAGGCCGGTGCCGGTTACCTGCCGCTGGACCCTGGCCTGCCAAGCCAGCGCTTGAGCCGCATCATCGACCTGAGCCGCACGCCGTTGCTGGTGTGCACCGAGGCGTGCCGCGAGCAGGCGATTGAATTGCTGGACGGCACCGACTGCCAGCTGCTGGTCTGGGAAGAAGTGCCTGGCCGTGGGCAAAACCCGGGCGTCTACAGCGCGTCGGATAACCTCGCCTATGTGATCTACACCTCCGGCTCCACGGGGTTGCCCAAAGGCGTGATGGTGGAACAGCGCGGCATGCTCAATAACCAGTTGAGCAAGGTGCCGTATCTGCAACTGAGCGAGACAGATGTTATCGCGCAGACCGCTTCGCAGAGCTTCGATATTTCTGTGTGGCAGTTCCTCGCCGCGTCGCTGTTTGGCGCGCGGGTGGATATTGTGCCGAACAGCATCGCCCATGATCCGCAGGGTTTGCTGGCGCATGTGCAGGCCCAAGGTATTACCGTGCTGGAGAGTGTGCCGTCGCTGATCCAGGGCATGCTCGCTCAAGAACGCATGAGCCTGGACGGCTTGCGCTGGATGCTGCCGACGGGTGAAGCCATGCCGCCGGAGCTGGCGCACCAGTGGTTGCTGCGTTACCCCGAGATCGGCTTGGTCAACGCTTATGGCCCGGCGGAGTGCTCGGATGATGTGGCGTTCTTCCGCGTTGACCTGGCGTCGACCCGTGGCACGTACCTGCCGATTGGCACGCCAACCGACAACAACCGCTTGTACCTGCTCGATGGCGCGCTGGAGCTGGTGCCGCAAGGTGCGGTGGGCGAGTTGTGTGTGGCAGGCACGGGCGTGGGGCGTGGTTATGTCAGCGACCCGTTGCGCACCGCTCAGGTGTTTGTGCCGAACCCGTTCGGTGCGCCGGGCGAACGGCTGTACCGCACCGGCGACCTGGCGCGACGCCGCAGCGATGGCGTGCTGGAATATGTCGGGCGTATCGACCATCAGGTGAAGATTCGTGGTTACCGCATCGAACTCGGTGAAATCGAAGCGCGCCTGCATGAACAGCCAGAAGTGCGGGATGCGGCAGTCGGCGTGCAGGAAGGCGTCAACGGCAAGCATTTGGTGGGTTACCTGGTGGCGGCCGATGAAGCCTTGAACCCAGCTGAACGCATGGACCGTATCAAGCAACGCCTGCGCGCTGAATTGCCGGAATACATGGTGCCGCTGCACTGGTTATGGCTCGACCGCTTGCCGCTGAACGCCAATGGCAAGCTGGACCGCAACGCTCTGCCGGCCCTGGAGATAGGCCAACTGCACAGCCAGGATTACCTGGCGCCGCGCAACGAACTGGAAGCGACCTTGGCGGCGATTTGGGCCGAGGTGCTCAAGGTCGACAGGGTGGGCGTGCAGGACAACTTCTTCGAGCTGGGCGGGCATTCATTGCTGGCCACGCAGATTGCCTCGCGGGTGCAGAAAACCCTGCAACGGGATGTGCCGCTGCGGGCGATGTTCGAATGCAGCACGGTGGCGGAGTTGGCCGAGTATATCGACGGGCTGGCAGCCAATGAGATCAGTGCGGAGAAGGTCGATCGGTTGAGTGATTTGATGGCGGAGTTGGAAGGCTTGTAACTGATCGTTCCCACGCTCTGCGTGGGAATGCAGCCCAGGACGCTCCGCGTCCCAAAGCGTGACGCAGAGCGTCACCTGAGGCATTCCCACGCAGAGCGTGGGGAACGATCTGATGGGCTATTTCGGGCCGAGAATCTTCACCAGCTTGTCCGGCGACGGCGCGCCTTGCTGTTGCTGCAAACCGCCCTTGTCATCCCGATAAAAAATCGCAGGCGTTGCCGACAGAGCTATCACTGATCGTTCCCACGCTCTGCGTGGGAATGCAGCCCAGGACGCTCTGCGTCCCAAAGCGTGACGCAGAGCGTCACTTGAGGCATTCCCACGCAGAGCGTGGGGAACGATCTGATGAGCTATTTCGGCCCGAGAATCTTCACCAGCTTGTCCGGCGACGGCGCGCCTTGCTGTTGCTGCAAACCGCCCTTGTCATCCCGATAAAAAATCGCAGGCGTTGCCGACAGAGCTTCACTGATCGTTCCCACGCTCTGCGTGGGAATGCAGCCCAGGACGCTCCGCGTCCCAAAGCTTGACGCAGAGCGTCACTTGAGGCATTCCCACGCAGAGCGTGGGGAACGATCTTATGGGCTATTTCGGCCCGAGAATCTTCACCAGCTTGTCCGGCGACGGCGCGCCTTGCTGTTGCTGCAAACCGCCCTTGTCATCCCGATAGAAAATTGCCGGTGTTGCCGACAGTTCCAGCCGGCGACGGCGCGCCTTGCTGTTGCTGCAAACCGCCCTTGTCATCCCGATAGAAAATTGCCGGTGTTGCCGACAGTTCCAGCTCTTCCATCAACTTCATATTGGCATCGAGCTTGGCTTCGATATCTGCCGGGATCTTGTCCAGCGCCTGCAATTTGCTGCCCTTGCCGGCGGCTTCGTGTGCTTCCAGGGCTTTTTGCGGGTCTTTGGCAGCCAGCAGCGCGGCGGATTTGCCTGGGCTGTCTTCGCGAATGATACCGACCATGATGTGGCGCAATTGCACCTTGCCGGCCTTGACCCACGGGCGTGCCTGTTCCCAGAACATGTTGCAGTACGGGCAGTTGGGGTCACTGAACAGGTAGACGATGCGCGGCGCGTTTTTGTCGCCGTCCTGGATCCAGTTGCTGTGTTCCATCTTGGCCCAGACTTCCTTGGCCATCGGCGCGTACACCAGTTTTTCCAGTGGCGCGCTGCTCAGGTCATTGCCCTGGGCGTCGTACAGGTTACCGGCCAGCACACTTTTACCGTCGGCGGTCAGGTACAGGGCCATGCCACGGTTCTGGTATTGCGCGGCGTAGCCGGTGAGGCCGCTGGGCGCGTCGAACTTGCCGAGGATCTTGGCACCCTTGGCTTCGATCTGTTTGATCGGCGCCGGCCAGTCTTCGGCCTGGGCCAGTGTGGCCGCAAGCGTCAGCGGCAGCAGGGTCAGCAGGTGGCGGAGTCTTGGCATGTCGGTTTCCTTGTGGCGGCAGGGGCAGTGTCGAAGGGTTCCATGGCACGGGCCAGGCTGGCCGGAGACAGCTCGCCCAGGTGGCTGTTGATCAGGCGCCCATCGGCTTGGTAGAACAACGTTGTCGGCAGGGCCATGGAACCCACAGCCTGGCCGAGGCGGCCGCTGGCATCAAACAGCACGTTGTCGAGGGTCAGGCCTTGGGTGGCGAGAAAGGTGCTGACGCTTTGCATGCTTTCGGCCTGGTTGACGAACAGGAAGGTCACGTCCGGGCGTTGGTGTTGCGCACGCTCCAGCACCGGCATCTCGCGGCGGCACGGCGGGCACCAGGTGGCCCAGAGGTTGATCACCAGCGGGCCGCCTTTGTAGTCGGCCAGTTGCACCACGTCGCCATTGGCATTGCGCAAGGTGATGTCCGGCAGTTGTGCGCCCTTGTCGTACAGGCTCAGGGACACGCTGGTCAGGCCCCAGAACACCAGCCCGGTGACCACCCCGGCACTCAGCGGCGTGCGCATGGCCGGGCGGCGCCAGCCGTAGAACACGGCGCCCAGCACCAGTGCGATCACGCCGGGCCAGGCCAGGAAGCCGCCGTCGCGCAGGTCGACCATTTGCAGTGGGTCGTGGCTGTAGTCGCTCCAGTACATCAGTACAAAGCTTAAGCGTGCCACCAGCATGCCCAGCAAAAACAGGCTGAACAGCACCGATTCGGGGTTTTCACCGCCACGCTTGGCCACGCGCCAACCCACCAGCGTGGCGAGTATCAGCGCGCTGATCAGCAGGATGTGATTCAGGGCGATGGCGAACGTACCGATGGTCAGGGTCAGCATCAGCGCGCGTCTCGGGTTTGCGTCCAGCGTTGCAGGAAGGCGGCGGCATCCACTTCGCCGGTGATGCGTTGGGCGCGACGTTCTTCACCGTCCGGGCCGATCCACACGAAGCTCGGTGGCCCCGGCACTTTATAGCGCCCGAGCAGCTCGCGGCTGGCGGCGTTGTCGGCGGTGACGTCCAGGCGCAACAGGCGCACGTCTTTAAGCGCGTCCATCACCTGGGGTTGGCCGAAGACTTGTTTTTCCATGATCTTGCATGACACGCACCAGTCGGCGTAGTAGTCCACCAGCACCCATTGGCCCTGGGCCTTGGCGCTGTCGAGCTGGCTTTGCAGCACGGCCGGGTCGTTGATGGTCATGAAGGCGTCGTGGGCGCTGGGTGCAGCGCCAACCTTGGAGCCGCTGTAAACCTTCAACGGTTGCCACAGGTCGTCACTGCCACCGGCCGCTCCGACTACCAACAGCGCGCCCCACAGGCCCAGCACCAGGGAACCGGCGCCGAATACCTTGGCCGCCAGGCCGTATTCGCGGGCCAGGGTCCAGCCGCAGTAGGCCATCACCAGCGCCAAGACGCCCCACAGGCCGAGCCACAGGCTTTCGCCGACTACCGGGCGAATCATCAGCACGGCGGTGCCGAGGAACAGGAAGCCGAAGATGCCCTTGAGCACGTTCATCCAGGTGCCTGGCTTGGGCAGGAAACGGTTGCCTACGGTCACCAGCAGCAACAGCGGAATACCGATGCCGATGCCCATGGCGAACAGGATCAAACCGCCGTGCAACGCGTTGCCACTTTGGGCGATATACAGCAGGGCACCCGCCAGCGGCGCGGTCATGCACGGGCCGACCAACAGGCCGGACAGCGCGCCGAGAATCCCGGCGCCGACCAGGCTGCCGCCGCTTTGCTGGCGGCTGACGTTATCCAGGCGGTCACGCAGGAAGGCCGGCAGTTGCAGTTCAAAGAAGCCGAACATCGGCAAGGCCAGAATCACAAACAGGGCGGCAAAACTGCCAAGGATCCACGGCGTTTGCAGCAGGGCGGCAAGGTTGCCGCCCAGCAGCGCGGCCAGTACGCCGAGCGCCGCATACACCAGCGCCATGCACACCACATAGCTGCTGGCCAGGGCAAAACCACGACGCGGGCTGGCACCGCTGCCGACCACCAAGCCTGCGAGGATCGGCAGCATCGGCAGCGAGCACGGGGCAAATGCCAGCAGCAGGCCCAGGCCAAAGAACACCAGCAGGCTCCAGCCCAGGCTGCGCTGTTGCAGGCCGCTGGCCAGGCTTTGGTCCTGGGCTTGCGCGGTGGCCGCTACGGCCGGGTTGCCGCCCAGGTCCACGGTGATCGACTGCGGCGGGTAGCACAGGCCCGCATCGGCGCAGCCCTGCCAGCCCAGCTTGACCTGCCCGGTGGCACCGGCCGGGATCTTCACTTCGAGGCCCTGGCGGTACACTTGCTGCTCGCCGAAGAACTCATCGCTATGGGCTTCGCCTTGCGGCAGCACGGGCTTTTCGGCCAGGCCGTCGAACTTCATGCGCTGCTGGTAAAGGTAATATCCGTCGGCAATCTGCCAATACAGCTGGGTTTCGCCGCTTTCAAGACGTTCGGAGGTAAAGGTGAACGCTTTGCCCACCGGCAAAAAATCGGGTTTGGTCTCGAATGGATTGCCCGGCGCGGCCTGGGCGAACCCTGCGAATAACACCAGCAGAAAGGTAAACAGATACCGCATGGTCAAGCCTTAGTTCGATGCAAGTTAGGCACACAATGTGTGGTGTTGATTAACCGATGATTAACCGGGCGCTATTCTAAACTGAGCCTGTCGGTTTTCACGGCATAATCGGCGCTTAATCCGCCCAACCTTTAATTCCCCCATCTTTCATGAAGGGTTAACCATGCACGTACTGGTCTGTGAAGACGACGAACTGATCGCCAGCGGCATTGTGGCCGGGCTTGGCGCCCAGGGTTTTACCGTCGAGCGCGTGGCCTCGGCCGCCGCCGCACGCGCGATGCTCAAGGCCGCCACGTTCGACATCATGGTGCTCGACCTGGGCTTGCCCGATGAAGACGGCCTCAAGTTGCTGCAACAACAGCGCAGCCAGGGCCTGGAAATTCCGGTGCTGATCCTCACCGCCCGCGACTCGGTCACCAACCGTGTCGACGGCCTGCAAGCCGGTGCCGACGACTACCTGCTCAAGCCCTTCGACCTGCGTGAACTTGCCGCACGCCTGCAAACCCTGCTGCGTCGGGTGGCGGGGCGCCGGGTCAACCTGATCGAACATGGCCAACTGGCCTACGACCCCAGCAGCCGCGAGACCTTCCTGGCCGGCCAGCCGGTCGACCTGTCGCGTCGCGAGCAAGCCTTGTTGCAGGCCCTGTTGCATAACAAGGGCCGCGTGCTGTCCAGCGAACAACTCAAAGACAGCGTCTACGGCTTCAACGACGAACTGGAAAGCAACGCCCTCAACGTGCACATCCACCACCTGCGGCGCAAATTGGGTAACGGCATCGTCGAAACCGTGCGCGGCCTGGGTTATCGCCTGGGCACGGCGGATGGGGGAGAGGACGCGTCGTGATGAGTTTGCGCCTGCGCCTGACGTTCAAGTTGGGCGCTGCTTTTGTGTTGATCTGGGTCCTGGCAGCCGCCTGGATGCTCAACGATCTGCGCAACCAGATGATGTTTTCCCTCGACCAGCGCCTGGTGGCATCGGCGCGCATGGTGGCCGGGCTGACCGAGCAGATGCCGGGCCTGGCCAGTGTGAGCGGCGCGCCTACGCATTTGCGCACAGAACAACTCAACGTGCCAGGCGGCATGGCCTGCCAGGTCAGCTCCCTGCGCGGGGAAATCCTGGCGCGCAGCCACATGACCCCGGATGAAGGCCTGGAGTCGCGCAAAAGCGGCTTTCGCGACCAGATGATTGACGGTGTGGGCTGGCGCAGCTTCACCTTGTCCCGTGGCGACCTGCTGATTACCACCGCCGACCGCCAGGTGGAGCGCGAAGCCTTGAACCTGTCGATCCTGCTGGCGGCCTCGGTGCCGGTGGGCGTGGCCCTGCTGGGTTGCCTGTGCCTGTTGTGGCTGGGCATCGGCCAAAGCCTGCTGCCCCTTAACCGCATGCGCGACGCCCTGATGCGCCGCAGTGCCGATTCCCTCGAACCGCTGCAGATTCACCCACTGCCCAGCGAATTGAAGCCGCTGCTCGACACCCAGAACCAGCTGTTGCAGCGCATCGCCAAGACCATTGAGCGCGAGCGCCGCCTGACCGGCGATGCCGCCCACGAACTGCGCAGCCCGCTGACGGCAATCAAAACCCACCTGCAAGTGGCCCGCATGACCGACGGCGCGGCCCGCGACCAGTCCCTGGCCCACGCCGAAGAAGGCGCCGACCGCTTGCATCGCACCCTGGAGCAATTGCTGCTGCTGGCGCGGGTCGAGGGCAGCCTGTCGTTTGACGATGGCTTGCAATCGAGCGCTGAACAAGTGGCGCGCCTGGCGATTCAGGATGCCAATGCGGGCGATAACCGCCGTATCGACCTGATCCTGGCGCAAGACCTCACACAATCCCCGGTGGAAATGCCGGTGGCGCTGGCGGTAGCGGCCCTGCGTAACCTGTTGGATAACGCGCTGCGCCATACGCCGGGTGACACTCGCGTGGAGCTGAGCGTGTTCACCCGCGCCGACACCGTGGTGTTTCGCGTGCGCGACCATGGCAAGCAGATTTCTGCCGAAGACCTGCAATACCTGACCCAACGCTTCTGGCGCAATGGCAGCAGTGAAGGCTGTGGCTTGGGGTTGGCGATTGTGCAGGCCATTGTGCAGCGCTGCTCCTGCTCGCTGAAATTCGACAGCCAGGCCGATGGCCTGCGGGTCGATCTGGGGATGCCGCTGCGACGCTGAGGACTTTTCTTCAAGCACTAAATAATTACCGCCAGCCTGAAATCGATCCCTTCAGGATGGCGGTAATTTTTTTGCGTTTGAACGGGCTGAATGACTCAGCCTGTATTGAAAAGGATGGTTCTTATGTTGGTGATCGACAGCAGTTTCCCCGCTAAAGATTTTAATCAACGCAATGGCGAGGCTGTGCGGCAGGTGATCCTGCATTACACCGCGGCGCCCTTTGCGTCGTCTTTGCGTACGCTGACCCAGGGTGGCGTCAGCGCTCACTATTTGCTTCCTGACCCTGATGAGCCCAGCTATGGCGCTGCCGGTTATGACGAACTGCGGGTGTTTCGCCTGGTGGACGAGGACAAACGGGCCTGGCATGCCGGGGTGAGCCACTGGGGCGGGCTGGATAACCTCAACAACCGTGCGATCGGCATCGAGATCGTCAATTTGGCGCGCGATGATGCCGGGGTCTTTACCTTCCCCGAATATGGCCGGGAGCAGGTTGATACGTTGATCGCGTTGGTTCGCGACATGCTTGGGCGGTACCCGCAGGTGGGGCCTCTGGATGTGCTCGGGCATTCGGATGTGGCGTATTGGCGCAAGAGTGATCCGGGGCCTCGGTTGCCTTGGCGGTGCTTGTTCGAGGCCGGAATCGGCGCCTGGTTTGATGACACTACGCGCAGGATGTACCAGCGACGGTTTTGTCTTGGGTTGCCACCGGAAGTAGAGGTGGAGCGGGCATTTCAGCGGTGCGGGTATAAACCGGCCTGGAATCGACAGGCGTTTGAATGGAGGACGCGGGCGTTTCAGATGCACTTTCGGCCGCGCGATTATGGTGGGGTGTTGGATGGCGAGACGTGTGCGATTTTGTATGCGTTGAATGAGCGGTATAGAGGGATCTGTTGAGCGTTCCTCCGCTCTGCGTGGGAATGCCGCCTGGGACGCTCCGCGTCCCGCTTTCGATCAAAAACCACAACAAGCCTAAATCCCCCCAGCGCTGGTGCGTTTCCAGAACATGAAATCCGCACATACGCGGATCGCCCGTTTGGTCACCCCTACCCGCGTATTGAGGGATCGAGAGATGTCAGTCGCTACCAGCCGTATCGAAGACGCACCGGTGCATGCAGGCGCAGCACCGGTGGAAACGCTCTACCACTTCGAAGAAACCCCGCTGCTGGCCCGACAGCGCCAGCAAGAGTCCAACGCCCGCAGCTATCCTCGGCGTATCCCGCTGGCGCTCAAGCGGGCCAAGGGCATCTACGTGGAAGACGTCGAAGGCCGTAGCTTCATCGACTGCCTGGCCGGTGCTGGCACCTTGGCATTGGGCCACAACCACCCGGTGGTGATCGCAGCCATCCAGCAGGTGCTGAGCGACGAGTTGCCACTGCACACGCTCGACCTGACCACGCCGGTCAAGGACCAGTTCGTCCAGGACCTGTTCGGGCTGTTGCCGGTAACGCTTGCGCAGGAAGCGAAAATCCAGTTTTGCGGCCCCACCGGCACCGACGCGGTGGAAGCCGCGTTGAAGCTGGTGCGCACCGCCACCGGTCGCAGCACGGTGCTGTCGTTTCAGGGTGGTTATCACGGCATGAGCCAGGGCGCGCTGAGCCTGATGGGCAGCCTGGGGCCGAAAAAGCCGTTGGGCGCTCTGCTGGGTAATGGTGTGCAATTTTTGCCGTACCCCTATGACTACCGCTGCCCATTCGGCCTGGGCGGCGCGGAAGGCGTGCGGGTCAACCTGCATTACCTGGAAAACCTGCTCAATGACCCGGAAGCCGGCGTGCTGTTGCCGGCGGCGGTGATTGTCGAGGTGGTACAGGGCGAGGGCGGCGTGATCCCGGCCGATCTCGATTGGTTGCGCGGCCTGCGCCGCATCACCGAGCAGGCCGGAGTGGCCTTGATCGTGGATGAAATCCAGAGCGGTTTTGGCCGCACCGGCAAGATGTTTGCCTTTGAACACGCCGGCATCATCCCGGACGTGGTGGTGATGTCCAAGGCCATTGGCGGCAGCTTGCCGCTGGCGGTGGTGGTGTATCGCGACTGGCTCGACACCTGGCTGCCGGGCGCCCATGCCGGGACTTTCCGGGGTAACCAGATGGCGATGGCGGCAGGCTCGGCGGTGATGCGCTACCTCAAGGAACACGACCTGGCCGGCCACGCGGCAGCCATGGGCGAGCGCCTGGCGGAGCACCTGCGCATCCTGCAGCGTGACTTCCCGCACCTGGGCGATATTCGAGGGCGCGGGCTGATGCTGGGTGTTGAGCTGGTTGATCCGAACGGTACGCCCGATACCCAGGGCCACCCGCCGGTGCATCGCCAACTGGCGCCACTGGTGCAACGCGAATGCCTCAAGCGTGGCCTGATCCTGGAATTGGGCGGCCGACACGGCAGCGTGGTGCGTTTCCTGCCGCCGCTGGTGATCACCGCCGCCGAAGTCGACCGCGTGGCCGAGATCTTCGGGCGCGCCTTGGCGGCCGCCGTCGCCAGCCTCTAATTTTTAGCGGGCCTGGTACGTTTCTACAGATATCAGCGCTGCGCGTGGTGCGCAGCCAGTTTTTTTGCGATGGAGAACAGCAATGACCTCAGTATTTGACCGCGACGACATCCTGTTTCAGGTAGTGGTCAACCACGAAGAACAGTATTCCATCTGGCCCGACTACAAAGTGGTGCCCGAAGGCTGGCGCACCGTGGGCAAGAGCGGCATGAAGAAAGAGTGCCTGGCTTACATCGAAGAAGTCTGGACTGACATGCGCCCGTTGAGCCTGCGCCAGAAGATGGATGGCGCTGCGCTGGCTGGCTGACACACTGTGGGAGATTCTATGGTTGAGAGTTGCCCCTCAACCATAGAATCTCCCACATAAAGCCTTACTGCGGTGTGTTGGTATACAGATAATCCGTCGCCAACGACGCCAGCGTCCGCACCCCCACCACCAACGCCGACTCATCCACGAAGAACCCCGGATTATGGTTCGGCGCCGCTTTGCTCATGTCCTGATCCCTCGGCGTCACGCCCAGAAACACAAACAGCCCCGGCGCTTCCTTGGCGTAAAACGAGAAGTCCTCGGCGCCGCCCACCAGTGGGCCTTGCACCACATCATCCTTGGCCGCCCAACGCAGGCTTGGCAGCATTTTCTCGGTGAGTGCCGGGTTGTTGATGGTTGGGTCGTATTTTTCGATGATCGTGACCTCGGCCTTGGCACCGCCGCTTTCGGCGATTTTCTCCACGGTCTGGCGCACGTCCGCGTGCAGCTTCTGGCGAATGCCGTAGTCGTAGGAGCGGATGGTGCCGCTCATGTCTACTGACTCGGGGATGATGTTGTAGCGGGTGCCGCCATTGATGGTGCCGATGCTCACCACCGACGGAAATGACGAGATGTCGGTGCGCCGACTCACCACGGTTTGCAAACCGACGATGGTCTGCGCGCCGACGGTGATCGGGTCGATGCCGTCCCACGGGCGGCCGGCGTGGGTCTGTTTGCCGAGGATCTTGATGCGCAGGTCATCGGAGCTGGCCAGGGTCGGGCCCGGCCGATAGGCGATCTGCCCGGCAGGCACACCGGCCCAGACATGCAGGCCGAACACCGCGTCCGGCTTGGGCGCTTTCATCACGCCTTCCTGCACCATCATTTTCGCGCCCCAGGTGTTTTTGCCGTCGGGGATAAAGTCGCTCGGGCCTTCTTCGGCCGGCTGGAAATAAAACACCACGGTGCCGGGCAGGCGCTCGCGCATGCCAGTGAGGATTTTCGCGGTGCTGAGCAAAATGGCGGTGTGGGCGTCGTGGCCGCAGGCGTGCATCACGTCGACTTCCTTGCCCAGGTAGGTGCCTTTGGCTTTGGAGGCAAAGGGCAGGTCGGCGACTTCCTTGACCGGCAGCGCATCCATGTCGGCACGCAGGGCCACGGTCGGGCCGGGCAAACCGCCTTTCAAGATGGCGACCACGCCGGTGCGGGCCACGCCGGTTTTGACTTCGAGGCCCAGGTCGCGCAGTTGTTTGGCGACCAGTTCGGCGGTGCGGGTTTCGGTATTGCCCAGCTCGGGGTGGGCGTGGATATCGCGGCGGGTTTCCAGCAACGCCGGTTCGAGGATTTTGGCCTGGGCGGCGATTTCTTCCCGGGCACTCTCCAGGTCATTGCCCTGGCCATTGCTGGCGGCAATCACCGCGCTGCTGGCGAGCCCGCACAGCATGCCGAAAACCCATTGGTGTGTCAGACCGTTCAAACGCATACAGACCTCTCCTTGTTTATTGTTGTTGATCTTTCTCCTGCACCGTACCGGCGGTCACCACCTGCACGCTCAGGCGCGGTGTTGCCAGGTCCAGCCCGGCTTCATCCAGCTGGCGCTTGAGTGACAGGTTGAACGCCCGTGACACTTCCCACTGCTTGATCGGCGCGGTCTTGAAGCGCGCCCGCAGGATCGCGCTGCCGGACTCAAAGCTTTCCACGCCCTGAATCTCCAGCGGCGACCAGATGTTGCGGCGTTGCAGTGGGTCGTTGCGCATTTTCTGGCCAACATCACGCATCAGTTTGATGGCGTCGTCGATTTCCATGTTGAAGGGGATCGCCACCCGGAAGATCGCGTAGCCGAACTCCCGCGAGTAGTTCTTGATGCTCTTGATTTCGCTGAACGGGATGGTGTGCACGATGCCGTCGATGTCGCGCAGGCGCACGGTGCGGATGGTCAGGCCTTCGACGGTGCCAAGGTGGCCGCCGACATCCACGTAGTCATCAATCGCCAGGGAGTCTTCGATGATGATGAACAGGCCGGTGATCAAGTCGGCTACCAACGACTGTGCGCCGAAACCGATGGCGATACCGATCACACCGGCACCGGCCAGCAGCGGCGTGACGTTCATGCCCATGTTCGCCAGGGCGACGATGGCGGCGATGATAAAGATGGTCACGAACAGCACGTTGCGGATCAGCGGCATCATGGTCTGCGCACGCGCATTGGCCAGGCCTTTGCGCGAGCGGGTGAGGGCATGGTGGATCGCGGTGTCGCTGAGGATCCAGATCAGCCAGGCAAACAGCAGCGTGCCGCCCAGGCCGAACAGTTTGACGCTGACTTCATGGCCGTCACCTTCGGTGAAGCGAATCATCGACAGGCCCCACACACGCAGGCCCAGCTCGATGAATACCAGCCACACCACCAGATGGGCCAGGGTGTAGACGAAGCTTTTCAGGCGCTCGGAGTACAGCGCGTGGCGTTTGTGCCCGCGTTGCGGCTTGAGCGCATGGCGGCGCACCAGCCCGTTGATCACCATGCACAGCACCAGCAACACCGTGCACAGCAGCGATTGGCGCAGCGCGGTGCTGGTGTCGCCGGCCGACAGGAAGGTGGCGAACAGCGAGATACCCACCAGCAACAACGCCGGGATGTACCAGAAGGAGCCGATGATCGAGAGTGTGTCGGTGAGGGCGCGGCGTGTAAGGCGGCGCGACAGCGGCTGGTTGCGGATCAGGTGCGCGATCGGGCGGCGGAAGCGCAGGATAAACACGCCGGTGGACAGCGCGGCCATCACATTGGCGACGGTCGCGGCAGTGTGGGCCAGATGCTGGCCAAGCGCCGCAACCAGCCTTGGGTCGCTCAAGGCTTCACCGAAGGCGGCAAAACTGCCGATCCACCACAGCGGGCGAAAGGCCTGATGACGCAGGATATACAGTGCCCGGTGGCGGTGCGGGCCGTCGAGCACCGAGAAGGCAATCACGCAGATGGCCGAGAAGCAGGTGCCGACCACCAGCGCATAGGCCAGCACCATCGCCAGGGATTTGCCCAGGGACGAAGGCAGCGCGTAGCTGAGGTAAACGGTGATGATCAACGCAATCATCCATGGCCCCAATTTACGCAGGGCGAAACGCACCATGTCCCAGGTGCGCGGGTGTTGCGGCAGTTCTTCGTGCAGGCCGAAACGTTCACGTACGCGGTGGCTGAGCCAGATCAACGCGGCAGCCAGCAGGCTCCACACTGCCAGGATCACGGCAAAACCGAAAATGATCGGCAGCCATTCGGTGGCCGGCAGCATCAACGCCGTGAGTTCATCCTTGGCCAGGTCGATCTCGTTGGACCAGCGCCCCAGCGGGCTGTCGGCCCCTGAAAACTGGGATTCAAGCTCGGCCAGGGTGCTGCCGATCAAGCCGAGCACGCCTTGTTCGGTCGCGGGCTGGGCTTTTCGCGTGGCCTCGCGCAGCTTCTTCAGGTCGCTCAGCAGCTGGGTGCGCTGCTGATCGTTTTCCAGGGTCTTGATCACCTCGTCCAGCGACTGGCCCAGCGGCACATCGGCCTGGGGCTGGGTCTTGTTGGTGCTGCCCAGCAGGCCGGGCAGGCTCACGGCGTGTGCTGGCGCAAGGGGCAGCAGCGTGAGCAGGGCGATCAGAAAATAGCAGGGCAGGGCAAACAGACGGGAAAGCACGAGGCGGTCAACCTTGAAAACGACGAATTGACCGAGTGTACGAGGCCGCTATGCCCAATGCGAGTGCATTTGTTATTCCGCGAGTTTGGCGAGGATCTTGTAAACCACGGTGCCGAGGATCAACAGCATGCCGATCCACATGCCAAACACACCCACTGGCTTGTCGCGAAAGTTGAAGCCGGTCGCGAGCAGGATCATGCCGATGATGATGGGAATGAGCATGGCGTGGAACGAGGACATGGAGATCATGGGGCGACGGCCTTGTCGGAGTGGGAATACTGACAAGTCTAGGTCGGATTGTGGGAAGTTGGAGTGATATGGGTCAGGTTTATGCAAAACCAACTATGGGAGCGGGCTTGCTCGCGAATGCGGTGTGCCAGTTAAAGATGAATTGACTGACACTCCGCTTTCGCGAGCAAGCCCGCTCCCACAGTTTTGACCGCATTCAGCCCCTGAGGTCAGGGCAAATCGCGACTCGCATAAAACGCGCCCAACACCTTCACCAGGTGCGCCAGATCATGGCTGCCACACAGCTCACGGATCGAGTGCATGGCAAACGTCGGCAAGCCGATATCCACGGTGCGCACGCCCAGGTGGCTGGCGGTGATCGGGCCGATGGTCGAGCCGCAGCCCATGTCGCTGCGCACCACAAAGCTCTGCACCGGCACTTCCTGGGCCATGCACAGATGGCGGAAGAACCCGGCGGTTTCGCTGTTGGTGGCGTAGCGCTGGTTGCTGTTGACCTTGATCACCGGGCCGGCGTTGAGTTTCGGGCCATGGTTGGCGTCGTGCTTCTCGGCGTAGTTGGGGTGCACGCCGTGGGCATTGTCTGCCGACACCAGCAGAGATTTCTGAATGGTGCGGACGAATTCCTCACCTTCCGGCAGAAGACGGCGCAGGGTCTGTTCCAGCATCGGGCCATCGGCGCCGCAGGCCGAGCAGGAGCCGACTTCTTCATGGTCGTTGCACACCAGCACGCAGGTTTCGTCGTTTTCGCTGGTGAGCAAGGCTTGCAGACCGGCGTAGCACGACAACAGGTTGTCCAGGCGCGCACCGGCGATGAAATCGCCATTGAGGCCGATCACCGCAGCGCTTTGCGTGTCGTAGAAACTCAGCTCGTAGTCGAGCACCACATCGGCGTTCAGGCCGTGCTCGCGGGCCAATTGCTCGGTGAGCACGGCGCGGAAGTCCACCCGCTCATCACCGGCAAACTGCGCAAGGATCGGCGGCAGCTCGGTCTGGGCGTTAATCGCCCAGCCCTGGTTGGCTTCACGGTTCAGGTGAATGGCCAGGTTGGGGATGATGGCAATCGGCAACTTGAAGTCGATCAGTTGGCTCTCGACCTTGCCGTCGCGGCGGAAGGTCACGCGGCCGGCCAGCGACAGGTCGCGGTCGAACCACGGCGCCAGCAGCGCGCCGCCGTAGACTTCCACGCCCAACTGCCAGAAGCCCTGGCGTTGCAGCTCCGGCTGGGGCTTGACCCGCAGGCACGGGCTGTCGGTGTGGGCGCCGACCATACGGATGCCGTCTTGCAGCGGCGAATGCTTACCGAGCTTGAAGGCGATGATCGAGGAATCGTTACGGGTGACGTAATAGCGCCCGTTGGCCTCGGTGGCCCAGGTTTCGCGCTCGTCGAGACGCTGGTAACCGGCCGCTTCCAGGCGCTGGGCGAGGGCGGCAGTGGCATGAAAAGGAGTAGGGGAGGCCTTGAGGAAGTCGATCAGGCCTTGATTCAACGCTTCGCGCATAAATAGCTCCAGACAGCAATGCGCGGAGTTTACCGTATTGGCTCCACATTTGAAGTGAAGCTACTCGCTTGAAAACCCTGCAAGGCCAATGTGGGAGCAGGCAAGCCAGCTCCCACATTTGACTGTGTTTGCAGTTTAGAACGGGGCGGGGCATTCAAAGCGCAGCCGCTCGCCGCTTTGCGGGTGCGTAAAGCTCAACATGCTCGCATGCAGGCACAGACGCGGCCAGGCGGCCAGGGCTTGTTCATGGGCGTACAAACCATCACCGAGCAGCGGATGGCCGATCGACAGCATGTGCACCCGTAACTGGTGCGAACGCCCGGTGATCGGCGTGAGCTCCACGCGGCACCAGTCGCCACAACGTTCCAGCACCTTCCAGAAGGTCAGCGCATGCTTGCCGAACTCATGGTCGACTACATGGCGTGGCTTGGTCGGCGGGTCGTAGCGCAAGGGCAGGTCGATGCTGCCGCTGTCCAGTTCCGGTTGGCCCCAGGCCAGGGCGGTGTAGGCCTTTTCGGTTTCGCGGTCGTGAAATTGGCGCGACAGTTCGCGGTGACTGTCGGCGTCGCGCGCGAGCAGGATGATCCCTGAGGTTTCCCAGTCCAGGCGGTGCACGATGCGGGCTTCGGGGTAGCCGTTTTCCTGCAGGCGGGTGATCAGGCAGTCTTTGTTGTCATCGGCGCGGCCAGGCACCGAGAGCAGCAGGGTTGGCTTGTTCACCACCAGGACGGCGGCGTCCTGATGCAGGATATGAATAGTGGACAGCGGCATTAAACAGCCTCGTAACAAACGCCAACGGCGGCTCGGCCACCCGGTTCCCAAGCGGGATCAAGGTGATCGAGCCGCCGTGGCGGCCGCCTGTTCGATTAACGATCAGGCAGGGTGATATTGAGTTCCAGAATCGAGCAGCTGCCGTCGTTTTCCAGGGCGACATGTACGTCATCGTTGCCGATATTGACGTACTTGCGGATCACCTCGACCAGTTCCTTCTGCAAGGCTGGCAGGTAGTCCGGGGTACTGCGTTGGCCGCGTTCGTGCGCCACGATGATCTGTAGACGCTCTTTCGCTACCGACGCGGTACTTGGCTTTTTGTTGGCGCGAAAGAAGTCGAGAAATTTCATTGTTTAGTTGCCTCCAAAGATACGCTCGAAGAATCCCTTCTTCTTAACATCGAGGAAGCGATGTTCCACGGTCTTGCCCAGCAAGCGATCAACTGCATCGCTGTACGCCTGGCCGGCGTCGCTCTGGTCGTCAAGAATGACCGGAACACCTTGGTTGGAAGCCTTGAGGACTGCCTGGGATTCGGGGATCACGCCCAGCAGGGTCACTGCGAGGATTTCCTTCACGTCTTCAACACCGAGCATTTCGCCGTTGCTGACGCGCTCAGGGTTGTAACGGGTGAGCAGCAAGTGCTCCTTGATCGGGTCTTGATTTTTTTCGGCGCGCTGGGACTTGCTGGCCAACAGGCCGAGCATGCGGTCCGAGTCACGTACCGAGGAGACTTCCGGGTTGGTGACGACGATGGCTTCATCGGCGAAGTACATCGCCAGGTGAGCACCGGTTTCGATACCGGCCGGCGAGTCGCACACCACGTATTCGAAGGTTTCTTTGAGCTCGGCGAGGACTTTGCCTACGCCTTCTTTGGTCAGTGCGTCTTTGTCACGGGTCTGGCTGGCGGCCAGCACGTACAGGTTCTCAAGGCGCTTGTCCTTGATCAGGGCCTGTTGCAGGTTGGCTTCGCCGTTCACCACGTTGACGAAGTCGTACACCACGCGGCGTTCGCAGCCCATGATCAGGTCGAGGTTACGCAAACCGACGTCGAAGTCGACGATGACTGTTTTATGGCCGCGCAGAGCGAGGCCGGTACCGATAGCGGCGCTGGTGGTGGTCTTACCCACACCACCCTTGCCGGATGTAACCACGAGAATCTTGGCCAAGGTGTTTCACCCCTAAGGAAAAAGGACTTTTCAGCCCCTGAAAAACATCTCTTGGAACTCGCTGCAGGCGGACAGCCTTTGTAGGAAAAAGATGTGGTTTCCACGGGGAAACGCCAACTTCCAATTATTCCTACACAAGTCTTGCCGGTTTCGCTTTGCTATCAGAGTCTAGAGATGCTTGGAAAATGCGGCAGTATCCGTTAAAGACGGATGATGTTCAACACATCGCCCGACAGGCTGACCTGCACCCCGGCCCCCCACAGCGGATCACGGCGCAAATCTTCTGAAACCTTGTACTGGCCTGCGATGGACACTAGCTCAGCGCTTAACTGCTGGCAAAAAATCCGCGCCTTGGTATCGCCCTTGATGCCGGCGAGGGCACGTCCGCGCATGGGGCCGTATACATGGATGTTGCCATCGGCCAGAAGTTCCGCCCCGGGGCTTACCGAGGAGATCACCACCAGATCGCCACCCTGGGCGTAAATCTGCTGCCCGCCGCGCACGGGGGAGGTGATGATCTTCGTAGGCTTGACCGTGGGTTCCGGCGGTTTTTCCGGTTTTTTCTTCACTTCACCTTCCAGCGGTTCGAGCGGGCGCTCGCGGGCACCGGAGGGTGGCAATACGGGCAGTTCAATAGCGATGGCCGCGGCAATGTCTTCGATGCGGCTGGCGCGAATCGCCAGGGTGCGCAAGCCATGGGAGCGGCAGACGCGCATCAGGCCGGGCAAATCAATCGCGCCCTGGCCGGCCGGGAGTTTGTCCAGGGCCAGGACCAGCGGGGCATTGTTGAAGAAGTTCGGCGCCAGCGCGACCTTGGCGGCGAGCTGGCGGTCCAGGGCGTCGAGGTCGTTGCGGGCCAGTTCCAGCACGGTAATGGCGAGCATGCTGCCTTTCAGCTGGAACACGGGATCTTGGTCTAGCGGTTCGGTTTGGCTCATGGTCGGCAAAAGCGGCTTGTCACGAAAAGTGTCGAGACTTATAACGATAACAACCACGGGCCGCAAGCCGAGTCGAACGTTGTAGAATGCGCGGCCCTTGTCTTTACCGGAATCTGTAATGGATCGCCCGCGTTTTCGAGCTGTATTTTTTCACCCGCGCTTTTGGCTGTTATGGCTGGGACTCGGCCTGCTGTGGCTGATTACCCAGTTGCCCTACCGTGCACTGCTGACCATTGGTCGATTACTTGGCGCCGGCATGTACCGCGTGGCCGCTGATCGCCGCCGCATCGCTGCGCGCAACCTCGAGCTGTGCTTCCCGGAAAAATCCGCCAGGGAACGTAAACGGCTGCTCAAGGAAAACTTCGCGTCCACCGGCATCGCCTTCTTCGAGATGGCCATGAGCTGGTGGTGGCCCAAGTCGCGCCTGGCGCGCCTGGCCCATGTCGAAGGGCTGGAGCATTTGAAGCAGGCGCATCTGGATGGCAAGGGTGTGATCCTGATGGCCTTGCACTTCACCACCCTGGAAATCGGCGCGGCCCTGCTCGGGCAGAAGCACACCATCGATGGCATGTACCGCGAGCATGGCAACCCGCTGTTCGACTTTATCCAGCGCCGTGGCCGTGAGCGGCATAACCTCGATTCCCTGGCGGTAGAGCGCGACGACGTGCGCGGCATGCTCAAGCTGCTGCGTTCGGGCCGCGCCATCTGGTACGCGCCGGATCAGGACTACGGCGCCAAGCAGAGTATTTTCGTACCGCTGTTCGGCATCCAGGCCGCTACCGTGACCGCCACCAGCAAGTTTGCGCGGCTGGGCAAGGCGCTGGTGATGCCCTTCACCCAGGAGCGCCTGGCCGATGGCAGCGGTTACCGCCTGGTGATCCATCCGCCGTTGACCGACTTCCCCGGCGAGAGCGATGAAGTTGACTGTCTGCGCATCAACCAGTGGGTCGAAGCCTCGGTGCGCGAATGCCCCGAGCAGTACCTGTGGACGCACCGGCGCTTCAAGAGCCGGCCACCGGGCGAGGCTAAGCTGTACGAACCGCGCCGCCGGTAACCGCTACTTTCTTCTATGGAGTGACGCAATGCGCCCAGCTGAACCGGTCACAGGCTTGATTCTTTCCGGTGGCGGGGCGCGAGCGGCGTATCAGGTGGGCGTACTGGCAGCGATTGCCGAGTTGCTGCCGCCGGGGGCGCCTAATCCTTTTCCGGTGATTGTCGGCACCTCGGCCGGCGCGATCAATGCGGTGAGCCTGGCCAGTGGCGCCACGGATTTCACTGCGGCCATCCAACGCCTTACCGCGTTCTGGCAGGGCTTTCGCAGCCATCTGGTGCTGCGCAGCGATTGGCCGGGCGTGGTTCACCAGGCCAGCCGTTTCTTTATCCATAGCCTGTTGGGCCTGGGTGCCCAGGTGCCGGTGGCGTTGCTCAACAGTACGCCGTTGCGCGACTTGCTCAACGACAAACTGCACCTGCACGGCATTGATGAGGCGATCCGCAACAAGCATCTGCATGCGGTCGCGGTCACGGCCTTTGGTTATGAGTCCGGGCAAGCGGTGACCTTCTATCAGGGCGGCGGCAAGATCGATGCCTGGCTGCGCCATCGGCGCATCGGTGTGCCGACCCAACTGACGGTTGAGCACTTACTGGCCAGCTCTGCGATCCCCTTGCTGTTTGCGCCGGTCAAGCTCGATCAGGAATATTTCGGTGACGGTGCCGTGCGCCAATCCGCGCCGATCAGCCCGGCCTTGCACCTGGGGGCCAGCCGGGTGCTGGTGGTGGGTGTGAGCGGCAACCCGCGGGGCAATGAACCTTCGATGCAGCGTACCTACACCGGCCAGGAGCCGACCTTGGCGCAGATTGGTGGGCATATGCTCAACAGCACGTTCATTGACAGCCTGGAAAGCGATATCGAGCTGTTGGAGCGTCTGAACCAATTCAGCCATGTTGCGCCTGGGCTGGCGCCGGTGGAGGTGCTGGTGATTGCGCCCAGCCAGCCGATCGATGAAATCGCGGCGCGGCATCGGCAGGAGTTGCCGGCGGCGTTGCGTCTTTTTTTGCGCGGGCCGGGAGCGACCAAGACCAGTGGGGCGGGGGTGTTGAGTTACTTGCTGTTCGAGGCGGGGTATTGCAGCGAGTTGATTGAGCTGGGGCGCAAGGACGCACTTGCCAAGCGTGAGGAATTGTCCAAATTCCTTGGGCTGACAGTGAACTAAATGTGGGAGCTGGCTTGCCTGCGATAGCGGTATTCCTGTGCCAACTATGTTGGCTGACAGATCGCTATCGCAGGCAAGCCAGCTCCCACAGGGGATTGGTGTTGCTCAATCAGAAGTGATACTTGACCAGGAAGCTTGCCGTGTCCTGGTTAGTCTTGAACGCGCCGGAATCTTCGATCCCGTACTTGTTCTTCCAGTAGTCATATTCGAAGCCGACATACAGCTGCTTCTCGCCCCAATGCAGCGCCTTGCCCAAGTCGTATTTGACCTGTGGGTTGAAGTGCAGGTTGGCGTGGTAAGTGCCACGGGCGTTCCTGTCGTTGTCCACCACCCAGTCCATGAAACCGTCGATCAGCACGTTGGAGTTGCCCACGGGAATGGTGTACGACCACACCGGCGTGATCTGCCACACGCCATCTCCCGGGCGATTGCCTTCGGTCTGGCGCTGGTAGAAGTTCAACTGGAAGTAGTCGAAGCCAGGGATGTTCAGGTCAAAGCCTGGGCCCAGCAGGTACGACTCGTTATCGCCTTCGCCGAACTCGTAAGTGAAGGCCAGCAGCACATCTTTGATCGGGCCGAATGAGAGGTCTTTGTCGAAGATCTTGCCGAACGACAAGCGTGGGCTGAACTCGCCGTAGTAAGTACTTGGGCCGACGTTGCCGTCTTCCTTGCCGTTGTAAAAGATGCGGTCGACGAACAGGAAGTTGTCGCCGTACTTCCACGCATCGGCGTGCTCGAAGGTGACGGTTTGCTGGATCTGTGGGTTGACGGTGAAGTTCTTGCCCCACAGATACGTCAGGCTGTTGTTCTGCCACTGCAACAAATCGCCTGCCACGGCTTGGCCGCCGGCCAGCAGGGATCCTGCCAGCATCAGGCCTTTGAACATAGGTTTCATTCGGTTGCTCCCGAGTCAAAGTTTTATGGTTGTTTTTCTACGCAGGCGCTCTGGTGTGGCGCCTTTTGGTTCGCTGCAAAAATCGTCTGTTTGGTCAGCTTTAGTGCTTTTAGCAAGAGCTGCGCCAAGGTGTTTAAAAAAGCCAATAAAAGGCCTTCGGCTGCACTTGATGCAGTCGAATCCGGTGGTTTTTTTTGCACGTTGGCCGCAGACATTGGGCCAGGATAAGTTGGCCCTGCAGTCAGCTTTTACATTCGCTGTTTTTTTTTGAGTCGATTCGAGCGGGCGCGGAGAATACTGGCTCCCAGGCCTTGGCTCAAGTGCGCTGTTAGAGAGCGCAGGGGGCGAGAATGGGGCGCGGCTTGTGGCCGGCCCCAGGTGAATAGGGTGCATGCGGGTATTTCCTGTTGTTTATTATTTTTGTTGTTTTTTGCTAACAGGCCAAATCAATGCGTGTGGGCGACAGCGGGCCGTTCCGAACCTCCGAGGATGTTGAACAGGATGTTCAGCGACAAGGCGCTGAGGGTGGCCATGGCGATTCCGCTGTGGGTAATCGGGCTCATCCACAAGGGTAACTGCGCGAAGAACTCCGGGCGCACCACCGGGATCAGGCCCATGCCGATGCTGACTGCCACCAGCAACTGGTTGCGGCGGTCGGCAATGTCGGCCTCCTGCAGGATCTTGATCCCGGTCGCCGCGACCATGCCGAACATGGCAATGGCGGCACCGCCCAATACTGCCGGTGGAATCGATGCCACCAAAAAGGCGGCTTTGGGCAGCAGGCTCAGCACAATCAGGAACGCCCCGGCCATGATCGTCACCGAGCGGCAGCGCACGCCGGTCATCTGCACCAGGCCGATATTCTGGGCGAACGAGGAGTGGGTAAAGGTGTTGAAGAAACCGGCGAAAAATGAGGCACCGGCGTCACACAACAGGCCACGGCGCAGCATCCTTGGCGTGACCTCCTGGCCGGTGATTTTGCCCAGCGCCAGGAACATCCCGGTGGACTCGACGAAGATGATCACCACCACCAGGCACATCGACAGGATCGGTGCCAACTCGAACTTGGGCATACCAAAATGCAGCGGTGTTACCACTTGCACCCACGGCGCCTGGGCCAGGCCGCCGAGGTCGACCATGCCAAGCAGGCCGCACAAGCCATAGCCGAGCGCCATGCCGATCAGCACCGAGATATTTACCCAGAAGCCGCGCATGAAGCGGTTGATCAGCAAGATGGTCGCCAGCACCAGCGCGGCAATCGCCAGGTAAACCGGCGAGCCAAACGTTGCAGCAGCGCTGCCGCCGCCGGCCCAGTTCACGGCCACGGGGAACAGCGACAGGCCGATGGCGGTGATCACGGTGCCGGTTACCAACGGCGGGAAAAACCGCACGACCTTGGACATGAACGGCGCGATCAGCATGCCGAAAAAGCCGGCAGCGATGGTCGCGCCGAAGATGCCCTGCAGGCCGATACCCGGCATGCCGGCCATGGCCACCATGCTGCCGACGGCGGCGAAACTGGCGCCCATCATCACCGGCATGCGAATGCCCACCGGGCCGATGCCGAATGACTGCACCAGGGTGGCAATGCCAGCCACCAGCAGGTCGGCGTTGATCAGAAAGGCGATTTCTTCACGGCTCAAGCCTGCGGCCTGGCCAATGATCAGAGGTACGGCGACGGCGCCGCCGTACATCAGCAAGACGTGTTGCAGGCCTACCAGAATCAGTTGCAAGAGGGGCAGCCGCACCATGGCGGGTGCGGCGGGAATCTGCGGTTCGACTAACTCGGTCATGCAACACCTCGGATCTTTTTTATTGTTGTGTTGTTCGGCATTCAATTGCCGGGTGGAACTCAGTCTTCAAAACGACGCCGATCTCAACTGTGGGAGCTGGCTTGCCTGCGATGGCGGTGTATCAGGCACCGGAAGGGTTGGATGACCCACTGCCATCGCAGGCAAGCCAGCTCCCACATGAGATCTCTGTAATCTGTCAGTTAGTGCGCGCCCCCTGGTTGATCCAGGTGCCGATCAGATCGCGCTCCTGCTGGGTCATCTGGGTGATGTTGCCCAGCGGCATGATCTGGCTGGCCACGGCCTGCGCTTGAATACGCGCCGCCTGCTGCTGGATCTGCGCCGGGGTATCGAACATCACGCCGGCTGGGGCGGTGCTGAACAGCGGGCTGGTGGGCTTGGCCGAATGGCACACGGCGCAGCGTTCCTGGATCACGCCATGCACCTTGTCGAAATCAATCGTCGCCTGGGCCGGTGCGGCAGCAGGTTCTGCAGCGGGTGCGGCTGGCGCGGCAGGTTTCAAGCCACCGCCCAACGCGGTTTCCGGCAATGGCTGGTACTCGATGGCCGCGGGTGCCTTGGCCACGTCCGGGGCAGTCGAAACAGGTTTTGGCCCCGTCACATACGCCAGGCAGATCATCGCCAATGCGCCGACCGGCAAGGTCCACGCATACTTCTGGCTGTTATGCCGCGTGTTGAAATAGTGACGCACCAACACCGCCGCCACCGCGATCCCGGCCAGGATCAGCCAGTTGTATTGGCTGCCATAAGTGCTCGGGAAGTGGTTGCTGATCATGATGAACAGCACCGGCAAGGTGAAGTAATTGTTGTGGCGCGAACGCAGCAAGCCTTTGGCCGGCAGTGCCGGATCAGGTGTGCGGTTCTCGGCGATGGCCGCCACCAATGCGCGCTGGGCGGGCATGATGATGCGGAACACGTTGCCGACCATGATGGTGCCGATCACCGCGCCCACGTGCAGGTAGGCGCCACGGCCACTGAACACTTTGCTGAAGCCGTACGCAGCGGCAATCAACAGCACGAACAGGATCAGGCCGAGCAGGGCAGGGCGCTTGCCCAGGGCCGAGTCGCACAGGAAGGAGTAGATGAACCAGCCGACGAACAGTGAGCCAATGCCCAGCAGTACGCCTTCGGGACCACTGAGGCTGCTGCCCGGTGCCAGCAGGTACAAGGTCGGGTTGGCGTAGAACACTACGCACAGCAGCGCGATGCCCGACATCCAGGTGAAATACGCTTCCCATTTGAACCAATGCAGGTTGTCCGGCATGGTCGGCGGGGCCAGTTTGTATTTTTCCAGGTGGTAGATACCGCCACCGTGGATCGCCCATAAGTCACCGGCCAGGCCGTCTTTGGGGTTGACGCGATTAAGGTTGTTTTCCAGCCAGACAAAATAGAAGGAAGCGCCGATCCACGCGACGCCAGTGATCATGTGAACCCAGCGCACGCTAAGGTTCAGCCATTCCATCAAATGTGCTTCCACAGTCTTTACCTCTCGCCTGTCACCCTTGTTGTCGGGTGATCAGACCTTCTCTTATTGGTGGGGGGCGAGGATCAAACGCTCATCCTCTTTGAAAAAATGCTCATCGCAGTTATTGCCTGTGCCACTGCGATCAACCACCAGGAAGTCATCCCGCTTTTCGATCGTCAGCACCGGGTGGTGCCAGACGCCGCGATGGTAATTAATGCCCTGCCTGCCGTTGGTGACGAAGGCGCGGACCAAGCCCGATACAGGTTCATCGCCAAGTGGCGCGACCACGATCAGAAAGGGGTTGCCGAGCAGCGGGATGAAAGCCTGGCTGCCCAGCGGGTGTCTCTCCAGCATGCACACGGTCAGCGGCATGTCCTGCGCGTCGGCGCGGAAGATGCTGATGATCGCGTTGTCTTCAGGCTGGGCGGTTTCTACCGTGGCCAGCTTGTGAAAGCGCATGGTCGACCCGTTGTTGATCATGAAGTGATCGCTGCCGTCGGTTTCGATAACGTCTCCGAAAGGGGCGAAGGCTTCTTTGGTCAGGGGTTCGATCACGAGTGTGCGCATGGCTGTCTTCTTAATCTTGTGTATGGATCGTTCCCACGCTCTGCGTGGGAACGCCGCCCTGGACGCTCTGCGTCCGCTCTTGTGACGCAGAGCGTCACGGTATGCATTCCCACGCGGAGCGTGGGAACGATCGGGTGTTACTTCGAAACCTTGCCCAAAACCCGCAGGCGGCTCACACCACCATCCGGGAACACGTTCAGGCGGATGTGGGTAATCGGCCCCAGCGCCTTGATCTGCTCGGCAAACGTGTGTTCAGCGTGCATCTCCAGTTTCTGCGCCGGCAGCAGCTCGCGCCAGAACAGCGATTGGGTTTCGATCTGGCTGTCGGTGCCGCCCTTCACGAAGGCGCCCTGGATCGAGCAGGTGTCCGGGTAGTTGCCCTTGAAGTGCAGGGTGTCGACCACGATTTTCTCGATCTCGCCGGGGTGGCCCAGCGCGACGATCACCCAGTCATTGCCTGGCGTGCGACGACGGGCGGTTTCCCAGCCGTCGCCCATATTGATGCCACGGCCCGGGTTGAGGATGTTACTCATGCGGCCGAAGTGCTCATCGGAGCAGGCCAGCGCACGACCGCCGTTGAGGGCAGCAGCCAGGTCGACCTGTTCGTTGTCGCCCACCGAGGACCAGTCGCGGAACGGCACGCCGTACACGCGCAGACGGGCTACGCCGCCGTCCGGGTAGATGTTGAAACGCAGGTGGCTGAAGGCCTGGTCGTTGTTGATCTCGTGGTAGTGGTGGCTGTTGCCTTGCAGCTCCACGGCCGACAGCACTTCCACCCACTGGGTGTTGGCGTCCGGCTCACCCGAGGCCAGGAAGCAGGCTTCCAGGGACGCCGATGGCGGGAAGTTGCCGGTGAAGAATGAAGTGTCGATGTCCACGCCCTTGATCGAGCCGGGTACGCCGAGGCGGATCACCGCGCTGTCGTAGCCTTCGAAGCGCTTGCGGCGTGACTCCCAGCCGTCCATCCACTTGCCGTTGTCATCGAAAACGCCCTCCTTCCAAACGGCCGGGGTCGGCTGGAACAGGCGGTTGGCGTCAGCGAACCAGTCATCGGTCACCGAGATGATCTTGGTGCCCAGGCGGGCGTCGGCCAGGTTGACGAACTTTTCGAAAGGTACGGCGTAAGCTTTCATTCTTCTTGTCTGCCTTGAATAGAGTGGCTGGGGATGGTCGTTTAGAGGGTCAGTAAACGGAACAACGCGATCTTGTTGATCTCGGCCAGCGCGCATTTGAACTCGGCGTCTGCCGAGTTGTGAATGCGCGTTTCGAACGCGGCGAGGATCTGGTGCCGGTTGCTGCCTTTTACCGCCATGATGAAGGGAAACTTGAACTTGGCCTTGTAGGCGTCGTTCAGCTCGGTGAAGCGCGAGAACTCCTCACTCGTGCATTGGTGAATCCCCGCGCCAGCTTGCTCATCGGTGCTGGCTTGGGTGAGTTGGCCCTGGACGGCCGCACGGCCTGCCAGGTCCGGGTGAGCATTGATCAGCGCCAGCTGGCTGGCATGATCGGCGCTCAACAAAATATCGCTCATGCGCTGGTGCAGGGTTTCGATCTGGTCGATCGAGCTGTCCTGGCCCAGGTCGAAGGCCTTTTCGGCCACCCATGGCGAGTGTTCGTAGATATCGGCGAAAGCGGCGACAAATTCTTCGCGGCTCAAGGTCGACGGTTTCAAGGTCTGGAACGCAGTCATTTCGCCGCTCCCGTGTGCGGGTGGGTTTCGTGCCAGTGACGGGCGATGTCAACGCGACGGGTGAACCACACCTGTTCATGGCCTTTGGCGTATTCGATAAAGCGTTTCAACGAAGCCAGGCGTGCAGGGCGGCCGATCAGGCGGCAGTGCAGGCCGATGGAAAGCATTTTTGGCGCCTCGGCGCCTTCGGCATACAGCACGTCGAACGCGTCCTTGAGGTACTCGAAAAAGTCATCGCCCTTGTTGAAACCCTGCACCTGGGTGAAGCGCATGTCGTTGGTGTCCAGGGTATAAGGGATCACCAAATGCGGCTTGCCGGTCGGATTGTTCGGCTCCCAATAGGGCAGGTCGTCGTCATAGGTATCGCAGTCGTAGAGGAAACCGCCTTCCTCCATCACCAGCCGACGCGTATTGGGGCCCGTGCGGCCGGTGTACCAACCCAATGGGCGCTCGCCGGTCAGTTCGGTGAGGATGCGGATGGCTTCGAGCATATGCTCGCGTTCCTGGGCCTCGTCCATGTACTGGTAGTCGATCCAGCGGTAGCCGTGGCTGCAGATCTCGTGGCCGGCCTCGACCATCGCGCGAATCACATCCGGGTGGCGCTGGGCGGCCATGGCCACGGCGAAGATGGTCAGCGGAATATCGAATTCTTTAAACAGCTTGAGGATGCGCCACACACCGGCACGGCTGCCGTATTCGTACAGCGACTCCATGCTCATGTTGCGTGCGCCTTGCAGCGGCTGGGCCGAGACCATTTCCGAGAGGAAGGCTTCGGACTCTTTGTCACCGTGCAAAATGTTGCGCTCACCGCCTTCTTCGTAGTTGAGTACGAACGACAGCGCAATGCGTGCCTTGCCCGGCCAGTGGGGGTGAGGAGGGTTACTGCCGTAACCGATCAGGTCGCGTGGGTAGTCAGCGCTCACTGCAGTCTTCCTTCTTGTTCGTGGTAGCAAGTGTGTGTGGCGGCCGGGCAGTGAAAAGACTGGGTGGCGTCACAGCGATGAGTGATTGTATACAACTTATCAGCCACTTTGTAAGCCTGCATTTCTGCATTTTTTCTGCAGCACTCGGTTAAAAGGGTGTAGCAAGAAACTTGCCTGGTTGGTCAGCTAATGGACAAAAGGTCGTTTAAAAGCAAGGTTTGCTCGCCGATTGCCCCGCCGAGCACCGCCGACAGGCAGATGCAAAACTTTGTGATTTTTATTGTGTACAATTTTTTTAAAAAGTGTCTTAATCAGCCATCGCCAGCTTTTTTGATGCCCTGAAAAAGTGCAGGTTTATCTTCTACTGACTTAAGGAGGCGCGTAGACGCCATGGGACGTTTGACCACACACGTTTTGGACGCCGCACACGGCTGCCCCGGCAGCAATATTCAGGTCGAGCTGTATCGCGTTGACGGCGCGCAGCTGGAACGGGTGGCCACCGCCACCACCAACAGCGACGGCCGTTGCGATGCGCCGCTGCTGCAAGGCGACGACTACCGCAGCGGTGTGTACCAACTGCAATTCAGCGCCGGCGACTACTACCGCGCCCGTGGCGTGCAATTGCCGGAGCCGGCCTTCCTCGACGTGGTGGTGCTGCGTTTTGGCATCAGTGCCGAACAGGACCATTACCATGTGCCGTTACTGATTTCGCCTTACAGCTACTCCACCTATCGCGGTAGCTGAGTCGTCACCTCGCTTCACACCCCCAAAGCTCTTCGTTGGTTTTTTGCCCGCCCACACTGCGGGCTTTTTTTATTCCCGATGGCTAACGGGCCGCCCAATTATGTAACGCACCTGGGGCGGCTGAGGTGCCTAGGCTCGGCTTTTCTGTACGGAAGAGTCTGCCATGAGTACCGACAACACCGCCTGGTTGGCCGCTGAGGTCGCTGCGGCCCAAGCGCTCGATTTTGATGACCCGCAAACCCTGGACGCGGAGCGTGATGCGGCGATTCGCACGCTTGTGACCCGACGGCTTAACGAGGTCTCGCAGCCCAGTCATGAAATCAATCGCCTGTACGAAGCACAAGTCAGTGCCAGAGCGTCGGCAAAATCCCTGAGAAACTTGATCGGGCGGGCGCCGAGAGTGCTGGGCATTATCCGGGGCGCATTGCGCAAAGCCTTCGCGCTTGACCCCGACACGCTGGTGTTCACCGAATCTCGGCCGGCGCCCCTTCACCTGAAGGTCAACACCCTGACCGAAAAAGCCTTGGGGCTGCTGATTCAACCCGATGTGCCGCTCGACATTAGCCAGTTCACGTCCTTGAGTATCAAGGGTGAACCCGCGCGCTCGGTGCCGTTTACCGCCTGGGATGCGCTGGCACGCTTGAAAGGCTTGGCGTTGCTCGGGCAGATCGAGAGGGCTGGACGAGAATATTGGCAGCAACTGGCCCATGGATCGTGGCTGACACGCAAACACCATTGGGTCCAGTTGCGAAAGTCGTTGTTCGCCGAGAATGCATTGCTGGCCCATCGTGTTTATCAACTGACGGACCGCGGCTTTGCGCTGGTCCGCACCCTCATGGAAATCCCTGGCGCCGATGCGCGCCGTCAGGCCGCAGGCGAGTGGGCGAGTATTCAAGTGAGCAGGGTGGCATGGCCTGGCACAAATCGGGCCCTGGTCCCGGTGCCGGGCGCTTTGCATATTTATCGTGATGACGTCGCGGGTGACACGCTCCATGTCATTTATCTGCCGGGTCTGATTCGCGAGTTTTACGAGTTCAGTTCCTGGTACCGCCTGCAATGTGATCTGCCGGCGCTGGTCAATGGTCCTTTGAGTCAGGTGCTCTGGCAGTGTTTGCCACTGCGCCGTTGGCATGAGCTGTGTGACGCGCCAAGCGTTAAGCCGCAGGCATTTGCCCTTCAACTTATCGGTGCGCACGAGGAAGACGCGTTGCTCGCCAGTGCAACCGAGCTGCTGGAGGCGCAGTGGGATAACGAGGTGGCCTGTGCCTTGTCAATCAACCCTGCTGCTGTGGGGGTGCAAGGTGCAGGGCAGGCCGCCGCCACGGATGTGCAACGCTTGCTTAAATTTATTGAAAAAGGCCGTCGCCGGCTGGCGCGCAGCATCCTGTTGGGAAACAGCCTGGACAACTTGCTGGAGTGGGATTGCCGGCGCCGCCTCGGTGAGATTGTGTGTGCAAGCCTGACGCCGGACCTTGCCTTCAAGACCCGTGAAGCGCAGCTCAATCGTTACGAAAAAGGCCTGATGGCCCTGCTCGATCACACGGATGTGAGCGAAAGCAGTGCGCCCTATGAAAACTTTTTGAGCCTTGAGCGGCAATGGCAGAAACACGTGAGTACAGTGACTCAATTAGCACATGGCCCACACGAGCGGATGTTTCAAAAGGCGTTCTGGCTTGAGCAGCCTTTGGGCACGTCTAATCGCGGTTCATTGGTGGGCACTGCCCTGCGCCAGGCGTTGCTTCTGGAAGCCCGGATGCAGCAGCAGTTGAACCTGTTGCCCGCCGTGCACGTAGAGCGATTGAACACCGTATTGAGTGAATCCTGGGTGCCCGGCGACAGCGCTGCTGATACCTGTGCGTTGCAGGTAACCGTCGGCAGCGCGCCCGGTGCGTTGTACCCGTTGCTGGGCGCGTTGCTCGTGACCACCCATGAAGCCTTGGCCCAGCCGAATGGCCCACACTCAGTGTTGTTATGCGTAACGGGGCAGTATGGCGGGCTGGTGCCCTTTGATAACTTGAACGCTTTTGCCAAGGGCCTTCAAGCCAGCCTGAAAAGCCGCGACGGATCGGTGTTGTGGCGCTGCATTGGACGTGATCAGCGCGAGGCGGCGCGGGCCGCGATCAATGGGTTGCCCAGGGAGGCCTGCGTGGGGGTGAGCTACGAGGCCATCAAGCGCCCCGCACTCAAAGACCTGTTCATCAAACTGATGCGACATCACGCCGCGCTGGACACGCTTATTGGCAAGGGTGTCAGGTTGTTCAGTGAAATCAGCGATCCGCAGTTGAGCCGCATGTTGCTGGCTCAGGAATTGTTCGAGTGCCTGCAAGTGCCCGCCAATGATGCGCGCACATTGGCCTTGGTGAATGTCAACCTGTTGCAGGTAGCCGCCACTCAAGCGCGAAAACGCCCGTCGTGGTTGGGCATTGCATCAGCCGGCAAGCGAAAACACTACGAACGGTTGTCACGCCGCTATGTGATCAATGCCTTTGCGGTGGAGAGCAAACTCTGGCGGGATTTGCCGAGCCTGGAGTCATTCGCCCGTAAAGCCTTGGTGGCGCGATTGACGCAGGACGGTTTTTACCCTGAGCTGGATATCGACAAACCACTGGTGGATTTGCCCGATGATGTCAGTTCACAATTGTGCGGCTGGTCGAGTCAGTGCGCAGTGGGCGATCGTGATATTAAAAAGTCTGTCAGCCCACAGCGGACCACCTTCAGTCTGCTGCAATTGGCGTTGCATAATCTCGACCCCAAGGCGCCCTGGACCCGCTGGCGGTTGAATCGTGCACGCTGGCTGGACCCGGCCTGGAAAGAGCGCTTGAGTGTGCGTTACCTGATCGACACCCTGGCTTCGCTCGACATGGGGGGCGAGTACGACAAGCTGATCATCGGGGCTTTTTATCCTCCGGCGGCGACTCAAGCCAAGTCTTCAGGTGTGTCCCAGGCCCTGGTCTATAGGGCTTTGCGACAGCGTGCCCAGATGCAGCTGTACTCTGCGGTGCAGCAAGGCTTGAGTGATACGGCCCAGCGTCTGTTTACCCAGGCGTTGGCGGCCGAGTCGGCACGTGACCTGAAAACCGATGAGTTCGACATCCAGTTGGCGGTGCTGCGCCTGATGGACGCCACCCCCGAACATGATCGGCACATCACGGGCCTGTTGTTCATTCATGACAGGTTATCGAAGCTTTGCGTGGTGTATTGGCCCATGGCTGCGGCAAGCCGTGTGATTGTCGCGTATGCCAGTTTGGAGGAGGCGCAGAAGGCCTTGAACCGTGTCGGTGCACTTGTCGAAAACCAGCAGGCGTTGGCGCGCCAGGTGGCGCCCGGCTGGGAGGCGCAGGCGCTTGCCGGCTACCCCGGTGAGGGCTTGCGGGTGCAACCGCGCCGGCCTCACTCGCTTGAGCCAGGACAACCCGGCCTCTATCGTTTGATTGCCATGGCTGTGGAGTTGTTTTTGGCCCCGGCAAAGACGCCGGCGGTGGACCCTGCAAGCGTCGAAGCGTTGATCAAAGAGCAGATTGAGTCGCAGCCTGAACATTGGTTGGCGGCTGCGCCTACCCCCTATGGCAATGCATTGGCGTTGCTGGCCCACGCGCAGGTGTTCGATCTGCAGCGTCGTACCCAGGCCCAATCCCAGTCTTCCCAGGCGCTGGAACACTACCGCGAGCAACGTTTGGGCGAGCAGTACGACGCGACGATTCGCGGTCTGCTGGGCTTTGTTCCGGTATTGGGCGTTGGCGTCAGCCTGTATGAAATGCTGCTTGCCGCGCGGCGCTTTCATTTCAGCGGGTCTGCCCATGACGCTGTGGATGTGGCGTTCCTGACGCTGCTTGCGTTCGTCGACGTGATGACAGCCTTTAGTCCTTCCACGAAGGGCGCGCGCGTTTCGCGTGTCGCCTTGGGGCGTTTGCATCGCCATCAAGGGATCATGCGGGGTACGCGCGCGGGCCTGAAACCGGCACCGCTCAAACCCCGTCATTTGCTCGAGCACTTCCAGGCCCAGGGCGGTTTGGAGGGGGCCGTTGAATTGGCGGGGCCGGGAGGTAAAGGGCGGTATGTAAAAGATGGCGAGCAGTTTATTCGCGAGGGTAACGAGGTTTACCCGGTCTACCGACGCGAGAACGAGCAGGGGCTGCGCCTGAAAAATAACCAGGGTGAAGGGCAAGATGAACTGATCCTGCACATCGAACAGCCCCGTGAATGGCTATTAGGCGCCGATGCACCGGTGGCCGGGCCGAGTTCAGGCGTGTGGCAACCCTGGGCGCCCACCCGAGGCGTAACGGATTGGTCACCGCCATCGCGCACGCGTACGGAAGCGGCTTTGCGCGCCTCGCCGGTGGCCAACAGTGCCTGGCAGTCTTGGGGCTTTCGGCGTGCTGACCCTCTGACCGAAGTGCCGCCCTTGGGCCGACATATATACCGGGTGCCTGCGACGCCGGGTGTTGACGCCTATGACCTGTTGCGATTGGGGCCGGATTACTATCGATTGCTGCCCCAGGGTACCAACGCGTCGTCTTCGAGCATCGTCTTTATTATGCGCAACCAGGATATTTCCTTCCGGGCCCCCGTGGATGTGGAGCGCTGGCTGGGCATGGCTGTTGCTGAGCAGCCGATACCGGCGACCCTGGGGGCCAATGGGCTGTGGACGCCCCATCAACCGCTGTTCACTGAACGCCTGGACGTCACGATGGGGCGGATTTTTCCCACGATGACCGGGGGCAGCAGGCGGTTTGTTGCCGAGCGGCTCACTGAGTTGGCCGACACCGGCCCCACGGTGACGGCCACGCACTTACTGAATATCCGGGCGACGCTCGACCGGTGGCTGGCCCCGCAAACCCCGGACCGTATGCCCGATCTGCTGAGCATGCTACGGCCTGCGGGTGAGCCGGGCGCCAACATCATTAACATCGGGGTCGATGGGAGCGCGCCGGGGGGCACGCGGCTGGATTTCACTCCGCCCGTCAGCCTGGGCCAATCATTACTCAGGCGTATCCGCGGCAATGGTTTACCTCGTTCGCAAGCGGTTCAAGCGGCCGTCAGGCAGATTCTGGAGCACTACGGATTTACCGTCAGGGGAATCCCGCGGCGGCATGGTGGGGCCAGTATGAATGACTTTTATTGCACCCATCCGCATTCGAATTCGGTTTATTTTGTGCTGAACAACTGGGTCGATAATCGCAACGTCAGCCTGCGCTCCAGGGTGGCCCCGCAGCTCTCCGATGCCTGGTTTCAAGACCGTATCCGTTCGCAATCGCCCTACTCGGCGGAGTTTGCTGCCATTGAGCAAGCCATGCCGGAAAACCGTCTGGTCCGGCTCGTTGCAGGTATTCAGTGGCGAGTTCGTTATGAGGAACCCGCCAGCGTGTATTTTGCCAAAGTCGCTCCGTTCAGCCCTTGAGCAGCGCTGCCGTGGCTGCGCCGCCAAACAGTGCGGCACTGATGCGGTTGAACCAGCTCTGGCCCGCGCCGCTGCGCAGGTAACGCGCGGCTCCATGGGCACCGAGGCCGTAAGCCAGCTTGCAGAGCAAGTCGAGCACGGTCCAGGTAGCGATCATGATCAGCAGTTGCGGGAGGAACGGCTGCTGGCTGCTGAGAAATTGCGGCAGGAAGGCCGCAAAAAACAGGATGTCCTTGGGGTTGCTGGCGCCCAGCACAAAAGCGCGGCCGAACAACGCGCGAAACCGCGGCACGGGCGGCGCCTGCGGCACTTCGGCGCCGTGGGCAGGTTGCCGTGATTGCTGCCAGCTCTGCCAGGCAAGGTAAAACAGGTACAGCGCGCCGACAATTTTCAAGGCACTGAACAGCTGTTCGGAGGCCAGCAATAACGCACCCAGGCCCAATGCCGAGGCGCTCAGCAGGCAGATCGAGGCAAACACCCCGCCCAGAAACGCCGGGTACGAGCGGCGCAGGCCGTAGTTGAGGCTGTTGCTGATCATCAACAGCGACAGCGGCCCGGGGATCAGGATCACCACCAGTGCCGCACCACTGAACAACAGCCAGGTATCCAGGTTCATCTACGTTCCTTCCTTATATGCAAAAAGCCCCACCCGAAGGTGAGGCGGTTTTCAGCCGTTCCCGTACTACAGGAAAATGAACTTGGCGATAAAGATCGCGCACAGCACCCACAGGCTGACAGAAATCTCACGGTACTTGCCGGTGCCGGCCTTGAGCGCCACGTATGTGATAAAGCCCAGGGCGATGCCGTCGGCCACCGAAAACGTCAGCGGCATCATGATCGCGGTAACAATCGCCGGAATGCTGTCGGTGGCCTCATCCCAATCGATATGCGCCATGCTCGCCATCATCAGCATCGCCACGTAAATCAGCGCACCGGCGGTGGCATACGCCGGAATCATCCCCGCCAGCGGCGCAAAAAACATCGCCGCCACAAACAGGACGCCCACGGTCACCGCCGTCAGCCCGGTGCGCCCCCCTGCGGCCACACCGGCAGCACTTTCCACATAGCTGGTCACCGGCGGCACACCGACCATGGCGCCAAATACGCTGGAGGCACTGTCGGCCTTCAGCGCGCGGGACAGGTTGTCGATCTTGCCATCGGCATTGACCAGCCCGGCCCGTTGCGCGACGCCCATCAGTGTACCTGCAGTGTCAAACATGTGTACAAAAAGAAAGGCGAATACCACGCTGATCATGCTGACATTGAACACACCTTTTATGTCCATGGCCATCCAGGTCGGTGCCAGGCTCGGTGGGGTGGAGAGAATGCCGTTGTAGTGCACCAGGCCCAGGCCCCAACCGGCGAGGGTCACGGCGATGATGCTGATCAGGATCGCGCCGAATACCCGGTGATAGCTGAGGATCGCGATCAACAGGAAGCACACAGCCGCCAGCAACGGCGCAGGTTCGTGCAACGAACCGAGCTTGATCAAGGTGGCCGGGCTGTCGACGATGATGCCGGCGGTCTTCAGGCCGATCACCCCGAGGAACAAGCCGACGCCTGCGCCCATGGCATGACGCAGGCTCACGGGGATGCTGTTGAGCAGCCATTCACGCACGCGTGACAGCGTGAGGCCCATGAACAGCACGCCGGAAATAAACACTGCGCCCAGCGCGGTTTCCCAGTGGTAGCCCATGGTGCCGACCACGGTGTAGGTGAAAAACGCATTCAGGCCCATGCCCGGCGCCAGGCCCACCGGCCAGTTGGCGTACAGCCCCATCAGCAGGCAGCCCAGCGCGGCGGCGATGCAGGTGGCGACAAACGCCGCACCGTGATCGATACCGGCGTCGGCCATGATGTTGGGGTTGACGAAGATGATGTAGGCCATGGTGATGAAGGTGGTGAGGCCGGCAATCAGTTCGGTTCTCACTGTGGTGCCATGCAAGCGCAGTTTGAACAGGCGTTCCAGCCAGCCGCCTTGCGGTGGGGCGAGGTCCAGCGTGGGGGCTTCGGTTTTTTGGCTATCCACAGCAAGTACTCCTCAAGAGTTTTATTGTTATTTCCAGCGCCGGTCACAGAGGTGGGCAGCAGCGCTTTGAGGTACTGGCGGGTTTTGTTGACCAGTAGGTCAGGAACTCGCACGAAGCGAATTATGCTTTTGTATACAAATAAAGCAAATAATGTTTTCGATTTTGTCGGCGGAAGGGGATGAAAGGCGGATGAGGGGGCGTTTCTTCGGCTTGTTGTGGCGAGCAAGGCTTGTTGTGGCGAGCAGGCTTGCCCTGCGTTGGGGCGCGAAGCGGCCCTGAAACAGTCACCGCGGGGCTTCAGCTAGAGATCATCGGCAGGTTTTGGGGCCGCTACGCAGCCCAACGCAGGGCAAGCCTGCTCGCCACAACAAGCTCGCTCGGCATAGGGTTAAGGCTGGCCGGCGAGGGCCTGATTCACCGCCAACCATCCAGCCACGGCCTCTTCGCCAGCCTCACTGAACGCACGCTGCAACAACTTCACCTGCTCGCGGCGCAGTGACTGCTCAAAACGCAGGCCTTCTTCAGTCAGTTCCAACAGGCGTTTGCGCTTGTCGGCCTCGGACGCAACGCTGTCAACCAGATGCATTTCCTGCAATTGGCGCAGCGGCATGTTCAGCGCCTGCTTGCTCACCCCAAGCAACTCCAGCAGCTGCTTCACGCTCAAGGCCGGGTAACGCGCGATAAAAAACACGATGCGCTGATGCACACGGCTCAGGCCTCGGCGCTCGAGCATTTCGTCGGCCTTGGCGGTAAACGCCTGGTAGCCGAAGAAGAAGGCTTCCATGGCTTGTTGCTGGCTGCTCTGGTTTTTAAGGTCAAGCATATTGACGTATCCACGCGAGTCGTCGTAATTTCGGTCAACCAGTTTGACGTATTTGCCCCCGACTTCGCTACCGGTGACCCTATGGCCTTCTCTGAACGTGTTACGCGCCTCAAAAGCTCCTTGATCCGTGAAATCCTCGCGGCAGCTCAGCGCCCGAACGTGATGTCGTTCGCCGGTGGCTTGCCGGCCGAAGCCATGTTGCCGGCCCTGAATTGGGATGACCTGCCACTGAACATCGGCCAATACGGCATGAGCGAAGGCGAGCCGCAACTGCGTGAACTGCTCGCCGCCGAGGCCCAAGCCCTGGGCGTGCCATGCCAGGCCAGCCAGGTGCTGGTGGTCAGCGGCTCCCAGCAAACCCTCGACCTGGCAGCCAAGCTGTACATCGACAAGGGCACTCAAGTCATGCTGGAAGGCCCGACCTACCTGGCCGCCTTGCAGATTTTCCAACTGTTCGGCGCCGATTGCCTCACCGTGCAACTGGAGGCCGACGGCCCGAACCTGGCCGCCCTGCGCGCCAGCCTCGAACGCCATCGCCCGGCGTTCATCTACCTCATCCCGACCTTCCAGAACCCTTCGGCCGTGCGCTACAGCGAAGCCAAGCGCGCAGCCGTGGCCGCCTTGCTCGATGAATTCGGCGTAACCCTGATCGAAGACGAGCCCTACCGCGAGCTGACATTCGACGGCGCCAGTGCCCAGCCGATCGCCGGGCGCTTGAAAAAAGCCAGCTGGATCTACACCGGCACCGTCTCCAAGACCCTGTTGCCGGGGTTGCGCGTCGGTTACCTGATCGCCAGCGAGGATTTGTTCCCGCACCTGCTCAAGCTCAAGCAATCGGCCGACCTGCACACCAATCGCATTGGCCAGTGGCAGGCCATGCAGTGGATCGGCACCGAGCAATACCAGCAGCATCTGGTGCAATTGCGCAGTTTTTACCGCGAGCGTCGCGATGCATTCCAGTCGGCGCTGGAGCGCCACTTTGGCGACCTGGCCGACTGGCAAGTGCCTCAAGGTGGATTATTCTTCTGGCTGACCTTGAAACAACCGCTCGACACCCGCACCTTGTTGGCGCAAGCATTGGCTCAGGACGTGGCGTTCATGCCCGGTGAGCCGTTCTTTTCCGAGCCCGACCAACACCTGGGCTCGTTGCGCCTCAATTTCAGCCATATCGACCCGGCCCGCCTGGACGAAGGTCTTAAGCGCCTGGCCGCGGTAGTCCGTCAAGCACAGCACGCGCAAGCGGCATAAGGGGAGCCCCATGTACAAGGTTTATGGCGATTACAAGTCGGGCAACTGCTACAAGGTCAAATTGATGCTCAACCTGCTGGGCATCCCGTACCAGTGGATCGATGTCGACATCCTCAAGGGCGACACCCAGACCGCCGAGTTCCTGGCCAAGAACCCGAATGGCAAGATCCCGGTGCTGGAACTTGAAGACGGCACCTGCCTGTGGGAGTCCAACGCGATTCTCAACTTCCTGGCCGATGGCAGCGAGTTTTTGCCGGCCGAGCCACGCCTGCGCACGCAAGTGCTGCAATGGCAGTTTTTCGAGCAGTACAGCCACGAACCGTATATTGCGGTGGCGCGGTTTATCCAGTTTTACCTGGGCTTGCCCGCAGACCGTCTTGAGGAATACAAGAAGCTGCACAAAGGTGGCTACAAGGCGCTCAAAGTCATGGAGCGCCAACTGCAATTGACCCCGTATCTGGTGGGTGACCAATTCTCCATCGCCGATGTGGCGTTGTATGCCTATACCCATGTGGCCCAGGAGGGTGGTTTTGAGCTGGACGCTTATCCGGGCGTGCAGGCGTGGCTGGCGCGGGTGGCGAGCCATCCTAAACATGTAGCGATGCTGGATTGAGTTTACGCGGTCAAAAATGTGGGAGCTGGCTTGTGTGGGAGCTGGCTCCCACAGTGTCCAGTTTCAGCTTTATGTTTTGCCAGAGAGTTCATCATTTAATAATTCAAAGCAACGCTGCGCCGCCGGGCTGAGCCCCATCCCGCTGCGACTGATCAACCCGATCTCGCGGTTCACGCCGGGATGGTCAATATTGATGCGCTTCAACCCCGCCAAACTGTCCGCCGCCGACTCCGGCAGTACACTGATGCCCAACCCCTGGCGCACCAGCGCCAGCACCGTCGACATGTAGTTGGCTTCCATGCCGGCATTCATTGTCAGCCGCGTCTGATCAAACAACGCGTCCACCTGCTCACGCACACTGCTGTCGCGCCCGGTGAGGATGATTGGTTGGTCCGCCAATTGCTCCAGGGTCAGCCGCCGATGGTGGGCGAGGGGATGGCCGAGCGGCACAAACGCACACAACCGATCATTGAGCACCGGCAAAAACTCCAGGCCGTGGCTCAGCCGGGCACGCACGCCGATGCCGAAATCCACCACGCCTTCACGCACCTGTGCATGAATACGATGGGCCACCAGGTCATGCAATCGCACTTCGATGCCGGCAAAACGCTCGCGAAACAGGCGCAAAGCTGGCGGCAGGGCGCCGGCGCACACCGAGGGCAGCGCGGCGATGCTGACCACGCCACGGCGCAGGGCGGCGAGGTCACGGGAGCCGGTGACGATGTTGTCCAGGTCCAGCAGCAGTTTTTCCATGGGGCCGCGCGCGTCTTCGCCTGCGGCGGTGATGCTTACGTGGCGCGGGCTGCGATCGAGCAGCGCAACGCCGAGCCAGTCTTCGAGTTGTTGCACCTGTACCGTCAAGGCTGAGGGCGACAAGTGCAACTCATTGGCGGCCTTGGTGAAACTGCCGGTGCGGGCTACGGCGAGAAAGGCTTGTATGTGTTGGATGCTGTTCTTCATTTTGTTTTTCCGAACGTGCCAGGCCGAATATTCCAATTTACAAAGACTAACCCGCTTCCAATACTCCAGGGAAAACAATAACCGGCCACCAAGGCCGCTCTGGAGTAACCCATGCTCGCTACCCTGGGTGTCATTACCATCCTGTGCCTGCTCGCTGCCGTCATGAGCAAACGCCTGTCGCCGCTGGTGGCGTTGATCGCCTTGCCGATCATTGCTGCATTGCTCGGCGGTTTCGGCCTGCAAACCAGCGCCTTTATCATTACCGGAATCAAAAACGTCGCCCCGGTGGTGGGCATGTTTGTGTTCGCGATTCTGTTTTTCGGGATCATGACCGACGCCGGCATGCTCGACCCCATCATTGATCGCATCCTGCGTACCGTCGGCACGCGTCCTACGCGGATTGTGGTCGGCACCGCGACCCTCGCGCTGCTGGTGCACCTGGACGGCTCCGGCGCGGTGACGTTTCTGGTGACGGTGCCGGCAATGCTGCCGCTGTATACGCGGCTGGGCATCGACAAGCGCATCCTTGCGTGTGTCTGTGCCATGGCCGCCGGGGTCAATTTCCTGCCGTGGACCGGCCCGGTGCTGCGCTCGTCGGCGGCCTTGCATGTGCCGGTGGCCGACCTGTTCCAGCCGCTGATTCCGGTGCAGATCGTCGGCCTGATCTTCGTGTTTGCCTGCGCCTGGTGGCTGGGCCGTCGTGAAGAAAAACGCCTGGGCCTGGGCGCCGGTTCCTCGGTGGAGGCGGTGCCGCAACGGGTGCTCAGCGACGACGACATCAAGCTGCGGCGCCCACGGCTGTTCTGGGTCAACCTGTTGCTGACCGTGCTCGTGATGGTGGTGATGATTGCCGGCTGGGTCGACCCGGTGGTGATGTTCATGCTCGGCACCGTGGTGGCGCTGTGCATCAACTACCCGAATGTGGACGCCCAACGCGCGCGCATCGATGCCCATGCGAAAACTGCCCTGACCATGGCCAGTATCCTGCTCGCCGCTGGCGTGTTCACCGGCATCATGCAAGGCACCGGCATGCTCAAGGCGATTGCCGAGGTGGCGGTGGCGCAGATTCCCGCCGGCCATGGCAAGTTGATCCCGGCGGTGGTGGGCTTTATTTCCATGCCGTTGAGCATGTTGTTTGACCCCGATTCCTACTATTTCGGCGTGATGCCGGTGATCGCCGAGGTCGGCAAAGCCCTGGGCGTCGACCCGCTGCAAGTGGCCCAGGCCTCGTTGCTGGGCGTACACACCACCGGTTTCCCGGTCAGCCCGCTGACGCCTGCGACCTTCCTGCTGGTGGGCCTGTGCAAGATCGAACTGGCCGATCACCAGCGCTTCACTATTCCGTTTCTGTTTGCTGCGTCGGTGTTGATGACCCTGACCGCATTGCTCCTGGGAGTGATTTGAGATGAAAACCTTGCGCATCGGCTCCGGCGCCGGCTACTCCGGCGATCGTATCGAGCCTGCCGTGGAACTGGCCGAACAGGGCGACCTGGATTACCTGGTGTTCGAATGCCTCGCTGAACGCACCATTGCCCTGGCGCAACAGGCGCGTATCAGCGACCCGCAGGGCGGTTACGACCCACTGCTGAGCGAGCGTATGCGCCGCGTGTTGCCGTTTGTTGGTTTAAAAGGCGGCCGTCGCCTGCGGGTGATTACCAATATGGGCGCGGCCAATCCGGTGGCGGCGGCCGTTGAAGTGCGGCGCATTGCCAACGAGTTGGGCCAGGGCCTCAAGGTCGTGGCGGTGGTGGGCGATGACGTGCTGGATGTTTTACCGCCCGAACAACGCCTGGATAACGGCCAGACTGTCGGCTCTTTGGGCGCACGGTTGATATCCGCGAACGCCTACCTGGGCGTCGACGGCATCCTTGAAGCCTTGCGCGCCGATGCCGATGTGGTGATCACCGGGCGCGTGGCCGACCCGTCGCTGTTTTTGGCGCCGCAGATGTTTGAGTTCGGCTGGGCTGCGGACGACTGGCAGCGCCTGGGGCGCGGCACGTTGGTCGGGCATTTGCTGGAATGCGCGGGGCAGGTCAGCGGTGGTTATTTTGCCGATCCCGGCTTCAAGGATGTGGATGACCTGGCACGCCTGGGTTTCCCGTTGGCCGAAATCGATGCCGATGGCGAAGCTGTGATCACCAAGGTGGCAGGTACGGGCGGGCGGGTCAGCCGTGCGACGTGCACCGAGCAGATGATCTACGAAGTGCACGACCCGGCGGCTTATCTCACGCCGGACGTGACGGCGGACTTTTCCCACGTGAGCTTTGTGGAGGAGGGCGTGGATAGGGTCAGTGCCCGAGGCGCCGATGGCCGGGCGCGGCCTGAACAGTTGAAGGTCAGCGTGGGTTACCTGGACGGATGGATCGGTGAAGGGCAGATGTCCTACGGCGGCCCGGGCGCTGTCGCACGGGCTGAGTTGGCGCGGGATATCGTACTCAAGCGCCTGGCACTCATGGGTGTGAAGATGCAAGACCTGCGCGCCGAGCTGATTGGCATGGACTCCTTGCACGGCCCCCGCAGCAACGTCGAACCCTGGGAAGTGCGCCTGCGCGTGGCCGCTCGGTGTGAGGAGCGCAGCGAAGCGGTGCGGGTTGGCAATGAAGTGGAAACCCTCTACACCAATGGTCCGTCGGGCGGCGGCGGGGCGAGTAAAAGCGTGCGCCAGGTGGTGGCGGTGGCCTCCTTGCTGCTGCCGCGTAGCGCGGTCAACCCGAGGATCGAAGCATGAAACTGCACACACTGGCCCATTCCCGTACCGGCGATAAGGGCGACACCTCGAACATCTCGATCATCGCCTACCGCACAGAGGATTATCCGCTGCTGTGCGAGCAGCTCACGCCCGAGCGCGTCGCTGAGTTTTTTGCCGGCTTGCGTGAGCCGGATGCGGCGCCTGTGCGACGTTATGAATTGCCCAACGTGCAGGCGCTGAACTTCGTGCTGCCGGGGATCCTGCGCGGCGGCGTGACCCGCTCGCTGGCGCTGGACGCCCACGGCAAGTGCCTGGGCTCGGCCTTATTGGATCTGGTAATACTGACTTAATTACACAGCCAAACAAATGTGGGAGCTGGCTTGCCTGCGATAGCATCAACTCGGTCTACCTGAATCACCGAGGTGCCTGCATCGCAGGCAAGCCAGCTCCCACACAAGCCAGCACACCCACATTGGATTTCCTATCGCCTTCAGACCGCTGCAAACCGCTTGTCCAGATAATCAATGATCACCTTGGAGTCATACATCCAGGTGGTCTGGCCATTCTCTTCAATACGCAGGCACGGCACTTTGATCTTGCCGCCTTGCTCCAGCAGGGTCTGGCGGTCCTGTGCATTGTTTTTCGCGTCCTTGAGCGCCACCGGCACATTCAGGCGGTGCAGGGTGCGGCGAGTTTTCACGCAAAACGGGCAGGCGTGGAACTGGTACAGCGTCAGTTCCTTGGCCGCCGCATTCACCTGAGCCTGTTGCTCGGCGGAACGCTGCTTTTTGCGCGGGCGAGTCAGGAAGTCGCCCGCGATGATGATTTGGCCGAGACCCACTCGAAGTGCTTTGACGAACATGGCTGATACCTCTTGCCCATGAAGAAGGGGCCGCAGCTTACCTGAATTTCGCAGGCGAAAAAAAACCGGCGATGAACGCCGGCTTTTCCTTACACAGCCTGTTACTTGATCAGGCTGAGGAATTCGCTGCGGGTGGCCGCGTTTTCGCGGAACTCACCCAGCATCACCGAAGTGATCATCGACGAATTCTGTTTCTCCACACCGCGCATCATCATGCACATGTGCTTGGCTTCGATCACCACCGCCACGCCCAGGGCGCCGGTCACTTGCATCACCGCGTCGGCGATCTGGCGGCTGAGGTTTTCCTGGATCTGCAGGCGGCGCGCATACATGTCGACAATCCGCGCGACCTTCGACAGGCCCAGCACCTTGCCGCTCGGGATATACGCCACATGCGCCTTGCCGATAAACGGCAGCAGGTGGTGCTCGCACAGCGAGTACAACTCGATGTCCTTGACCAGCACCATTTCGCTGTTGTCGGAGCTGAACAAGGCACCGTTGGTGACTTCTTCCAGCGTCTGTTCATAGCCGCGGCAAAGGTACTGCATCGCCTTGGCGGCACGCTTTGGCGTGTCGAGCAGGCCCTCGCGGGAAACGTCCTCGCCGAGCTGGCCGAGGATCGCCGTGTAATTCTGTTCCAGGGACATGAAACTACCTGTGGGATTTTCGCAAAGCGCAAGGTTACGGTGGCGGACACATCGCTGCAAGCCTGACGATGGCACTTGTTACTCGTCGCGCCCTTCCATCATGGTGCGCTTGAGCATCACATACACCGCACCGGCGCCGCCGTGGCGGGCCTGGCAGGAGGTAAAGCCGAGTACCTGGGCATGCTGGCGCAGCCAGGTGTTGACGTGGCTCTTGATCATGGGGCGCTTGCCGTCCAGGCGCACGGCCTTGCCGTGGGTGACGCGCACGCAGCGGATTTCGAATTTGGTCGCTTCGGCCAGGAAGGCCCAGAGGGTTTCGCGGGCTTTTTCCACGTTCATGCCGTGCAGGTCGAGGCTGCCTTCGAACGGAATCTGGCCGATCTTGAGCTTGCGCATCTGGCTTTCCTGCACGCCGTCGCGGGCCCACATCAGCTCATCTTCCGGGCCTACATCGATCACGAACTGGTCCGACAGGCCGTCCACGGTGGTGGCGTCGGTGCGCACGGTCGCGGCCTGGCGCAGCTTGGCGATCTGCGCCCGGTCGGCCTTGGGTTTGCCGGTGTCGGCACGATCGTGCTTGATCGGCTTGACGCCGCGCAGCTCGTTTTTGAACAGGGAAAAATCGTCGTCTTGCATGTCAGCCTCCGCGAAGGGCGGGCAGTTTACCTAAATCGCGGCGGCCAGGGCGCAGGAAACGCTATCCAAGCGCCATCAGTCGTGCTTTTTCATCAAGTGCGAAGCGATGTTCAGTGACAGCGGCTGACGCATTTTCCGACGGCTGCGACGCCATAACCACACGCCCAACCACAGCACCAGCAACCCGATTACCAACAGGATAGCCGAGCCACCGGGGCTGGCATTCAACTCGCCAAGGGCCGGCGAATGACCAAACAGGCCGGCGCCACCAGCGCCGGCCAACAGCAAACCTACAATGGCCAGCAACGCGGCAAAGCCGGCTACCAGGCGCAGACGCCAATTGCTCGGGCCCTTGGGGCGCAAGCGACGAGCGTCAAAACCATCGGATATCTTCATTCCGACCTTTCCTCCAGGGTATCGGCCCTTCGACCGGAAGATACACAGGTTGTTCCGACAGCAGCGGTAAATGCGCCAAATGAGCGGGCTTTGCGGATGAGCGGGGCAATAAATACGCCGCTCATCTCAAGGGCGATCAGATCAGATCTTTGGTCAGCGCGAGGGTGGCGAAGTTGTCAGCCATGATGGCCATCTCGGTGTGCTGCACGTGCTCGGCGCTCAGGATGCCACTTTTGTAAGGCAGGTCACGGGTGGCGCAGGCGTCTTCCACCAGGGTGCAGCGAAAGCCCAGGTTCTTGGCGGCACGCACCGTGGTGCTGACGCTGGAGTGGCTCATGAAACCGCAGACGATCAAGTCCAGGGAGCCGAGGTCTTGCAGGTGTTTCTCCAGGCCCGTGCCGTGGAACGCGCTCGGCAGTAGTTTGCCGATAATGGTTTCATCGCCTTGGGGTTCCAGGCCAGGAATGAATTCACCGCGCTCGCCTTGCGGGTCGAACAGGCCACCGACGGTGCCAAGGTGACGCACATGCACGATCGGTCGCCCGGCGTTGCGTGCTGCCGCGACCAACTGCTTGATATTGTCGACCGCCGCGTCCATGCCGGACAGCGCGAGCGGGCCGCTGAGGTATTCCTTCTGGGCGTCGATGATCACGAGGGTCGCATGGTTCAGGTTGGCTGCTGCGTAACCGCGACCGCTGAGTTGAAACATCGTCTTTGGAACGGACATTCTGGGGGCTCCTGTGAGTGGGGCTTTTGTCACATTGTCCACTGGCTGAGCGGTTCTGTGAATCGCTACCATCGTAAGGTACGCCGTTGTTGACGTGCAGCCATGTCAAGAGGTGGGCTTGTTTAGCGCAATGATGGCAATTTGAATGAAATCCGACGGATGGTGAAGGGGTTTCGTACATCGTCGGTACAGGCGAAGGCTGTTAGAATCGCCAGTCGTTTTTTCCAGGAGCTTGCCCCCGTGATTACCTCTCGCCTGCGCACGTTGCGCGACCACATCCGTTGGGCTGTCAGCCGTTTCCATGGGGAAGACCTGTTTTTCGGGCATGGCACCGACAACGCCTGGGACGAAGCCCGGCAATTGGTGCTCGGCGCCTTGCACCTGCCATGGGAAATTGCCGACAGCTACCTGGACTGCAATCTGGAAGAAGAGGAAGTCGCCCACGTGCAGCGCTTGCTGCACAAGCGTATCCATGAGCGTGTCCCTACTGCCTACCTGTTGAAGGAAGCCTGGTTCTGCGGCATGTCGTTTATCGTCGACGAGCGCGTGTTGATCCCGCGTTCACCGATTGGTGAGTTGATCGAAAACCGCTTCGAGCCGTGGCTGGCCCAACCGCCGGCGCGCATTCTCGACCTGTGCACCGGCTCCGGTTGCATCGGCATCGCCTGTGCCTATGAGTTCCAGGACGCTGAAGTGGTGCTGGGCGACTTGTCCTTCGAAGCGCTGGAAGTGGCTAACCAGAACATTGAGCGTCATGGTGTTGATGAGCGCGTCTACACCGTACAGGGCGACGGCTTCAATGGGCTGCCGGGCCAGCGTTTTGACCTGATCGTGTCTAACCCTCCGTATGTGGACGCCGAAGACTTCGCCGACATGCCTGACGAATACCAGCACGAACCGGAACTGGGCCTGGCCTGCGGCGACGATGGTTTGAACCTGGTGCGGCGCATGCTGGCCGAGGCCGCCGATCACTTGACCGAAAAGGGCTTGCTGATTGTCGAGGTCGGCAATAGTCAGGTGCACGTCGAAGCGCTGTACCCGGAAGTCGACTTTGCCTGGCTGGACTTCCAGCGCGGCGGGCACGGTGTGTTCATGCTGACGGCTGAGCAGTGCCGGGCACATCAGGCGGTGTTTGCGGCGCGGGTTTAACTTCATTCCACAATAGGAACGCGGTCAGTGTGGGAGCTGGCAAGCCAGCTCCCACATTTGGAATGCATTCCAACCTTTCAGCGGTGTGTGGCAATCCAGATCAACAACCCCGCCTGAAATACCGTAAACGCCACCAGGCAGGTAATGGTAAAGCGCAGCCCACTGTCCTCGCGCTTGAACTTGGTGACCTTTTCCTCTTCCTTGCGCAGCTTCACTTCCTGCTCGGCCAGGTTCTGCTCGGCCTGCTGCAGCATCTGCGCCGCCTCGAGGATTTCTACGTACTGCACCTTCTCGGTGTTCCAGCTGTCCAGCACTTCGCTGACTTTGCCCGGTTGCACATTGCCTTTGAGGTGCTGCACATCGGCGTAGGCCACGTCAAAACCCTGGATGCGCAGGAAGTGATCGCGGCGCAGGCGCGTGGCTTCGTTGAGTGCATCCTTGTTGGCGAGGTCCACGCCGTCGACGCGGTAATGTGACCACTTCTTTTTTGCCCACGCGGCGCCCTGTGCGACCAGAAAACGTCCCAGGCCGCGGTTGGCCGGTTCGATTTCCAGGCTGTTGCCCGGGCCGAAGTGCACACGGTGCGTTTCGTGGTCGACCCAGATATCCAGGTGATTCTGCTCGCGACGCACACGCTGGCCCGGCAGCTGGATCACCATGCGCAACAGGCTGTGCTTCTTGTCATGGCGCTCGGTATAGCCGAACTGCACAAACCGCAGCGGCCGTGCGCCGGTGGCGCGATCGGTGGCCAGAGGCGCGAGGCGCAGCATCTTGAAGTGTTCGGCCTGGACGTCCGCCCACGGCAGTGGTGCGGCCTCGACAGCCTCGGTTTTTTCAGCCGGGTTGTCGGCAGTAGAGTCGGGTGTTGCTTCGGTGGTTGTCATGCGGCGCGATCCTGTCCAAGCCCTGCGAGTCGACAGTCTTTTTACTGTCGACTCTGGGCTTATCGGCCGTTTTATTCAGGACTGGAGGCAAATAGTCGCTTAACGGGGTTGAAGTCCGTCGATAAAGCGCACGATACGTTGGCCCAGCTCGGCGGCGAGGGGCAGTCTCGGGTCGTTGTATGACTCCAGCTGTTCCTTCACGCCCTTGGGTACGATGCGCATCACGTGGTTCATGCCTTGAATCACGGCCAACTGTGCGTCCGGCTTGGCCGCTTGCAACTGCTGGGCATCCGCCACGCCGACCTGGATATCGTTGGTGCCCTGGATAATCAACGCCGGCATCGTCAGTTTGGCGAAGGCCGCCGACGGGTCGGCGCGAAACAGGCTGATCAGGTAAGGCTGCACGCTGGGGCGGAAGATCCCTTCGAGCGGGCGCGGCACATCCGCGTCCACCTGGCCGGCCTTGAGGTGGTCGAGTATTTCATTACTGCGCAGCAACAGGGCCGGCGGCAGGTGATCGGCCAGTTGCTGGCGGATCACCTGATCCACCGGCCGGGCGCTGCCGGACAGCGAAATAACCCCGGCCGGATCGAGTTGCGGCGCGGCCAGGGCGGCCACCAGCGCACCTTCGCTATGGCCCAGCACGATCAACTGGCCCATGCGGCTGTCGGCCTTGAGCAGCTTGCCCCAGGCCACGGCATCGGCCACATAGGCATCCAGGCTGAGGTTGCGTTCGTCGGGGGTGGCGGCCAGGCTCGCGGCCACGCCGCGTTTGTCGTAGCGCACACTGGCGATGTTGTTGCGCGCCAGCACCCAGGCCAGGCGCTTGAGGCTGTCGTTACGCGCGCCATCGGCGCTGTTGCCGTTGCGATCGGTTGGGCCGGAGCCGGCGATGATCAGCACCACGGGCACGGGTTTGTCGGATTTGGGCAGCAGGAGCGATCCAAACAACTCGCCGCTGCCGGTGTCCAGGCTGATCGGCCGTTGCAGCACAACAGGGGAGGCGGCGAAGCCAAGGCTGGAAAACAGGGTAAGGGTCAAAAGCAAAACTCGCAGCATCATCGCGCCATCATCAGGAAGGTGCCGGTTGGACCAACGTCTACCGGTAAGGTTTCGAGGATGAACTAGTCGGTTAGCCTGCGTATACTGGCCGCCTTAAGTTATTACGGTTGAGTTGATTCAACTGATTTCACGGAGCGCCCTGCATGTCCGGCAATACCTTCGGCAAGCTGTTCACTGTCACCACCGCGGGCGAAAGCCATGGCCCGGCGTTGGTCGCCATTGTCGACGGCTGCCCGCCAGGCCTCGAGTTGTCTCTGGAAGACCTGCAGCGTGACCTCGACCGCCGCAAGCCCGGCACCAGCCGCCACACCACCCAGCGCCAGGAGCCCGACGAAGTCGAGATCCTCTCCGGCGTGTTCGAAGGCCGCACCACCGGCTGCGCCATCGGCCTGTTGATTCGCAACACCGACCAGAAGTCCAAGGACTACTCGGCGATCAAGGACCTGTTCCGCCCGGCCCACGCCGACTACACCTACCACCACAAATACGGTGAGCGCGACTACCGTGGCGGTGGCCGCAGCTCGGCGCGCGAAACCGCCATGCGCGTGGCCGCCGGTGCCATCGCCAAGAAATACCTGGCCACCCAGGGCATCGTGATCCGCGGCTACATGAGCCAGTTGGGCCCGATTGAGATCCCGTTCAAGACCTGGGACAGCGTCGACGATAACGCCTTCTTCAGCCCCGACCCGGACAAGGTGCCGGAACTGGAAGCCTACATGGACCAGTTGCGCCGCGATCAGGACTCGGTGGGTGCCAGGATCACCGTGGTCGCCGAAGGCGTCAAACCGGGTTTGGGCGAGCCGATCTTCGACCGCCTCGACGCCGAGCTGGCCCACGCGCTGATGAGCATCAATGCGGTCAAGGGCGTGGAAATCGGCGCCGGTTTCGCCTGTGTCGCCCAGCGTGGTACCGAGCATCGCGATGAGATGACCCCGCAAGGTTTCCTCAGCAACAACGCGGGCGGCATCCTCGGCGGTATTTCCTCCGGCCAGCCGATTGTTGCGCACCTGGCGCTCAAGGCCACGTCGAGCATCACCACGCCGGGGCGTTCGATCGATGTGCACGGCAACCCGGTGGACGTGATCACCAAGGGCCGCCACGACCCGTGCGTGGGCATCCGCGCTACACCGATTGCCGAGGCCATGATGGCCATCGTGTTGATGGACCACCTGTTGCGCCACCGTGGGCAAAATGCCGATGTGCAGGTGAGTACGCCGGTGTTGGGCCAGCTGTGACGGGCTGACCGTGACAGCCCTCCCATACTGGCGCCTCTCCAGCTTCTACCTCTTCTACTTCGCCCTGCTCGGGGCGACGGCGCCGTTCCTGGCGCTGTACTTCGACCACCTGGGGTTCTCCAGCGCGCGTATCGGCGAGCTGGTGGCCATCCCCATGCTGATGCGCTGCGTGGCGCCCAACCTGTGGGGCTGGCTCGGCGACTACACCGGCCGGCGCCTGGCTATCGTGCGTTTTGGCGCGGTGTGCACCCTGGCGAGTTTCTCGCTGATCTTCTTCAGCAAAACCTACGCCTGGCTGGCCCTGGTGATGGCGTTGCATGCGTTCTTCTGGCACGCGGTGTTGCCGCAGTTTGAAGTGATCACCCTGGCGCACTTGCAAAAGCAAACGGCGCGCTACAGCCAGATCCGCCTGTGGGGCTCCATCGGTTTTATCCTCACCGTGGTGATCATGGGTCGCCTGTTCGACGGGCTGAGCCTGGACATTTACCCGGTGGTGGTCGTGGTGATCATGGCCGGCATTATTGGCGCCAGCCTGTGGGTGCCGAACGCGCAGCCCGCCGTGCAGGGCAACCGCCTGGCCGGTGACGGTTTTCTCAAGCAATTGCGCAGCCCCGGCGTACTGGCGTTTTATGCCTGCGTGGCCTTGATGCAAATGAGCCATGGCCCGTATTACACCTTCCTGACCCTGCACCTTGAACATTTGGGTTATAGCCGTGGCGTGATCGGCATGCTGTGGGCGCTGGGCGTGGTCGCGGAGGTGCTGATGTTCCTGGCCATGAGCCGCATCCTCACGCGTTTTTCGGTGCGACGGGTACTGCTGGCCAGTTTTGTGTTGGCGGCTATCCGCTGGTTGCTGCTGGGGTCATTCGCCGAAATCTTCTGGGTATTGCTGCTGGCGCAGGTGCTGCATGCCGCCACGTTCGCCAGCTTTCATGCGGCCGCCATCGCTTTTGTGCAACGCAGCTTCGGCGCCAGACAACAAGGCCAGGGCCAGGCGCTGTATGCCGCGCTGGCCGGCACCGGGGGCGCATTGGGTGCTCTTTACGCCGGCTACAGCTGGAACCTGCTGGGCCCGACCCTGACCTTCAGCATCGCCAGCGTCGCCGCCCTGGCCGCCGCCATTATCATTGGCCTTCGATTGCAAGAACCGACTACAGGAACCGAGCAATGAGTTATGTCGCTGTTTACGCTGCCGCCACACCGGATACCCCGAACAAGGTCCTGACCCATTTCGACGATATCGTCTCGACGCTGGCCGACCACGGTGTGCGCTTTGTGCGCTGGCAGCCAGCGCCGATAGAGAAGGGCGCCAGCGACGCAGATATCATCGCCGCGTACCAACTGGAGATCGATGCCCTTGGCTACGCTGCCGTGGAGGTGCTTAGGGCAGCGGGCGATCCGGCACAGAACGTTGAACTGCGTGCGCAATTCCTCAGTGAACGCCGCTACAGCGAAGACGAAGTGCGTTTCTTCGTCGCAGGCCAGGGCCTGTTCAACCTGCACGTGGGCGACTACGTATATGCCGTGCGTTGTGAGAAAAATGACCTGCTGGTGATTCCGGCCGGCATGCCGCATTGGTTCGACATGGGCGAGAACCCGCACTTTGTCACCTTGCGTTTGTTCAACACCGCAGAAGGCTGTGAGCCTCAACTCACCGGCGATGTTATTGCCGATGGTTTCCCGGGCTTGGACGACTAAGCACAGATATTTAAATGTTCAACCCAGGCAAGTTGGAAGTTGTTGTGGGAATAAGCCTGATTATCTGTAGGGCGTAGCTGTTTCTGCTACGCACTGTGCTTTCAATCCATTCGTTATGTAACTCTCTGTGGACTCGATGTTTATATCACCTGTCAATAGCAGGAATCCGAAAGGTGATAGGGCATCCACTACAAAAGGAGAGAGCACAATGAGTGGCCCAGAACAGTCGTGTCGCACGCCGGTGGACGCGCCGATGACCGTTAGAAGACGTCTGAGCCTGGGCGGCAAGCCCCTCACCCCGACAGAGCTGGAAATTTTGCGCTGGGCCTCGGAAGGCAAGACCGTCTGGGAAATCAGTCAGATCCGGGCAACCTCTGAAGCCACGGTGAAATTCCATCTGCGCAATATCTACGGCAAGCTGGAAGTCACCAACCGCGTACAGGCGATGAATGAAGCCAGCCGGCAAGGCTTGTGCTGAAGCCACACAAAAAAGGGCCGCGACGCCTGTAAGCGTCGCGGCCCTTTTTGGTTATCGCTGGTTTATGCCGAGTGGTAGGTCGGCAAGGCAAAGCGATTCTGGCTTTGCAGCATCGAAATCTGTGGCAGTTCACTGGCTTGTTCGGCCAGGTCGCGGCGGATCGCGCTGATCACCCAGGTCAGTTGGTCAGCGGTGTGCAGCTGTTGATACGAGATCGAACGCTTGACCTGTTTGCCTTCGCTGTTGCGCAGGGTCAGCAGGATACCGCCGTCTGGACGTGGCTGAGTGGTGACGTCGTATTGGGAGAATACAGAAGCGAATTTATCTTGGATCAGGCTCATGTCTATCAGCTCCGTTGGCTCAAGTTGGCAAGCATGGAGAGATAGGTGCAGTGATTGTGCCAGTATTGGATATCTGAAAAAGTCGTTATAAATCAATCAGTTAAAAATTTTACAGATTTTCGGTTTCGTGCAATTTGCATGAATGGCCATCGTGCATCCTGCATTTTGCGTTATTCGCGCCAGCTGTTTCAGGTCAGCCTCGAAGATAAAGACCGCCTCGGCTGGGCAAAATTCCTTTTCGGTGGAGGCCGACTCGGGATACAAAACTTTTCAAATCCCGCATGTACAGTCAAAGAATGGCAGGCGTATTTTCCTGCATGGCATTCGGCATCTGCCTACAGGGCTGCCGCTGTCCCTGGATCATACGAAGAATAAGAAAAAGGATGTTCCGCCATGAGCCATCAACAAGACGACATGATCACCTGGGGCAAGCTCTTGCGTAAGGTGCCTGCGATTGTTCGCGCCCTGCCACGCGTGGTGCGCGGCATGCGCGCCGCGAATGTCACCGACCCCGCGCAGCCTTGCGGCCTCGGTTGGCACTTTGAACAGGCTGCGTTGCGCAACCCCGACGGCGCGGCGTTGTTGTATGGCGACAGCGTGCTCAGCTACCGCGAAGCCAACCAGCGTGCCAATCGTATCGCGCATTACCTGCACGAGCAGGGCATCGGCAAGGGTGATGTGGTCGCGCTGTTTATTGAAAATCGCCCGGAGCTGCTGCTCAGCGTGCTGGCCGTGGCCAAGCTGGGCGGCATCTGCGCCATGCTCAATACCGCGCAAACCCAGGCGGCGCTGGTGCACAGCCTGAACCTGGTGAACCCGGTGGCGATCGTGGCAGGCGCGGAATTGCTCGACGCCTATGCGGCGGTGCGCGATCAAGTGTCGATCGCGGCCGAACGCAGCTGGTGTGTGGCGGATCAATCCTCAACCGTGGTGCCGCAGGGCTACACCGACCTGCTGGCCGCCAGCGCCGACAGCCCGCTGGACAACCCGGCCAGCAGCGGGCACATCTTCTTCAACGACCCGTGCTTCTATATCTACACCTCCGGCACCACCGGTTTGCCCAAGGCCGGCATCATGAAACACGGGCGCTGGACCAAGACAGCGGTGAGTTTCGGCAGCATCGCCCTGGACATGGGGCCGCAAGACGTCCTGTATTGCACCTTGCCGCTGTACCACGCCACCGGCCTGTGTGTGTGCTGGGGCTCGGCAATTATTGGCGCGTCGGGCTTCGCCATCCGGCGTAAATTCAGCGCCAGCCAGTTCTGGGACGATGCGCGCAAATTCAACGCAACCACTTTGGGGTATGTCGGCGAACTGTGCCGCTACCTGCTGGATCAGCCGGCCAGTGCGCAGGATCGCGACAATAAAGTCACCAAGATGGTCGGCAATGGCCTGCGCCCCGGTGTCTGGGCGCAGTTCAAACAGCGTTATGGCGTGGAGCACATCTGCGAGCTGTATGCGGCCAGCGACGGCAACATCGGGTTTACCAATGTGCTGAATTTCGACAACACCATCGGCTTTTGCCTGCAGCATTGGGCGCTGGTGGAGTACTCCCATGAAGCCGGCGAGCCGTTGCGGGGCAGCGACGGTTTCCTGCGCAAGGTGCAAACCGGCGGGCAGGGCTTGCTGCTGGCCAGGATCGATGAAAAGTCGCCGTTCGATGGCTACACCGACCCGGAAAAGAACCGCAAGGTGGTGCTCACGGACGTGTTCGAGAAGGGCGACCGCTACTTCAATACCGGCGACTTGTTGCGCAGTATCGGCTTCGGTCATGCGCAATTTGTCGACCGGCTGGGCGACACCTACCGTTGGAAGGGCGAAAACGTCTCCACCACCGAAGTGGAAAACGTGCTGTTGCAGCACCCGCAGATCGCCGAAGTGGTGGCCTATGGCGTCGAGATCGAAAACACCAATGGCCGCGCCGGCATGGTTGCCATCACCCCAAGTGAGTCGTTGGCAGCCCTGGACATGCGCGAGCTGCTGCAGTTTGCCCACGGTCAGTTGCCGCACTATGCGGTGCCGTTGTTTTTGCGCATCAAGGTGAAGATGGAAACCACTGGCACCTTCAAATACCAGAAGGTCAAGCTCAAGGAGGAAGCCTTCGACCCGGACAAGGCCGGTAACGACCCGGTGTACGCGTGGCTGCCGGGCTCCGACAGTTATGTACCGGTCACCGGGCAATTGCTGGCACAGATCCAGGGCGGGCAGTTCCGTTATTAATTCTGGCTATGAATGCTTTTGACAAAAAAGCCATGACAGCGGGGAACTCCCTCGCGACACTGGGCGCCTTATACACATTCCCAGACAAGGAGTTTCCTGCATGTCAGACCAGCCCAAACAAATGACCGACGATGAAGCCGCCGAATTCGCCGAGCAGGTTTTCGATGTGGCCCGCAAAGGCGATGCGGCGATGCTTACAGCGCTCCTGGCCAAAGGTCTGCCGGCCAATTTTCGCAACCACAATGGTGACACCTTGCTGATGCTCGCGGCCTACCACGGCCATGTCGATGCAGTAAAAGTGCTGCTGGAATTCAAAGCCGACCCGCTGATCGCCAACGATAAGAACCAGCTGCCGATTGCCGGCGCCGCGTTCAAGGGCGACCAGGCGGTGGTTGAGGCGCTGATCGAAGGCGGCGTGCCGGTGGATGCCTCATCTTCGGACGGGCGCACAGCGCTGATGCTGGCCGCGATGTTCAACCGCGTTGAAATGGTCGACTACCTGCTCGCTCAAGGCGCCAATCCCAAGGCCACCGATGCCCAGGGCGCGACCGCGCTTGCGGCCGCACTAACCATGGGCGCGGCGGATACGGCGGCGCAGTTGCAGAAACTGGTGTAGGCTACGCGCCCTCAAAAACCAGCTGCCACAGGACCTTCCCATGCACACCGCCCTCGTCGAACTTATCAGTAAAATCAGCGCCGGCGTCATGGGCGAGGAAGAGGTGGTACGCATCGCCACAGAAGCCGCCCAGGCCTACGCGGACCCGGCGGCGTTTCTGACGGCGAACCCGGATATCAACTACGACGACACCTTCCCTATCCCGTTGGGTGAGTGGGTAGTAGTTGGCAGCCTGCCGGACACGGTGCTGTTCCAGGCTGACACCTATGGCGATCTGTTCGCACAGATCGTCGCCTCATTCGGCCCCGGCGTGGCGTTCAACCTCAAGCCCAAGCAGCTGGCCAAGACCGAAGACCTCACCGCGCTGAATCGCATTCAGATCCAGATGAGCGCGTTGAGCCCCGAAGAGGGCGGCTATGTGTTGCTCAACTTCAGCCAATTGCTCGATGACGAGATCCAGGCGGTGCTGGTGTATGGCAATGACCTGCCGCGCGTGTTGGAACTGTGCGCCGAAGTCGGGATCAAGGCCGAGCCGTCGCTGGAAGCCTTGAAAGTCGCCGTCCACGTCTGAAATAAAACGGAACCCCTGCCAGGGCTGACTATCCTACAAGTGCATGCCCTCACTTAGGAGCGACACCATGGGTTCCACTTTCAACGGTCTTATCGGCCTGATCATCCTGGCGCTGGATATCTGGGCGATCATCAACGTGTTCAAAAGTGGCGCCAGCACCGGCGCTAAAGTGTTGTGGATCCTGCTGATCCTGTTGCTGCCGGTACTGGGCCTGATCATCTGGGCGATTGCCGGGCCGCGCGGTAACGTGCGGATTTGATCGCTCACTTAATTTGAAGTGAGCACCATCCCTGTGGGAGCGGGCTTGCCCGCGATAGCGGTGTATCAGTATCAGATGTTTTGACTGACACACTGCAATCGCGGGCAAGCCCGCTCCCACATTGGTTTTCAGCGTACTCAGGATTTTGTGTGTCGAAACTATTCGCTGCACACAATTTTCACATCTTTTCCAAGACAATTCGGCGGTTTTACGGCTCTGCCAAGGCTCTAACTCGGGTGCCCTTAAAGGCAGGTCCCGGGCGCACGTTCAGTAATTAATAGCGTTGATGCCGTTGATCGGGCACCATTTGCGCCACCGCGTTAACCGCCTACCCCAGCCAGCCTGGGCGAGGGTCGGACGCCACTGCATTATTTCGAAACTTAAACTTCCAATGGGTCCTAGAACGACATGGCAAACCCGGACGCCCTGAGTCAGCAGCGAGCTTCTAATCGCTTGCTGCAACCGACCGTCAAATCCCATCTGGCATACACGCTGCTTTGCGCGCTGGTCATGATGGTGATGTTCTCCCTGCTGCGCCTGGCGCTGCTGGTCTACAACCGCGAGATGATCCTCGACACGCCGGCCTCGACCTTCCTCGAAGCCTTCGTCAACGGCACGCGCTTCGACATCCGCTTTGTGATGTATGCATTGGTTCCGCTGCTGCTGGCGTTGTTCAGCGTACGGGCCATGGCAGCGCGCGGGTTCTTCCGTTTTTGGCTGACCGTGGTGTCCAGCATTGCCCTGTTCCTGGGCCTGATGGAGATGGACTTCTACCGCGAATTCCACCAGCGCCTCAACGGCCTGGTGTTCCAGTATGTGAAGGAAGACCCGAAAACCGTAATGAGCATGCTCTGGTACGGTTTCCCGGTGGTGCGCTACCTGCTGTCCTGGGCCGTGGGCACTTTGATTCTGAGCATCGCCTTCAAGGGCGCCGACCGCGCGACGCGCCCACGTGGCCCGTTCAGCGGCGGCACCGTCGGCACTCGCCAGGTGGCTCCGTGGTACAGCCGCATTGCGGTGTTTGTGGTGTGCCTGCTGATCGCCGTGGTCGCCATCCGTGGCACCCTGCGCCAGGGCCCGCCGCTGCGTTGGGGTGATGTCTACACCACCGAATCCAACTTCGCCAACCAGTTGGGCTTGAACGGCACGCTGTCGTTGATCGCTGCGGCCAAGTCGCGCTTCTCCGAAGAGCGCTCGAACATCTGGAAAGCCACGCTGGACCAACCGCTGGCCACCCAGACCGTGCGCGACATGCTGGTGTTGCCGCAAGAGAAACTGGTGGATACCGACACCGCCGCCGTGCGCCGTGACTACACGCCACCGGCCGAGAAAACCCTGCCGATCAAGAACGTCGTGGTGATCCTGATGGAAAGCTTCGCCGGTCACTCGGTCGGCGCACTGGGTCGCCCGGGCAACATCACGCCGTACTTCGACAAACTGTCCAAGGAAGGTTTGCTGTTCGACCGTTTCTTCTCCAATGGCACCCACACCCACCAGGGCATGTTCGCCACCATGGCGTGCTTCCCGAACCTGCCGGGCTTCGAATACCTGATGCAGACCCCGGAAGGCAGCCACAAGCTGTCGGGCCTGCCGCAGTTGCTCAGCGCGCGCAAATTTGACGACGTGTATGTCTACAACGGGGATTTCGCCTGGGACAACCAGTCGGGTTTCTTCAGCAACCAGGGCATGACCAACTTTATCGGGCGCAACGACTTCGTTAACCCGGTGTTCTCCGACCCGACGTGGGGCGTGTCCGACCAGGACATGTTCAACCGTGGCCTGGAAGAGTTGAAGGCCCGCGAAGGCGGCAAGCCGTTCTACGCCCTGCTGCAAACCCTGTCCAACCACACGCCGTATGCGTTGCCGACGCCATTGCCGGTCGAGAAAGTCACCGACCGTGGCAGCCTCAACGAGCATTTGACGGCCATGCGTTACTCTGACTGGGCCCTGGGCCAGTTCTTTGAAAAGGCGCGTAAAGAGCCGTACTTCAAGGAAACCCTGTTCGTGATCGTGGGTGACCACGGTTTTGGTAATGAACAGCAGATCACCGAGATGGACCTGGGCCGCTTCAACGTACCGATGCTGATGATTGCACCGGGCATGCAGGAGAAGTTCGGCGAGCGTGACCACACCGTGGGCACCCAGATCGACATCGTGCCGACCATCATGGGCCGCCTCGGTGGCGACACCTTGCACCAGTGCTGGGGCCGCGACCTGTTGAACCTGCCGGAAGGCGACAAGGGCTTTGGCGTGATCAAGCCGTCGGGCAGCGACCAGACCGTCGCCCTGGTCACTGCGGACCGCATCCTGGTACTGCCTAAAGAGATGCCGCCGAAACTGTGGGAATACGAGCTGGGCGCTAACCCGACCGGTAAGGTGATTCCTGAATCGCCGGACGAAGCCGCGCTGAAGCAGAAACTTGAGTCGTTCCTGCAGACGGCCACCAAGAGTCTGTTGGATAACACCGCCGGTGTGATCGACGGCAAGCCGGACTAATAATCCGGGCATAAAAAAAGAGGCCTTCTAAAAGGCCTCTTTTTTTGTCCGGATTTTATATCCGGCCGAGCAGCAACAGCACCACCAGCACCACCAGCACCACACCGAGAATACCCGATGGGCCATAGCCCCAGTTACGTGAGTGCGGGAACACCGGCAGGCCGCCGACCAGCAGCAGGATCAGGATAATGATCAGAATCAGGCTCATGTTTTTTTCCTTGTGGGCCTTCTGAAAAGACCGGTTGTTTATCGACAGGCCCGTGGGTTTATTTACGGACGCCTTAATAACTCCGACTGTGCTGTTGTGCAGAAAATTCCATAGTTTCTTAAAGCATTTCGCAGACAGGCTTATTTCTTTTAATACGTTCGCAATGCCGTGCACTTAGTTGAAAAAGATTGAACTTACGCTATAAGCCGCGCTGCTACCCGGCCGGCGGTTTGCCTGAGGCATTCATCAACTGGATGGTGCGTGGGTGCAGGAAAAACCTTCGCTACACTGCCGATCACTTCTTCCGTGAACTACAAGGCTACTACCTATGCAAAATCGCATGATGATCACTGGCGCCGGGTCCGGCCTGGGTCGCGAAATCGCGCTGCGCTGGGCGCGCGAGGGTTGGCAGTTGGCCTTGTCGGACGTCAGCGAGCCCGGCTTGCAGGAAACCCTCAAGTGGGTACGCGAGGCCGGTGGCGATGGGTTTATCCAGCGCTGCGACGTGCGTGACTACAGCCAGCTCACCGCCTTTGCCCAGGCATGCGAAGTGAAGCTGGGCGGCATTGATGTGATCGTCAACAACGCAGGCGTCGCCTCGGGTGGGTTCTTTGCCGAGTTGTCCCTGGAAGATTGGGACTGGCAAATTGCGATCAACTTGATGGGCGTGGTCAAGGGCTGCAAGGCGTTCCTGCCGCTGCTGGAAAAGAGCAAGGGCCGGATTATCAACATCGCCTCCATGGCTGCGCTGATGCAGGGGCCGGCGATGAGCAACTACAACGTGGCCAAGGCCGGCGTGGTGGCGTTGTCGGAGAGTTTGCTGGTGGAACTCAAGCAGCAGGAAGTCGGTGTGCATGTGGTGTGCCCGTCGTTTTTCCAGACCAACCTGCTGGATTCATTCCGTGGGCCAACGCCTGCGATGAAGGCGCAGGTCGGCAAGTTGCTGGAGAGCTCACCGATTTCGGCGGCGGATATTGCCGATTACATTTATCAGCGGGTGGCAGAAGGGGAGTTCATGATTTTGCCCCACGAGCAGGGGCGCATGGCGTGGGCGTTGAAGCAAAAGAACCCGCAGTTGCTGTATGACGAGATGACGCTGATGGCCGACAAGATGCGCGCCAAGGCGCAGGCAACCAAGGGCTGATGATGATCGTTCCCACGCTCCGCGTGGGAATGCCGCCCCGGACGCTCCGCGTCCCGCTTTTGAAGGCGTGACGCGGAGCGTCACCGGATGCGTTACCACGCGGAGCGTGGGAACGATCAGAAACTGGGGCTTGTCTGTCAGTAAAATTACCAGGCTGCGTAGGCCTTGCCTGATTTTACCGCAAGCCATTGCTGCGCCAAATCCAATCACGCATGGTCAAGGTCCTGTCACTCCAAAAGGACAACCGCCATGCTGGTTTTAAGCCGCGCTGTAGGCGAAATCATCTCCATCGGCGATGACATCGCCCTGCACATTCTCGAACTCAACGGTACTCAAGTGAAATTCGGCATCGCCGCCCCGGCGGGTGTGAATGTCCATCGGGCCGAGGTGTACCAGAAGATCCTCGAACGCCAGGCCGCAGAAACCCACGCCGTACCCAACCGCTGAAACCTGCTCAGTCAAACAAATGCTTGGGCACGTCGTGCTTGAGCATCAGCTGGCATTGCTCGCTTTCCGGGTCGAACACAATCAGGGCCTGGCCCTTGGTCAAGGCATGGCGCACGCGCAGTACCCGGGTTTCCAGGGGCGTGTCGTCGCCGTTGTCAGTGCCGTCGCGAGTCACGAAGTCTTCGATGAGGCGGGTCAGGGTGTCGACTTCAAGTGCGTCGTAGGGAATCAGCATACAAGCCTCAGAGGTAGGAACCCGGCGATGCTACTGCGCCGGGGCCTTTGTTACTAGCAGTTACCAGCAGTTACCAGTAGTTGCCAGTAGTTGCCAGTGTCAGGACTTCTGACCGACCAGGCTGTCCACCGATGGCACGCGGGTGTCGCTCTCCATTTGCGTTTCGTGCTCAATCTGATGACTGAACCGGTCCAGCGAACCCTGGGCCGGTTGTGCGTCGCTGGCGAATACCGGCGGGCTGAGGATGTATGCGCTCAACAAGCGGCTGAGCGCGGCCAGGCTGTCAATGTGTGTGCGCTCATAGCCATGGGTCGCATCGCAACCGAACGCCAGCAGTGCGGTGCGAATGTCGTGGCCGGCGGTGACCGCCGAGTGGGCGTCGCTGAAGTAATAGCGAAACAGATCGCGGCGCACCGGCAATTCATTTTCCGAGGCCAGGCGCAGCAGGTGACGGGACAGGTGATAGTCATACGGCCCGCCGGAATCCTGCATGGCCACACTCACGGCATGTTCGCTGGAATGCTGGCCGGGCGCGACCGGGGCGATGTCGATACCGACAAATTCACTCACATCCCAGGGCAGGGCGGCGGCCGCGCCACTGCCGGTTTCTTCGGTGATGGTGAACAGCGGGTGGCAGTCGATCAATAACGGTTCGCCGCTGTCGACAATCGCCTTGAGTGCGGCAAGCAGGGCGGCCACACCGGCTTTATCGTCCAGGTGGCGGGCGCTGATATGCCCGCTCTCGGTGAACTCCGGCAGTGGGTCGAACGCTACATAGTCACCGATGCTGATGCCTAGCGAGTCGCAATCGGCGCGCGTGGCGCAGTAGGCGTCCAGGCGCAATTCCACGTGGTCCCAGCTCACCGGCATTTCATCCACGGCGGTATTGAACGCATGCCCGGAGGCCATCAGCGGCAACACGCTGCCACGGATTACGCCGTTGTCGGTAAACAGGCTGACGCGGCTGCCTTCGGCAAAACGGCTGGACCAGCAGCCCACCGGCGCGAGCGTCAGGCGGCCGTTGTCCTTGATCGCCCGCACGGCGGCGCCGATGGTGTCCAGGTGCGCGGAGACGGCGCGGTCGGGGCTGTTTTTCTGGCCCTTTAACGTGGCGCGGATGGTACCGCGCCGGGTCATTTCAAAGGGGATGCCGAGTTCTTCCAGGCGCTCGGCGACATAGCGCACGATGGTGTCGGTAAACCCGGTGGGGCTTGGAATGGCGAGCATTTCCAGCAACACTTTTTGCAGGTAGTTGAGATCCGGTTCGGGGATGGTTCGGGTCATGGAAACTCCTGATGAGTTGAGGGCGATCGTTCCCACGCGCAGCAAAGGAATGCCTCACTGGACGCTCTGCGTCCGCTCTTGTGACGCGGAGCGTCACCGGCTGCATTCCCACGCAGAGCGTGGGAACGATCAGTGGTCAGGCAGTCGGCTGACTGTGCGGAAACAACAAATCCACAAACTTCTCCGCTGTCGGTTGCGGTTCGTGATTAGCCAGCCCGGCGCGTTCGTTGGCTTCGATAAACACGTACTCGGGTTGGTCGGCGGCGGGCACCATCAGGTCCAGGCCGACCATGGGAATGTCCAGTGCACGGGCGGCACGCACGGCGGCGTCCACCAGTGTCGGGTGGAGAATCGCGGTGACATCTTCCAGGCAACCGCCGGTATGCAGGTTGGCGGTACGGCGCACCGCCAGGGTTTGGCCACGGGGCAAGATGCTGCTGTAGTCATAACCGGCGGCGTGCAGGGTGCGTTGGGTTTCGGCATCCAGCGGGATTTTGCTTTCGCCGTCGGTGGCCGCCTGGCGACGACGGCTCTGGGCCTCGATCAAGGCGCCGATGGAATGCTGACCATCACCGGTGACCTCGGCAGGGCGCCGAATCGCAGCGGCAACCACTTCAAAGCCGATCACCAGGATGCGCAGGTCGAGGCCTTCGTGGAAGCTTTCGAGCAACACGCGGCTGTCAAATTGACGCGCCGTCTCGATGGCTTTTTGCACCTCCTCGATGGTCTGCAGATCCACCGCCACGCCCTGGCCTTGCTCGCCATCCAGCGGCTTGACCACGATGCGCTGATGCTCATCGAGAAATTCCAGGTTGTCGTCGGCGCTGCCGGCCAATTGTTGCGACGGCAGCTTCAAACCTGCCGCACTGAGCACCTTGTGGGTCAGGCTCTTGTCCTGGCACAGGGTCATGCTGATAGCGCTGGTCAGGTCGCTCAACGACTCGCGGCAACGCACTCGGCGCCCGCCGTGGCTGAGGGTGAACAGGCCGGCATCGGCGTCATCCACTTGCACATCAATGCCACGTCGATGGGCTTCTTCGACAATGATGCGTGCATACGGGTTAAAGCCTGCCTGCGGGCCGGGGCCGAGAAACAGCGGCTGGTTGATGCCGTTCTTGCGCTTGATCGCAAAGGTGGTCAGCGCCCGGAAACCGAGCTTGGCGTAGAGGCTCTTGGCCTGGCGGTTATCGTGCAGCACCGACAGGTCAAGGTAGCTCAGGCCACGGCTCATAAAGTGTTCCACCAGGTGGCGCACCAGCACCTCGCCGACACCCGGGCGCGTGCATTGCGGGTCGACCGCCAGGCACCACAGGCTGCAACCGTTTTCCGGGTCGTGGAAGGCTTTTTGATGGTTCAGGCCCATCACGCTGCCGATCACCGCGCCGCTGTCTTCATCTTCGGCCAGCCAATACACCGGGCCGCCCTGGTGGCGTGGTGTCAGGCGCTCGGCGTCGACCGGCAGCATGCCACGGCCTTGATACAGCTGGTTGACCGCCTGCCAATCGGCCTCGCTCTGCACCCGGCGAATGCGAAAGCCGCGAAATACCCGCGTAGCGGGGCGGTAGTCGCTGAACCACAGGCGCAAGGTGTCGGAGGGGTCGAGGAACAACTGCTGCGGATCAATCCCGAGGATCTGTTGGGGCGCTGCCACGTACAGCGCAATGTCGCGCTCGCCCGCCTGCTCGTTGAGCAGTTCCTGCGCCAGGCTGGCCGGGTCCGGGAAAGTGTGCCCGATCAACAACCGCCCCCAGCCGCAATGCACGGCGATCGGCTCGGCGGCCAGTGGGCTGCCGTCTTCGGCCAGGCGCGCCTGCAGGCGTTCGTAAGTCGGCGCCTGGCCCTTGAGCAAGCGTTGGCTGTAAGCCGCTGCAAGAGGTTTCATCAATCAGATTCCTTGTTCGCTGAGCCACAGGTTCAGCGCCGCCAGTTGCCACAGTTTGGAGCCGCGCAGCGGCGTCAGTTGGCCTTGCGGGTCGGTCAGCAGGCGGTCGAGCATGGCCGGGTTGAACAGGCCGCGATCCTGGCTCGGGTCCATCAGCAGATCGCGCACCCAGTTCAAGGTGTCACCCTGCAAATGCTTGAGGCCCGGCACCGGGAAGTAGCCTTTTTTGCGGTCGATGACTTCGCTGGGGATGACTCGGCGCGCGGCTTCTTTCAGCACCTGCTTGCCGCCATCGGGCAATTTGAATTTGCCCGGCACACGGGCCGACAGTTCCACCAGGCGGTAGTCCAGGAACGGCGTGCGCGCCTCCAGGCCCCAGGCCATGGTCATGTTGTCGACACGTTTGACCGGGTCGTCCACCAGCATCACCGTGCTGTCCAGGCGCAAGGCCTTGTCCACGGCGGCATCGGCACCGGGCATGGCAAAATGTTCGCGCACAAAGTCACCGGCGGCGTCATTGGCGGTCAGCCATTTGGGCGCGACGGTGGCGGCATAGTCGTCGTAGCTGCGGTCAAAAAAAGCGTCGCGGTAGGCGGCATACGGGTCGCTGGCGCCATCGACTTGCGGGTACCAGTGGTAGCCGGCGAACAACTCGTCGGCACCCTGGCCGCTCTGCACCACTTTGCAGTGCTTGGCCACTTCCCGCGACAGCAGGTAGAAGGCGATGCAGTCATGGCTGACCATCGGCTCGCTCATGGCGCGGAAGGCTGCCGGCAGTTGCTCGATGATCTCGCTTTCGGCGATGCGCAATTGGTGATGACGCGTACCGTAGTGTTTGGCAATCAAATCCGAATACTGGAACTCGTCGCCACGTTCGCCACCGGCGTCTTCAAAACCGATGGAAAAGGTCGACAGGTCCTGCACGCCGACTTCCCGCAGCAGGCCCACCAGCATGCTCGAATCCACGCCGCCCGAGAGCAGCACGCCGACATCCACAGCCGCACGTTGGCGGATCGCCACGGCTTCGCGGGTGCTGTCGAGTACACGGTCGGTCCAGTCTTCCAGCGTCAGGTTTTTCTCGTCGTCATGCGGGCCGTAGGGCAGGCTCCACCAGGTTTTCTGCTCGGTGGTGCCATTGGCGTCGATGCGCATCCAGCTGGCCGGCGGCAGTTTTTCTATACCCGCCAGCAAGGTGCGCGGTGCAGGCACCACGGCATGGAAATTCAAATAATGATTAAGCGCGACCGGATCCAGGATCGGGTTGATATCGCCACCTTTGAGCAAAGCCGGCAGCGCTGAGGCAAAGCGCAGGCGCTGGCCGGTGCGCGACAGGTACAGCGGCTTCACACCCAGACGGTCACGGGCGATAAACAGGCGCTGGGCGTCACGCTCCCAGATGGCAAAGGCAAACATGCCATTGAGCTTGGGCAGCAAGGCTTCGCCCCAGGCGTGATAGCCCTTGAGCAGCACTTCGGTGTCACCACCGGAATAGAAGGCGTAGCCCAGGGCTTCCAGCTCTTGACGCAATTCCGGGAAATTATAGATTGCACCATTGAACGCCAGGGACAGCCCCAACTGGGCGTCGACCATCGGTTGGGCGGAGCCGTCCGACAGGTCCATGATCTTCAGGCGGCGGTGGCCCAGGGCAATCGGCCCCTGGGCATGGAAGCCCCAGGCATCGGGGCCTCGCGGGGCAAGGTGATGGGTGATGCGTTCTACGGCTGCCAGGTCGGCAGGTTGATGATCAAAGCGTAACTCGCCAGCTAGTCCACACATAAATTCCTTACCGGTTTTTCCGTTGGGGAGGGCAATACTCAATACGCCCGACAGGGCGCGTACCCAGAAACTGACCCAGTGCTATGCGTGGAGTTTTAGACCGATAAGTTATAAGGCAAATAGCCGCGATGCTGGTAACGGCGTTATTTCTTCCCTCAGGATGATCAGCGTGTTGCGGGTTTTCCTCGTACCAGCGCGCGCAACGCAAACCGGTTCGGGTGGCAGGCTTCGGCCACGCTGGCCGGTACCGGCAGCGGTTCGTCGCTCAACCAGGCAGCCAGCAGTTCGCCGCACAGTGGCGCGGTGATCAGCCCGCGTGAACCGTGGCCGCTGTTGATATAGAGGCCCGGCAACCACGGGCAGGGCGTATCCGGGACTTGCCGGGCGTCTTTGCGCAGTACGGCGTAAGCCTGTTGGAACGCGGCGCTATCGGCCAAGGGGCCGACGATTGGCAGGTAGTCAGGGCTGGTGCAACGGAATGCGGCGCGGCCTAGCAAGTGTTCGGCGTTCAGTGAGTCAGCGCCAAGACGCAGCAGCAGGTCTGCGGAGATCTCGCGCAGCATCGCAAGGTTGCCGGTGTGTTCGGCAACGGTGGGTGTCAGGTCTTCATTATTGAAATCAAAACTGGCGCCCAAGGTGTGTTCGCCAAGGCGCGCCGGTGCCACATAACCTTCTGCGCACACCACGGTGGCCAATGCCGCACTCGCCGGGGTTTGCGCCAAACGCGTGATCTGCCCGCGAATACGCTTGAGCGGCAAATCCGCACTCAGCGGGAAGCGCTTGATTTCGGCTGCACCGGCCAGCACTACCACGCTGGCGCTGGCCAGTACGTCATCGCCGTCACGGGCTTGCCACTGCCCGTCGACGCGGTGCAGCTCGAGCGCCTCGTGATGGGTGAGCACCTTGATCAGCGGATGCGCGGCTTGCCATTGGCACAGCGCCGGTGGATGCACCCAGCCACCTTCCGGGAAAAACAGCCCGCCCTGGGCCAATGCGATGCCGGCCTGTTGTTGGGCCTGGTCCTGGTTTAGTACGTGCAACAGCTCCGGTGCGAAGGCCTCGGCCAGTTGCGCCTGGCGTTGAGCCTCCTTGGCGTCAAACGCCAGTTGCAGGACGCCGCAACCGTCCCAGTCAACGCCGCGCTGCAAGTGCTCCAGCAGGCGCCGGGTATGGCCGAAACCGCTGAGTATCAGCTGCGACAGCGCTGTGCCATGGGCCGACAGCTTGAGGTACAGCACGCCCTGCGGGTTGCCCGAGGCTTCCTGGGCCAAGGCGCCGTGACGTTCCAGCAGGCTGACGCGCCAACCCCGGGCGGCCAGGCTGGCGGCGGTGGCGCAACCGGCCAGGCCGCCGCCGATGACCATGGCATGGCGTTCGCCTTCGACGGCTGCCGGGCGCGCAAACCAGGGTTTGGGTGCGGCCGGCGGTGGCGTATCGTCGGGCCAACCGAGAAACTCGCCGCGCAGGATTTCCCACTTGTGGCCGATGCCGGGTGTGCGTTTCATCTTGAACCCGGCGGCATTGATCAGCCGGCGTACCCAGCCAGTGCTGGTGAAGGTGCTGATGGTCGAGCCCGGCGCCGCCAGGCGCGCCAGTTGGGCGAACAGCTCGGCGGTCCACATGTCGGGGTTTTTCGCCGGGGCAAAGCCGTCGAGAAACCACGCGTCCACTTGCGCATCCAGTTGCGGCAATTGCTCCAGCGCATCACCAATCAGCAGCGTCAGGGTCACGCGGCCGTTATCCAGCACCAGGCGCTGGAAGCCTTGATGGATCGCGATGTACTGCGCCAACAATTGCTCGGCAAACGGTTGCAGTTCGGGCCAGAGGGCGAGGGCGCGCTGCAGGTCGGTGTGGCTCAGCGGGTATTTTTCCACGCTGACAAAATGCAGGCGTGCCCCGGGCACCGCGTGTTGCTCGAACAGTTGCCAGGCGCACAGGAAATTCAGCCCCGTACCAAACCCGGTTTCACCAATCACCAACTGCCCGTTCACCGGCAAGGCGGCAAAGCGCTCCTGCAAACGGTTCTGCTCAAGGAACACATAACGGGTTTCTTCAAGGCCCGACTTGTCGGAAAAGTACACGTCGTCGAACACCCGCGAGTGCGGGCGGCCTTGGTCATCCCAGTCGAGCTGGGCGTGGGTGATGGGGGTCATGGGCGGCTCATAAAAATAACGGCGGGCAAAGGCACGGCGGCCATTCTAGCCGATCAACCGGTAATGAATTGACCCACGGCAAGCGCGGGTTGAATTTCCTTCCGCGTGTTGTTGCCCAATCCGCTAGTCTTGAGCCATCTTGAAACGGAGCTGCCCATGTTCGAATCCGCCGAAATCGGTCACGCCATCGACAAAGACACCTATGACGCCGAAGTGCCGGCCCTGCGTGAAGCCTTGCTGGAAGTGCAGTACGAGCTGCAACAGCAGAAGCGCTTCCCGGTGATCATCCTGATCAACGGCATCGAAGGCGCGGGCAAGGGCGAAACCGTCAAGTTGCTCAATGAATGGATGGACCCACGCCTGATCGAGGTGCGCACCTTCGACCAGCAGACCGACGAAGAACTGGCACGGCCACCGGCGTGGCGCTATTGGCGTCAGCTGCCGGCCAAGGGCCGCATGGGCATTTTTTTCGGCAACTGGTACAGCCAGATGCTGCAAAGCCGTGTGCATGGCCAGATCAAGGACGCGCGCCTGGACCAGGCCATCGCCGGTGCCGAGCGCCTGGAAAAGATGCTCTGTGATGAAGGCGCGCTGATCTTCAAGTTCTGGTTCCACTTGTCGAAAAAACAGATGAAGGCACGCCTCAAGGCGCTGGCCGATGACCCGCTGCACAGCTGGCGCATCAGCCCGCTGGACTGGCAGCAGTCCGAGACCTACGACAAGTTTGTGCATTTTGGCGAACGTATCCTGCGCCGCACCAGCCGCGACTACGCCCCCTGGCATGTGATCGAAGGTGTGGATGCGCATTACCGCAGCCTCACGGTGGGCAAGATCCTGCTCGAAAGCCTGCAAAACGCCTTGAAGCTGCCCAAAGGCAAGGCCAGCGGCATGAACCCGGCGCCGTTGATTGCCTCGGTGGACAAAAAGAGCCTGCTCGACAGCCTTGACTTGACCCTGCGCCTGGACAAAGACGATTACGAAGAACAGCTGATCACCGAGCAGGCGCGTTTCTCCGGCCTGATGCGCGACAAGCGCATGCGCAAGCACGCGTTGATCACCGTGTTTGAAGGCAACGATGCGGCGGGCAAGGGCGGGGCGATCCGCCGCGTGGCGGCAGCGCTGGACCCGCGCCAGTACCATATCGTGCCGATTGCCGCGCCGAGTGAAGACGAGCGCGCCCAGCCGTATCTGTGGCGCTTTTGGCAGAAGATTCCGGCACGCGGGATGTTCACCGTGTTCGACCGCTCGTGGTATGGCCGTGTGTTGGTGGAGCGCATCGAAGGCTTTTGCACCCCGACGGACTGGATGCGCGCCTATGGCGAGATCAATGATTTCGAAGAGCAACTGCGCGATGCGGGCGTGATCGTGGTCAAGTTCTGGCTGGCCATCGACAAAGACACGCAGCTGGAGCGCTTCCAGGCCCGTGAGGAAATCCCCTTCAAGCGCTTCAAAATTACCGAAGACGACTGGCGCAACCGCGACAAGTGGGACGATTACCGGGCGGCGGTGGGTGACATGGTCGACCGCACCAGCACCGAAGTTTCGCCCTGGACCCTGGTGGAAGCCAACGACAAACGCTGGGCACGGGTCAAGGTGCTGCGCACCATCAACCGCGCGCTGGAAGAGGCGTTCGACAAGACCGACAAGCACGATAAAAAGAAAAAGAAATAGCGGAAGCTGTCGAGCATTGATCGTTCCCACGCTCTGCGTGGTAACGCATCCAGTGACGCTCCGCGTCGACTTCAAGGTGGCCGTGGTCAGCGGGACGCAGAGCGTCCGGGGCTGCATGCCCACGCGGAGCGTGGGAACGATCCACCCAACGCAGGGCAAGCGAGCTTTCTGTGGCGAGCAGGCTTGCCCTGCGTTGGGCTGCGCAGCAGCCCCCGGCCCAGGCAGCGCGTTCTTTCAGGCAAACCTCATTGGCAGGGTGGCGAGCAGGCTTGCCCTGCGTTGGGCTGCGCAGCAGCCCCCGGCCCAGGCAGCGCGTTCTTTCAGRCAAACCTCATYGGCAGGTTTTGGGGCCGCTTCGCARCCCAACGCAGGGCAAGCCTGCTCGCCACMGAAGCCCTGTTCGCAAGGCGGTCTTGCTTTTGATCGTTCCCACGCTCTGCGTGGTAACGCATCCAGTGACGCTCCGCGTCGCCTTCAAGGTGGCCGTGGCCAGCGGGSACGCAGRGCGTCCGGGGCTGCATGCCCACGCGGAGCGTGGGAACGATCCATCTGCGTCGYCTTCAAGGCCTGTGGTARGCGAGCTTTCTGTGGCGAGCAGGCTTGCCCTGCGTTGGGCTGCGCAGCAGCCCCCGGCCCAGGCAGCGCGTTCTTTCAGGCAAACCTCATCGGGGCCGCTTCGCAACCCAACGCAGGGCAAGCCTGCTCGCCACMGAAGCCCTGTTCGCAAGGCGGTCWTGCTTTTGATCGTTCCCACGCTCTGCGTGGTAATGCATCCAGTGACGCTCCGCGTCGCCTTCAAGGTGGCCGTGGTCAGCGGGACGCAGAGCGTCCGGGGCTGCATGCCCACGCGGAGCGTGGGAACGATCCATCTGCGTCGTCTTCAAGKCCTGTGGTARGCGAGCTTTCTGTGGCGAGCAGGCTTGCCCTGCGTTGGGCTGCGCAGCAGCCCCCGGCCCAGGCAGCGCGTTCTTTCAGRCAAACCTCTGGGGCCGCTTCGCAACCCAACGCAGGGCAAGCCTGCTCGCCACAGAAGCCCTGTTCGCAAGGCGGTCATGCTTTTGATCGTTCCCACGCTCTGCGTGGTAACGCATCCAGTGACGCTCCGCGTCGCCTTCAAGGTGGCCGTGGCCAGCGGGCACGCAGAGCGTCCGGGGCTGCATGCCCACGCGGAGCGTGGGAACGATCCATCTGCGTCGTCTTCAAGGCCTGCTCGCCACCGAAGCCTCGTTCGCAAGGCGGTCATGCTTTTGTATATGCCAGGTGAATGATCATCGCTGTTGGGCAGGCCCGGATCTATGCTCGGTCCATCTCCCAACAACAAGATCGAGGTAGCCCATGCGTGAAGTAGTGATCGTCGACAGCGTGCGAACCGGCCTGGCCAAGTCCTTTCGTGGCAAGTTCAACCAGACGCGCCCGGATGACATGGCGGCCCATTGCGTCAACGCGCTGCTGGCGCGCAATGGCATCGACCCGGCGACGGTCGAGGATTGCATCGTCGGCGCCGGCTCCAACGAAGGCGCCCAGGGCTACAACATCGGGCGTAACGTGGCGGTGCTCTCGCAACTGGGCACCGGGACGGCGGGCATGACCCTCAACCGGTTCTGTTCCTCGGGCTTGCAGGCGATTGCGATTGCGGCCAACCAGATTGCCTCGGGTTGCAGCGATATCATCGTTGCCGGTGGCGTCGAGTCCATCAGCCTGACCATGAAAAGCGTCAACACCGACAACCTGATCAACCCGCTGCTCAAGGAACAGGTGCCGGGCATTTACTTCCCCATGGGCCAGACAGCCGAGATCGTCGCGCGCCGCTATAACGTCAGTCGCGAAGATCAGGACCTGTACGCCCTGCAAAGCCAGCAGCGCACCGCCCAGGCCCAGGCCGACGGCTTGTTCAACGATGAAATCGTGCCGATGGCGGTCCAGTACAAGGTCGAAGACAAAACTACCGGCCAGGTGCAGGTACTCGAGGGCGTGGTCGACCGCGACGATTGCAACCGCCCCGACACCACGCTGGCCAGCCTCAATGGCCTCAAGCCGGTGTTTGCCGAAGACGGTTCGGTGACGGCGGGCAACTCCTCGCAGTTGTCTGATGGCGCTTCGATGACCTTGGTGATGAGCCTGGAAAAAGCCCTGCAACTGGGGCTCAAGCCCAAGGCGTTTTTCCGTGGTTTTACCGTGGCCGGTTGCGAGCCGGACGAAATGGGCATTGGCCCAGTGTTCTCGGTGCCCAAACTGCTCAAGGCCAAGGGCTTGCAGGTGGCGGATATCGACCTGTGGGAGCTTAACGAAGCGTTTGCTTCCCAGTGCCTCTACGCACGCAATCGTCTGGAAATCGACAACGCCAGGTACAACGTCAACGGCGGCTCGATCTCCATCGGCCATCCGTTCGGCATGACCGGGTCGCGGCAGGTAGGGCACCTGGTGCGTGAGTTGCAGCGCCGTAACCTGCGCTATGGCATCGTCACCATGTGCGTGGGCGGTGGCATGGGCGCGACCGGGTTGTTTGAGGCCGTGCGTTAGTCAACCGACAGTTCGCACCTTATTTCTATAAAGGGGGAGCGTGCTCCCCCTTTGCACATTCGCTGTTTGGTAATAATCGGGTACGGCTTCGTTTGTTAGATTAGTTGCTCTAATGGCGTAAACACGGTTATTTTTCAATGTGTGTAATCCTCATCTTACAGATGCGATCTGGTTTGAATTGTTCTCATTAGTCCGCGCGTAGTCCTTTTCCTTCAGCTGTTTTCAAAGTTTTGGCAAATAGCCATGTTTTTCCTGCGTGGTCTAGTGTGTCGCGGCTACCTGGTTTACGGAAACAGATGGCTTACTTGCGCAAGTGTGAAGTGGAGAATTGCCCGGCGTTGAGCTGATCCCTGAATTGCAATACAACTAATTGGAAAACAACTCAGGAATCGTCGGCTTAACAACACGGGTTATAACCGCTCGTTTAATCAGCCCTGCACCGACCTGTGGCCGGGCTTCTTTAATGACACTTGTGAATAAGTGGGAATCTGTACATGAAAACCAAAATGAAAGCTGCGCTGTTGTCTATCGGTCTGATGGCCGGCTCGATCTCTGTTGCGCAGGCAGCGGATGGGACGGTTACGTTTCTAGGGTCGGTGCACTCGGGTGCTTGCTCTATCAAGCCTGACTCTGTGGATCAGACCGTTCGCCTGGGGGCGATTGCCAAACACCAACTGGAATCGGGCGGCAAGTCTGAGGCGCGCCGTGTGCTGATTGAACTGGAAGGCTGCGACCTGTCCGGCCTGACCGATAACACCGTGACCACCACCTTTACCGGCGCGCCTTCCAGCGCTGTGCCTGGCGCGATCGGTACGGTCGGTGGTGCAGGCGGCGTGGGCATCATGATGACTCACGGCGGCGACCTGGTTGAGCTGGGCAAACCCACCGCCCCACAAGCCATCGTCACCGGTAACAACACCCTGGAGTTCGGTGCCTACGTACAAGGCGCCGCCACCGACCCGATCATCCCGGGCGATTTCAGCGCCGTTACCAACTTCACCTTGGCTTATCAGTAAGTTTTGCTCCCCGCCACCCTGTGTGGCGGGGGGACGCTGACGGGAGAACCAGGTGAATACATTCATACGCCTCGCACTCGCCTCTTCGTTGACGACATTCATCGGCCCTTGTGTGTTCGCTCAGGCGGCATCGCAAGGCGATGGCGTCGTGGTGCTGGGGGGAGAAGTCGTTGACTCAGCCTGCGGGCTGGAACTGGGCAGTATCGATCAGACCATCGAGATGCCACCGGAGCCGGTGGGCCGGCTGCTACGCAATACGCGCGGCGAAGACCACCCCTTCCAGCTGCGTCTGGTCAATTGCACGCTGACCCGTCCGGACCCGTCGCGCCCAGGGGCAACCCTGCCTGACTGGGAGCACATGCGGGTGACGTTTGACGGTGCTACCGACCGGGCCGGGCTTTCCTTTGCTGTGTTTGGTGGCTCGCAGGGGGTTGCCCTGCACATTGTGGACGCTGCCGGCGAGGAGAGTATTCCCGGGCAGCGGATGACGCCGACCCCTCTGTCGGAGGGCGACATGACACTCAACTACAGATTTTATCTGGTCGGTAACGGGCTGCCGTTGGTCGTGGGCGCTCACACCGCCGCAGTGCGGTTCAAGTTGGAATACTTTTGAATAGTGATGGACAGGCGTTCATGTTGAATACAGCGAAGTTCAAAAATACGCTGCGCCCGAGCCTGTTTGGCGGGTTGATGTCTCTGGCAGGAACAGCACTGGGAGCCGGGGATGTCGAGTTTAATACGGATGTGCTCGACCTGATTGATCGCAGCAATATTGACTTGTCTCAATTTGCCCGCAGCGGGTTTATTTTGCCGGGTACTTACACGATGGTGGTGCAAGTCAATGGCCAGCCTATTCCTGAACAATCGGTGGCGTTCTATCCTCCGGACAAAGACCCCAAAGGCAGTCAGGCGTGTTTGTCGCGCAGCCTGGTGGAACAGTTAAGCCTGAAAGTCTCCGATGCCGACAAGCTGGGATGGTGGAAGGGAGGCGAGTGTCTGGATATTCAAAGTTTGCCAGGCATGGAAGTCAGTGGAGACCTGGCCACCTCCACGCTAAGTATCAACTTGCCCCAGGCGTATCTTGAGTACAACGCCATCAACTGGGACCCGCCTTCGCGCTGGGATGAAGGTGTGCCGGGGTTGCTGGTCGACTACAGCGTCACGGCGCAGTCCAACTACCAGCGCGGCGATGGCAACCGCAATAACCTCAGTGGCAATGGCACCGTGGGAGCCAACGCCGGCGCCTGGCGCTTGCGGGCCGACTGGCAAGGACGTGTTGAACGTGGCCGGCAGGAAGCGGCCGGGCCGCAAAAACTGGAATGGAGCCGTTACTACGCGTATCGCGCCATTCCTGCGCTGAAGGCGCGTTTGCTGGTGGGTGAGAACTACCTGTATTCAGACCTGTTCGACAGCTTCCGCTTCACCGGTGCCGCGCTTAATTCGGATGAAAGCCAATTGCCGCCCAACTTGCGTGGCTACGCGCCGGAAGTGGTCGGGGTGGCCAAGACCAATGCCAAGGTCATCATCAGCCAGCAGGGCCGCGTGCTCTACGAAACCCTGGTCGCAGCCGGCCCCTTTCGCATCCAGGATTTGCAGGACGCGGTCACGGGCAAGCTGGATGTGCGGGTGGAAGAACAGGATGGCTCGGTGCACAGCTTCCAGATGGACACCGCCGGCGTGCCTTACCTGACACGCCCTGGGCAGGTTCGCTACAAGTTGGCGACGGGCAGGCCGTCCAATCTGCAGAACGGCTCGAATGGCAATGTTTTCGGGACCGGCGAGTTTTCCTGGGGTATCAGCAATGGCTGGTCGTTGTTCGGCGGCGGCATGTCCGATAACAACTACCGGGCATTATCGGTCGGGGCCGGGCGGGACTTGCTGGCGTTCGGCGCCGTTTCGCTGGATGTGACGCAGTCGCACGCCGAGGTGTGGGACCAGACGCTCTCGGGCAAATCCTACCGCCTTCAATACTCCAAGAATTTCGAAGAGTACGACAGCCAGGTGACCTTCGCCGGTTACCGGTTTTCCGAGAAGAACTTCCTGAGCATGAGTGAGTACCTGGACGCCCGGCATTACGGCTTGAACGGCGAACTCGGCGGACGTGGGGACTACCGCGACCCCAATGAGGGCTGGAAGCCGATTGGCGGCAGCAAGGCGCTGTATACGGTCACCGTCAACAAGCAGTTTCGTGACCTGGGTGCCACCGTCTACGCCAGCTACAACAAGCAAACCTATTGGGATCGGCCGGACACCCAGCGCTGGAACCTGTCGCTGTCACGCTACTTCAATGTGGGCACGGTCAAGAACATGAGCCTGTCCCTGAACATGTACCGCACCGAGGAATACAACTACAAAGACAACGGCATGGCGCTCACGGTCAGCCTGCCATTGGGGCGCACCGGCACACTGTCGATGGACGCCAACCGGACTGCCGGAAAGAACAACTTTGCGACGCGCTACAGCGATCGCCTGGATGAGCGCAACAGCTACCAGCTCAGTGCCAGTGACTCGTCCGCCAGTGGTTACTTGAGCCATATGGGCGACCAGGCCGATATCGACCTGAGCGCCAGCACCCAGGAGGGCGGCTACAGCAGCGTCGGCCTGTCGGCACGTGGCGGCGGCACGCTCACACCCTACGGTGGCGCACTCCATCGAACGACCAGCACCGGCGGCACCCGCCTGATGATCGACACCGGTGGCGTACCCGACGTGCCTGTGCGCGGTTACGGCTCACCGACCCGCAGTAACGTGTTCGGCAAGGCGGTGATCTCCGACATCAGCAGCTACCAGCGCACAGCGGCCAGCGTTGATCTGGAGTGCTTGCCAAACAATGTCGAGGCCACTCAATCGGTCACGCAATTGACCCTCACCGAAGGCGCGATCGGCTACCGCTCGCTGGATGTGATCGCCGGTGAAAAGGCCATGGCCGTGGTACGCCTGCCGGACGGCAGCCTGCCGCCTTTCGGCGCGACGGTGAAGAACCTCAAGCAACAGGACACCGGGATTGTGAACGACGGCGGCAACGTCTACCTGAGCGGTATTCGGGCCGGCGAACAGATGGTCGTCAGTTGGGGCGGCGACGAACGCTGCCTGCTCACGCTGCCGGCCACGTTGCCGGCTGATGGTTTGACCGACGCCCTGCAACTGCGCTGCCAGGTGGTCGCCACCGAGCAATCCCTGACTGAGCCCGCCGTGCTGACCGGCAAGCCCACTGATACGGAGAACACATCCTCATGAAGCTCAACACACGCCTTACCTCCCAAGCCTTCGCGCTGCTGGCCCTGGCCCTTAGCCAGAGCGCCAACGCCGCCGTCGGCCTGGACCGCACCCGCGTGATTTTCGATGGCGGCAAAGATGCCACCAGCGTGAACATCACCAATAACAACACGCAGTTGCCGTATCTGGCCCAGGGCTGGATCGAGGACGAAGCGGGTAAAAAAATCACCTCGCCGTTGATCGTGCTGCCGCCGGTTCAACGCCTGGAACCTGGCAAACAAAGCCAGGTGAAAGTCCAGGCGCTGCCGGCGGCCAAGTCGCTGCCGCAGGACCGGGAGACGGTCTATTACTTCAACCTGCGGGAGATTCCGCCGCGCAGCGACAAGTCCAACACCCTGCAAATTGCCTTGCAGACCCGGATCAAGTTGTTCTACCGGCCGCAAGCCATTACCCCGAGCCAGCAGGACCTGTCCAACCCCTGGCAGCAGAAACTCACCCTGACCCGCGAAGGCGACCAGTATCGGGTGCACAACCCGACGCCTTACTACGTGACCCTGGTGGATGCGCGCAGCAGCAAGGAGGGCAAAACCGTGGAGGGCTTTGCGCCCCTGATGATTGCGCCCAAGGAGTCGTTGACCCTGGGCCCCTCCGCCAAGGCGCTGGGCGCGGCCCCTTACCTGGCCTATGTGAATGATTACGGCGGTCGTCCGCTCCTGGCGTTCACCTGCACGGGTGACACGTGCAGCGTGAACGTGCAGGCCTCATCGCCTAATTGAGTAATGCGTGCTGCTGGAGAAGGTTATGAAGTCGCAACGTATGAAGGTCTTGGGCGGCCTGTTGTGGGTCTTGGCGGCGGGGGTTCACGCCGCCGAGGATGACGAGGATATCGAAGGAATGAGTGGGATGCTGAATGTCCTCGGGGCCATGCACGAGTCGCCGTGCAGCCTGGAAATGACCTCGCTGCATCAGACGGTGGACCTGGACGCCATATCGACCAGCCATCTGCAACGGCCCGGCGATCAGGCACCGGTCAAAGCCTTTCAGCTGCGGTTTACCGATTGCATGCGCAGCGCCGGTCGCGTGCGTAACGAGCGCACCGGGAACCTGACGTGGAGTGCCTACCAACCGGTGCTGTCGGTGGCGTTTGACGCACCGGCCGATGCCGATGATCCACGCCTGGTCAAGGTACAAGGCATAAGCGGTATGGGCCTGCAGTTGACCGACCCCCTTGGGCGCGATGTTCAGCTGGGCGCCAAGGGCGAACCGTTGATCCTGCCCGTAGGCCGCAACATCCAGACCTGGAATGTTCGGCCGACGCGCACCTCGGCGCCGTTGACCAGCGGGGCATTCAAGGCCGTGGTGCAATTCAGGCTCAACTATGAGTAAGGGCAGAGCGATGGCTAGAACATTCGGCCCATGGGCCATTCTTATCGGTGGCGGCATGCTGTGGGCTGCCAGCCAAGGGGTGCAGGCCGATACCGCCCTGAACATCCGCGCGGTCATCATCGCGCCGCCGCCTTGCGTGATCAACAGCGGCGCAACCCTGGATGTGCCGTTTGGCAACGACCTGCAGACGTCACGGGTCGATGGGGTTAATTACCGGCGTGACGTGCCCTACATCGTCACCTGCGATTCGCCGTTCAGCAATGCCCTGACCCTGGAACTCAAAGGCACCGGCGCCGGGTTTGACAGCCGCGTGCTGTCGACCCGCAAGGCCGACCTTGGGGTCAAGCTGTTCGTGAATGGCGCTGACTGGCCGTTGAACACGGCGGTGAATTTTACCTATCCCAATTTCCCGGCGGTACAGGCGGTGCCTGTCAAGCGCGTGGGCAGCAAGCTGACCGGCGGGGCATTTGATGCCGCTGCCACCCTGGTGGTCGATTACCAATGACGAGGAATGCTCAATGACATTTTGGCAGCAACGCCTGTTGCTCACCGTGTGTTCCATCGGCCTTTGCAGTGGTGCGTCGGCCAACCTGACGTTCAGCGGCACGCTGAATGAACCGCCGCCGTGCACGATCGATAGCGGCAACACCATTGAGGTGGATTTTGGCGATGTCGGGGTAAAACGCATCGATGGTGTGAAATACCGCCGAGGCGTCGGTTACGCCATCAACTGTGGCACCGACACCTTGCCGTGGGAGCTCAAATTGAGCGTGAACGGCACAGCCTCGTCGTTTGACGGTGCAGCGGTGCAGACCAGCGTGCCGGCGCTGGGCATTCGGATTTTCCAGAACAACCTGCCGTTTCCACTCAATACACCGCTGGACATCACCCTGTCGTCACCGCCGACATTGGAGGTGGTGCCCGTGCAACAGCCCGGTGCAGTTCTGACCCCCGCGCGGTTTACGGCCGTGGCCACGTTGTTGGCTGAATACCAGTAGGAGTTGAGTCGATGCGAGACCAAATTGTGCAAAAAGGCGGGCTGGCGTTGCTGCTCGCCTCGGGCCTGATCCCGGTGGGGCACGCGGCGGATAACCTGAGTTTCAAGGGCAACCTGGTGGAAGAGGCCTGCACCATCCGCCCAGGCGATGAAGCCATCACGCTGGAACTCTGGGACGTCACCAGCAAGCACCTTTATATCAACACGCGAACCGTGGGCAAGCGCTTCCAACTGCACCTGGAGGAGTGTGATACCACCATCGGCAACACGGTGACCATCACCTTCGGCGGTGCCGAAAACGGCGAGTTGCCCGGTTTGTTCGCGCTGGACGGTGGCAGTGGTGCTTCGGGGATTGGAGTCGGTATCGAGACGCTGAGCGATAAGCCATTGCCTGTGAATGCCGTCAGTGATGAACAAGTGCTGAGCGATGGCAACAACGTGATCGAACTCAAGGCCTATGTGCAGGGCGAGCCGGCGGCTATCCGCGATCAAACCATAGGTCACGGCGCTTACACAGTGACCTCGACTTTTACGTTGGACTACCCCTAGCAGCCTGCTGCCCTCAAGACGCGGGCTGTGAAGGCTCGTTGGGCAGTATCTGGATAGGCAAGAGCAAGAGAGATCAAAATGAAAGGATTTTTGGGAGCCTTCGCGCTTCTCGCCCTGACGGGTGTTGCAACGACCGCGCAAGCCGTTGATTGCCGTGTGAATGGCGGCGCTTGGCAAACGGGTAATCCTAACTTGCAGGTGCCGGTTACGGTTGTTCTGGCCGCCGATCGTACGAGAATCACGCTGGAAGGCGCGCGGCTTGAATGCAGGTTTTCCCCTGGGTCGCAGAGCCCGTCCTGGCGCGCGGATTACTGGGCCACCGGCAATGCGTCAGGGAGCGCCTGGACGCCGGGACCGAGGTTCAGCGGTGAACGCACTGGCCTGCGTATCAACGGTGGGTTTTTCAATACGCCTGTCCAAAATGGAGTGCGTGCAGCGACGATGCCGGATGACCTGAGAAGCTACCCGATCGATATCACGCCCTATATTTTGATGCGTAACTACCCGTCCAATCCGTTCGATGTGCGCATCGGCGACAACCTGGGGTTGTTGCGTCTTACCAGTTCGAACAACTACGACGCCAGCCGACCGCAGCTCAGTGTGACCTACATCGCCGCGAATAACTTTACCGTCTCCCCCTCCAGCTGCACGATCAACAATAACAACCCCATTGAGATCAACTTCGGCACGGTGCACCAGCGCGCAATCGGCACGGACCCGTTGACCTCATCGATCGTCAGCAACCGCAGGCTCACTTACTCATGCCCGGATGGCGGCATTACCACGCCGATCACCATTACCTACAAAGGCACCCGAACAGGGTTCGACACGCGCCTGCTGATGATGAGCAATCCGGATGTGGGTACGGCCATGGTGCATGCTGGCACGGCGGTACCGGTAAATGGCTCGTTCCTCACCCGTATCACCAACAGCGTGGGCGGTGACGATGTGACGTTTTCGCTGGTACGGCGCAATGGCTCCTTCCCGGCGGCCGGGCCCATAAACGGCAGCGGTGTATTGGTGATGGGCGTGCCCTGACACACAATCATCGATACCCAAAACACAGCGCACCACCCTAGAATGCCGGCTCCTCCACCTCCGGTTTTTGGGGCACACATGCACATTTCTTCGGGCCGCTGGGTCTATGGTTTTCTCCTGACCCTGCTGACCGCGCTGCTCTGGGGCATTCTGCCGATCAAGCTCAAGCAAGTGCTGCAGGTGATGGACCCGATCACCGTCACCTGGTTTCGTCTGGTAGTGGCCGGCAGTTGCCTGTTTATCTACCTGGCGCTGAGCAAACGCTTGCCGAGTCGCAAGGTGCTGGGCCCCAAGGGTGGCTGGCTGGTGGCGATGGCCGTGTGTGGGCTGGTGGGCAACTATGTGTTGTACCTGGTGGGCCTGAAACTGCTCAGCCCCGGCACCGCGCAACTGGTGGTGCAGATGGGGCCGATCTTTTTGATGATTGCCAGTGTGTTCGTGTTCAAGGAGCGTTTCAGCCTGGGGCAGGGCATGGGGCTGCTGGTGCTGATCCTGGGTTTTGGTCTGTTCTTCAACCAGCGCCTGGCCGAGCTGCTGACCTCCATGGGCGCCTACACGGCCGGCGTGCTGACGATCCTGCTCGCCACCACCATTTGGGTGTTCTACGCCCTGGGCCAGAAGCAACTGCTGACCGTGTGGAATTCGTTGCAGGTCATGATGGTGATCTACCTGTCGTGCGCCCTGTTGCTCACGCCGTGGGCGCATCCGCTGGAAGCTTTGCAATTGAGCCCGCTGCAAGGCTGGTTGCTGTTGGCCTGCTGCATGAACACATTGGTGGCGTATGGCGCGTTTGCCGAAGCGCTGGCGCATTGGGAGGCGTCGCGGGTCAGTGCGACCCTGGCGCTGACGCCGTTGGTGACCTTTGTGGCGGTGGCTTTGGCGGCGTGGTTGTGGCCGGACTATGTGCAGGCGGAGCAGATCAATACCCTGGGCTACGTCGGCGCGTTGGTGGTGGTGCTCGGTTCAGCGACAGTAGCACTGGCGCCATCGTTGCTCGCCGGGCTCAAGGCCCGGCGAGTGCGTATGGCGTCTTGATACCCTTAAAGCACGAATACACTCACTACAGGATGCTTTTTCGCCCATTAGATCGTTCCCACGCTCCGCGTGGGSATGCAGCCCCGGACGCTCTGCGTCCCGCAGGCCACGGCTGCCTTGAAGGCGACGCGGAGCGTCACTGGATGCATTCCCACGCGGAGCGTGGGAACGATCCCCCGGACGCTCTGCGTCCCGCAGGCCACGGCTGCCTTGAAGGCGACGCGGAGCGTCACTGGATGCATTCCCACGCGGAGCGTGGGAACGATCAAGGACGAACACACCCTCTGTGGCGAGCAGGCTTGCCCTGCGCTGGGCTGCGCAGCGGCCCCACAACSCGCCGATGAGGTTGGCCTGACAGAACGCGTTGACTGGATCAGGRCGGCTTCGCCACCCAACGCAGGGCAAGCCTGCTCGCCACARAAGCCGCGTTTTGGATCGTTCCCACGCTCCGCGTGGGGATGCAGCCCCGGACGCTCTGCGTCCCGCAGGCCACGGCTGCCTTGAAGGCGACGCGGAGCGTCACTGGATGCATTCCCACGCGGAGCGTGGGAACGATCCCCCGGACGCTCTGCGTCCCGCAGGCCACGGCTGCCTTGAAGGCGACGCGGAGCGTCACTGGATGCATTCCCACGCGGAGCGTGGGAACGATCAAGGACGAACACACCCWCTGTGGCGAGCAGGCTTGCCCTGCGTTGGGCTGCGCAGCGGCCCCAAAGCCCGCCGATGAGGTCTGCCTGACAGAACGCGTTGCCTGGATCAGGGCGGCTTCGCCACCCAACGCAGGGCAAGCCTGCTCGCCACAGAARCCGCGTTGGATCGTTCCCACGCTCCGCGTGGGGATGCAGCCCCGGACGCTCTGCGTCCCGCAGGCCACGGCTGCCTTGAAGGTGACGCGGAGCGTCACTGGATTCATTCCCACGCGGAGCGTGGGAACGATCAACACAGAAACCGCGTTCGTCACAGGATGCTTTTTCGCCCGGTCTCCTAGTGCCCGGCTTCCAGCATGTTTTCCGGGCGCACCCACTGATCGAACTCTTCATCAGTCAGGTAACCCAGGTCCAGCGCGGCCTGGCGCAGCGTCAAGCCTTCGGCGTAGGCCTTCTTGGCGATCTGCGCCGACTTGTCGTAGCCGATATGCGGGTTGAGTGCCGTTACCAGCATCAAGCCGCGTTCCAGGTGCTTGGCCATTTGCTCGGCATCCGGCTCAAGGCCGGCGATGCAGTGCTCCTGGAAGTTGTTGCAGCCGTCGGCCAGCAAGCGGATCGATTCGAGCAGGTTGTGGATGATCACCGGCTTGTACACGTTCAGCTGCAAGTGCCCTTGGCTGGCGGCGATGCCGATCGTCACATCATTGCCCAGTACCTGGCAGGCCAGCATCGACAGCGCTTCGCACTGGGTGGGGTTGACCTTGCCCGGCATGATCGAGCTGCCCGGTTCATTGGCCGGCAGCTTGACCTCGGCCAGCCCCGCGCGTGGGCCGGAACCCAGCAGGCGCAGGTCGTTGGCGAGTTTCATCAGCGCCACCGCCAGGGTTTTCAGTGCGCCGTGCAGGGTCACCAGTGGCTCGTGGCCGGAGAGGGCGGCGAACTTGTTCGGCGCGGTCACGAAGGGCAAGCCGGACAGCGCCGCCAGCTCGGCGGCAATCGCCTCGCCAAAACCATGGGGCGAATTGAGCCCGGTGCCCACGGCGGTGCCGCCCTGGGCCAGCTCGCACACGGCGGGCAGGGCGCTGCGGATGGCGCGCTCGGCGTAGTCGAGTTGGGCGATAAAGGCCGAGACTTCCTGGCCGAAGGTGATCGGCGTGGCATCCATCATATGGGTGCGGCCGGTCTTCACCAGTTTCATATGGCGGGCGGCCAACTCGGCCAAACCGCCAGAAAGCGTGGCGAGCGCCGGTAACAGGCGTTCATGAACCGCTTGTACCGCCGCGATGCTCATGGCCGTGGGAAAGCAGTCGTTGGAGCTTTGCGAGCGGTTCACATGGTCATTGGGGTGCACCGGGCTTTTGCCGCCACGGGCCTTGCCCGACAGCTCGTTGGCGCGGCCGGCGATCACTTCATTGGCGTTCATATTGCTTTGGGTGCCGCTGCCGGTCTGCCATACCACCAGCGGGAACTGGTCGTCGTGCTGGCCGTCGAGCACTTCATCGGCGGCCTGTTCGATCAGGCGGGCGATGTCGGCGGGCAAGTCGCCATTGCGGTCGTTGACCCGTGCTGCGGCTTTCTTGATCAGGGCCAGCGCGTGCAACACCGCCAGCGGCATGCGTTGCTCGCCGATGGCGAAGTTCACCAGCGAGCGTTGGGTCTGGGCGCCCCAGTAAGCGTCATCCGGGACTTGGACGTCTCCCAGGCTGTCGGTTTCGATACGGCTCATCGGGCACACTCCTTCAGGTTCGTTTGCGCAGTTTAGGCTGTGCCTGGGGTTGTGGGTTCCATAAAAGACTTTTCATCGAGGGTATTCCCATGCGGTTCAGGCTGCATGCGGTCACAGGTGGGAGCTGGCTCTCACAGAAAGGCAGATCCCAGGCCCGCGGCCCCGCAAAACCAGGCCGAACAAGGCCTGGGGTTGAGCCGCAAGGTTTTTTAGGCGCAGAATGGTCGCCCTTGGGGTATTACCTCGCCTGCTAGAAAGGAAACTCGATGACTCGTCTTCGTGCCATCTGTACCGCGGTTGCTCTGGTTTGCGCCAGCGGCCAGGTTTTTGCCGATACCGCCAGCCATAACGCCAGTGCCGAAGCCTTCCTGACCCTGGCCCACGCTGACAAGCTGGGTACCCCGGTGTACATGCAAGTGCAGCAAATGTTCGCCCAGCGTTTCGAACAGACCAAGGCACCTGCCGCCAAGCAGTCCGTACTGGACAGCTACCAGGCCAAGGCCAACGCCGCGCTGGACCAGGCTATCGGCTGGCCGAAGCTGAAGCCGGACATGGTCAAGCTTTACACCACCAACTTCAGCGAATCCGAGCTCAAGGACCTGGTAGCCTTCTACCAGTCGCCACTGGGCAAGAAAGTCCTGGAAAAAATGCCGCAACTGACCCAGCAATCGGCCCAGATGACCCAGGCCAAGCTGGAAAGCGCCGTGCCGGTGGTGAACAAGCTGCTCGAAGACATGACCAACGAGCTGGCGCCAAAAGCCGCCGCACCGGCCAAGAAGAAGTAAGCAGGAATGACCATGCAACAGCGTATCGAAACGGCGCTCGCCGCCCTGAGCCCGCAACACCTGAGCGTGCTGGATGAAAGCCACATGCACAGCCGTGGGTTGCAGACCCACTTCAAGGCCGTGCTGGTCTGCCAGCAGTTCGAGGGGCTCAACCGCGTCAAGCGCCACCAGACGGTCTACGCCACCCTGGGTGACCTGATGAGCGAATTTCATGCGTTGGCGCTGCATACCTATACGCCTGAAGAATGGGCGAAAATCGACGCAGCCCCGGCCTCGCCGACCTGCGCCGGCGGGCATGACTAATGATCAGGTGTCTCTGACACCCGGCATTTGTTAGAATCCGCAACGCGCCGCTTAGCCGGCGCGTTTTTTTTGCATCCGGTTCACCCCTTACGAGGGTAGCCACCTGGAGAGAACACCCATGACTCAACCGATTGTCGTGGCGGCACTGTATAAGTTCGTCACCCTCGAAGATTACGTCGCCCTGCGCGAGCCACTGCTGCAGGCAATGGTCGATAACGGCATCAAAGGCACCTTGCTGATCGCCGAAGAAGGCATCAACGGCACCGTTTCCGGCAGCCGCGAAGGCATTGACGGCCTGATGGCCTGGCTCAAGAACGACCCACGCATGGACGACATCGACCACAAAGAGTCGTACTGCGACGACCAGCCGTTCTACCGCACCAAGGTCAAGCTCAAGAAAGAGATCGTGACCCTGGGCGTCGAAGGCGTTGACCCGAACAAAAAGGTCGGCACCTACGTCGACCCGCAAGACTGGAACGCGCTGATCAGCGACCCTGAAGTGCTGTTGATCGACACGCGCAACGATTACGAAGTGTCGATCGGCACCTTTGAAGGCGCAATCGACCCGAAAACCACCAGTTTTCGCGAATTTCCCGACTATATCAAAGCCAATTTCGACCCGGCCAAGCACAAGAAAGTCGCGATGTTCTGCACCGGCGGCATTCGTTGCGAAAAAGCCTCCAGCTACATGCTGAGCGAAGGTTTCGACGAGGTTTACCACCTTAAAGGCGGGATCCTGAAGTACCTCGAAGAGGTGCCGCAGGCAGAAACCAAATGGCAGGGCGACTGTTTTGTCTTCGACAATCGCGTCACCGTGCGCCACGACCTCAGCGAAGGCGACTACGATCAATGTCATGCCTGTCGCACACCGGTCAGCGTAGACGACCGCGCGTCCGAGCATTATGTGGCTGGCATCAGTTGCCCGCATTGCTGGGATAAGCTGCCGGAGAAGACCCGTCGCAGCGCCATCGACCGGCAAAAGCAGATCGAGCTGGCCAAGGCCCGCAACATGCCGCACCCGATTGGCTTCAACTACAAGCAAACCCCTTCCGAGGCCTGACCCATGCCCGCGCGCCTGCTCTATGTGATGGACCCGATGTGTTCCTGGTGCTGGGGCTTTGCCCCGGTGGCGCAGGCGCTGGTTGAGCAGGCCCAGGCGGCCGGCGTGGATGTGCACCTGGTGGTGGGCGGTTTGCGCACCGGCAGCGGCGCGGCGCTGGAGCCGACTACGCGGCGCTATATCCTTGAGCACTGGCAGGCCGTCACCGATGCCACCGGCCAGCCGTTCAAGCGCGAAGGCGCGTTGCCCGACGGCTTTGTCTATGACACCGAGCCCGCCTGCCGCGCCATCGTCACTGCGCGCAGCCTGGCGCCGGATTGCGCCTGGACACTGCTGGGGCTGATCCAGCGGGCGTTTTATGTCGAGGGCCGCGATGTGACCCTCGCCAGCGTGCTGGTGGAACTGGCGGAGCAGGCGGGCATTCCGCGCATCGAGTTTGCCGGCGCCTTCGACCGCGCCGAGCAACATGCGGCGACGGCGGCTGATTTTACCTGGGTGCAGGACTTGGGCATCGCCGGTTTCCCGACGCTGCTGGCCGAGCGTAATGGCCAGCTGGCGTTGCTGACCAACGGCTATCAGCCGTTGTCCGAGCTGTCGCCCTTGCTCGCCCGATGGCTGGAGCGTGCCACCTGTGCAGGATGAGCCCAAACGCACCGATCGACTGACCTGGGCGGAAATTCGCCGCCTGGCCCTGCGTCACAAGAAATCCTTGTGGATCGCCAATGGCGTTGCCGTGCTGGCGACCCTGTGCAGCGTGCCTATTCCTTTGCTGTTGCCGCTGCTGGTAGATGAAGTGCTGCTGGGCCACGGCGATGCCGCGCTCAAGGTGATGAACCACGCGTTGCCACTGGGCTGGCAAAAGGCCGCCGGTTATATCGGCCTGATGCTGTTGGTGACCCTGTGCCTGCGCTGTGGCGCGCTGGTGTTCAACGTGGTGCAGGCGCGGCTGTTTGCGCGGCTGGCCAAGGATATTGTGTATCGCATCCGCGTGCGCCTGATCGAACGGCTCAAGCGGATTTCCCTGGGCGAATACGAAAGCCTGGGCAGTGGCACGGTGACCACGCATCTGGTCACCGACCTGGACACGCTGGACAAGTTTGTCGGTGAAACCCTCAGCCGCTTCCTGGTGGCCATGCTTACGCTGGTCGGCACCTCGGCGATCCTGGTGTGGATGCATTGGCAACTGGCGCTGTTGATTCTGCTGTTCAACCCCTTGGTGATCTACGCCACGGTGCAGTTGGGCAAACGCGTCAAACACCTGAAGAAACTGGAGAACGACAGCACGTCACGCTTTACCCAGGCGCTGACCGAAACCCTCGACGCCATCCAGGAAGTGCGCGCAGGCAATCGCCAGGGTTTTTTTCTCGGGCGCCTGGGCCAGCGCGCCCAGGAAGTACGCGACTACGCGATCCACTCGCAATGGAAAACCGACGCCTCCAGCCGCGCCAGTGGCTTGTTGTTCCAGTTCGGTATCGACATCTTTCGCGCGGCGGCGATGCTCACCGTGTTGTTTTCCGACCTGTCCATCGGCCAGATGCTCGCGGTGTTCAGTTACCTGTGGTTCATGATCGGCCCCGTGGAGCAACTGCTGAACCTGCAATATGCCTACTACGCCGCAGGCGGTGCGCTGACGCGGATCAACGAGCTGCTGGCACGGGCCGACGAGCCGCAATATGCCGGCGGCGAAGACCCGTTCACCGGGCGTGAGACTGTCGGCATCGAGGTGCGCGGCCTCAACTTCGGCTATGGCGAAGAGTTGGTACTCAACCAGTTGAACCTGGCCATCGCACCCGGCGAGAAGGTCGCGATTGTCGGCGCCAGCGGCGGCGGCAAAAGTACCCTGGTGCAACTGCTGCTCGGGCTGTATACGCCACAGGCCGGCAGTATTCGTTTCGGCGGTGCCACCCAGCAGGAAATCGGCCTGGCGACCATCCGCGAGAACGTCGCAGTGGTGCTGCAACACCCGGCGCTGTTCAACGACACCGTGCGCGCCAACCTGACCATGGGCCGCGCGCGCAGCGACCAAGCCTGCTGGCAGGCACTGGAAATCGCCCAGTTGGATGCTACCGTCAAGGCACTGCCCTTGGGCCTGGACAGTGTGGTGGGGCGCTCGGGTGTGCGTTTTTCCGGCGGGCAGCGCCAACGCCTGGCGATTGCACGCATGGTGCTGGCCGAGCCCAAAGTGGTAATACTGGACGAGGCCACCTCGGCCCTGGACGCCGCCACCGAGTACAACCTGCACCAGGCGCTGGCGCGGTTTCTCAGTGGGCGTACTACACTGATCATCGCCCACAGGCTTTCTGCGGTGAAGCAGGCCGACCGGGTACTGGTGTTTGATGGCGGGCATATCGCCGAAGATGGCGACCATCAGCAGTTGATTGCCGATGGAGGGCTGTACGCCAAGCTCTATGGGCATCTGCAACAAGTGCGTTGATTTAGCTGAGCTATCGAGAGCGGATTTTCGCGTGCGTATCAAGCAGTGCATGTGCAAGGGACCTCATGAAGCAAAAGCGTACTCTCGGAGCGACGTTAAGCAGGCCGCGGTTGCTGGGCATTGTCTGGCCCTTTATCGCCGTCGTGCTGTTCCAGGCATTGCTGGGCTGCGTCAGCCTCTACGTGCTGTCAGCAGTGCGCGGCTACGTGGCAGGCGAGAGCTTGTGGTCCAAGGGCCAGAAAGATGCCATCTACTACCTGACCCTTTACGCCGATAACCGCGACGAAGCGACCTTCCTCAAATACCAGCAGGCCATCGCCGTGCCCCAGGGCGGCCATGAGTTGCGGGTGGCGCTGGACCAACCCACGCCCGATCTTGCGGCTGCGCGCCTGGGTATCCTCAAGGGCGGCAACCACCCCGATGACGTGTCCAGCCTGATCTGGCTGTACCTCAATTTTCGTCATTTCAGTTACCTGGAAAAAGCCATCGAACTGTGGACCGTCGGCGATGGATACCTGCTGCAACTCGATGACCTGGCCCAGGCGATGCACCGGGCGATCCACAGCGATCAAGTCAACTCTGGCGACATTGCCAATTGGAAGACGCGCATCATCGCCATCAACGAAGGCGTGACGCCGGCGGCCAAGGCCTTCAGCGATGCCTTGGGCGAAGGTTCGCGGATGATCCTGCGCCTGCTGCTGATCACCAACCTGGCCACTGCCCTGGGTTTGATCGTGCTGGCGCTGCTGCGTACCCACAAGCTGCTGACTCAGCGCCACGCCTTTGCCACCGCGCTGCAAGCCGAGAAGGAGCGGGCGCAGATCACCCTGGAGTCGATTGGTGACGGCGTGATCACCACGGATGTCGACGGCGCGATTGCTTACATGAACCCGGCCGCCGAGGCGCTGACGCATTGGAAAAACGCGCAGGCCCAAGGGTTGCCGTTGGCGGCGTTATTCAACCTGCTCGATGAGAATGCCGAGCCCGATGGATTCGCCCTGATCGAACACATTATCAAGGGCGAACTCAGTGGCAGTAGCGGGCATTCCAAGCTGATCCAGCGCGTGGACGGCAGCACGGTGTCAGTCACCCTGGTGGGCGCGCCGATCCGCAGTGCCGGCAAGGTCAGCGGCGCGGTGCTGGTGCTGCACGACATGACTCAGGAGCGCCAGTACATCGCCAACCTGTCGTGGCAGGCGACCCACGATGCCTTGACGGGCCTGGCCAACCGCCGCGAATTCGAGTTCCGCCTGGAGCAGGTGTTGCAACAGGTGTCGCGCCAGCAGAGCGGGCGGCATGCCCTGATGTTCCTCGACCTCGACCAGTTCAAGCTGGTCAACGACACCTGCGGGCATGCGGCGGGTGATGAGCTGTTGCGGCATATCTGTGCGTTGCTGCAATCGGACTTGCGCGAAGGCGACACCCTGGCGCGCCTGGGCGGCGACGAGTTCGGCATCCTGTTGGAGAACTGCCCGGCAGCGGTGGCGGAAAAGATCGCCGAAAGCCTGCGCCATACCGTGCAAAGCCTGCACTTTGTGTGGAAAGGCCGGCCGTTCATGACCACCGTGAGCATTGGCCTGGTGCATATCTCGCAATCGCCGACCACCCTGGAAACCTCGCTGCGCGCCGCTGATATGGCCTGTTATATGGCCAAGGAGAAGGGGCGCAACCGGGTGCAGGTCTACCATGCCGATGACTCGGAATTGTCCCTGCGCTTTGGCGAAATGGCCTGGGTGCAGCGCCTGCACATGGCCTTGGAAGAAGATCGCTTTTGCCTCTATTCCCAGGAAATCTCGCCGCTTGGCCACACCGATGGCGGTAATGGTCATATTGAGATCCTCCTGCGCCTGCATGACGAGGCAGGTCGGATCATCCTGCCGGACAGTTTTATTCCGGCTGCCGAACGTTACGGTTTGATGACTTCGCTGGACCGTTGGGTGGTGGAAAACGTATTTAAGATTATCGCCCGTTGTATGCAAGAGCGTGCAGGCCGTCCTATGGCTATGTGTGCGATTAATCTGTCAGGCATAACTATTGGAGATGATGATTTTCTCGGATTTTTACGTGAGAAATTCGAGGCTTACAGCATTCCGCCGGAAATGATTTGTTTTGAAATAACTGAGACCAGTGCGATTGCCAATTTGGGCAGTGCAATCCGCTTTATTAATGAACTCAAGGCCTTAGGTTGCCATTTTTCACTTGATGACTTTTGTGCCGGAATGTCTTCATTCGCCTATCTTAAACATTTGCCTGTAGACTTCCTGAAGATCGACGGGAGTTTCGTAAAGGATATGCTGGACGACCCGATTAACCGTGCCATGGTCGAAGTGATCAACCACATCGGCCACGTCATGGGTAAGCGCACAATTGCCGAATTTGTTGAAACACCGCTGATCGAACAGGCTTTACTTGAGATCGGTGTGGATTATGCTCAGGGCTACCTGATCGAACGTCCGCAATTGTTTACCTTTGATAGTCTGCAATGCCGACCTGTGCGGCCGCAGCCACTGTTGCTAAAGGCGCCCGGCACATTCCGCTGAAGCATCCGACGGTCTGTACAATCACACTAGAAAAGGAGCCCTACAGTGATCGACACCTTCAACCGAACCGGCCCGCTTATGGAAGCCTCGAGTTACCCAGCCTGGGCGCAACAACTGATCCAGGACTGTAGCGAGAGCAAGCGCCGGGTTGTCGAACACGAACTGTACCAGCGCATGCGTGATAACACGCTCAGCGCCAAGACCATGCGCCACTACCTGATCGGTGGCTGGCCAGTGGTTGAACAGTTTGCCTTGTACATGGCACAGAACCTCACCAAGACCAAGTTTGCCCGTCATCCTGGGGAGGATATGGCGCGCCGGTGGCTGATGCGCAATATTCGCGTGGAACTCAACCACGCCGACTATTGGGTGCACTGGGCACGTGCCCACGGGGTAAGCCTGGAAGAGTTGCAAGCGCAGAACGTACCACCGGAGTTGCATGCACTGAGTCACTGGTGCTGGCACACCAGCTCGGCCGATTCGTTGATCGTGGCGATTGCCGCGACCAACTACGCGATCGAGGGGGCGACCGGGGAGTGGTCTGCCGTGGTGTGCTCGACCGGTGTGTATGCGGCCGCCTTCCCTGAAGAAGACCGCAAGCGCGCCATGAAGTGGTTGAAGATGCACGCGCAATACGACGACGCTCACCCTTGGGAAGCGCTTGAAATCATTTGCACATTGGCGGGGATGAACCCGAGCAAAGCCTTGCAGGTAGAACTGCGCCAGGCGGTGTGCAAGAGCTACGACTACATGTACCTGTTTTTGGAAAGTTGCATGCGGTTGGAGAACGAAAAAGCAAAGGCGCCAGCAGCCGTTCGCGAACGTCAGGTTTGCGTCGCCAGCGAGGCGTGATGTGAGCGTGATGGCGGGGTTTTACCCCGCCATTGCCAAGCGGTTGCGACCTTCGCGCTTGGCCACGTACAGGGCGTTATCGGCCCGCCGCAACAGGCTTTCTGCCGACTCGGCCGCCAACAGGGTCGAGCAACCCAGACTCACCGTCAGTTCAATCCGCTTGCCATCGGCCCAATAGTCCTGGGCCTCTGCCGCCCGACGCAGGCGTTCGCCGACCAAACCTGCCGCATCCCGGCCGGTGTTCGACAGCAGGATCAAAAACTCTTCCCCGCCAAATCGAAATACCATGTCCACATTGCGTAACTGGCTCTTTATCGAGTCGGCGACGGCGCGCAATACGATGTCGCCCGCCGCATGGCCGTGGGTGTCGTTGATTTTCTTGAAGTGGTCAATGTCCAGCATCAACAAGGACAACGGGCTCAGGTGCCGCCGGGCCATGTCGATTTCTCGTTGCAGCGTCTGGTCCATCGCAATGCGGTTGCCGGTTTCGGTCAGCGGGTCACGCAGGGCGCTGCGGGTGGCGGCGCGGTAGAGCAGGGCGTTACGCATCGGGTACAGCAAGGTCGACAGCAACGACTCCAGCTGCGCCAATTCATCGTCCAGGAAGCGTTGGTTGCGCCGGAATATCAACTCGCCCAGATGCTCGCCTTCATGGCTCAAGGTGTAGCTCACCGAGTGATGGCCGCGATGGCCAAACTCCAGGCGCAAGTCGCTGGCCTCATGGCGATATTGCAGTGCGTCCAACGGCACCAGCCGCTGAACTTCGCGAAAGAACAGCGCCAGTATGCGTTCCGGCTCAAGGCTGGTTTGCAATTGCTGGCTCAGTTGCTGACGAAGTTGCGCAAGTGTGGTGGGGCGACGTGGAAGCAGGGAAGGCTGACCAAACCCCAGGCGTTGCAATTTGGCACTGTCGAAGTCAATTGCGTTGGTCTGGGTAGGTGATTTCATAAACGGACGGCCTCTAAGCACTTAACTGTCTTACAGGCTGCACGAGAGCGGCAAATGCCAAGCGTCTTACTGTTCCTTCAGTTCCGTAAAACATTGGAAACAGTTTAAACCGCTTTGCCATGGGTTATAACCCCTGGGCCCTGCCACACGTCTTGTCATCGCTTAACCTGCTTGAAAGGGGTTAGAGCGAGATTCATGCCAGTTTGTTTAACTTAAAAAAACGCCTTATAAATCAACGACTGTTTAAAAAATCGCCACAGTCGTTGCGCCCTGACGTCAGTTATTTGGCTGTTTGAACCAAGGTGGTGTGGTCAATCTGATCAATCGAGGTCACGCCGGTCAAGGTCATGGCCACGCGCATCTCCTTGGCGAAGATATCCAGCAGGTTTTCCACCCCGGACTGGCCGGCGGCGGCCAGCGCGTAGACTGTCGAGCGACCCAGCAAGCAACCCTTGGCGCCGAGGGCGAGCATGCGTACCACGTCGAGCCCGGACCGAATGCCGGAGTCCACCAGCACGGTCAGGTCGTCGCCCACGGCTTCGGCAATCGGCGGCAGGGCTTTGGCGGTTGACAGCACGCCATCAAGCTGGCGCCCGCCGTGGTTGGAGACCACGATGCCGTCGGCGCCGAAGCTCACTGCGTCCTTGGCATCCTGGGGGTCGAGGATGCCCTTGATAATCATCGGGCCTTTCCAGAACTCACGGATCCACTCCAGGTCTTTCCAACTGATCGACGGGTCGAAATTGTTCGCCAGCCAGCCAATGTAGTCTTCTAGGTGGGTGGGCTTGCCAAGGTATTTGGAAATATTGCCCAGGTCGTGTGGGCGGCCCATCAAGCCCACATCAAAGGCCCATTGCGGCTTGCACACGGCCTGCAGCATTCGGCGCTGCGCCGCATAGGGCCCGGACATGCCCGAATGCGCATCACGGTAACGCGCGCCGGGTGTGGGCATATCAACGGTAAACACCAGCGTGGTCACGCCCGCTGCCTGGGCGCGCTCCAGCGCATTGCGCATAAAACCGCGGTCCTTGAGCACATAGAGCTGGAACCAGATCGACTGCGGGCTTTGCGACGCCACTTCTTCAATCGGGCACACCGACACCGTCGACAGGCAAAACGGAATGCCCTTGTTGGCTGCCGCCTTGGCCGCCTGCACTTCGCCCCGTCGCGCATACATGCCGGTCAGGCCCACGGGGCTGAGAATCACCGGCATGGCCTGTTCCTCGCCGAACAGCGTGGTCTTGAGGCTCAGGTCGTCGACATTGCGCAGGATGCGCTGGCGCAGGCTGATCTCGGCCAGGTCCGAACTGTTGGCGCGCAGGGTGTGCTCGGCGTAGGCGCCGCCGTCGATGTAATCGAACAGAAAGCGCGGCAGCTTGCGTTTGGCGGCTGCACGGTAGTCGGAGGCGGACGAGATGATCATGAACGGGTTCTCCACAGAGCGGGGTCGCACCACCATAAGCAAAAAGCTGGCATGATAAAAACAACTTTTATTACTAGTATCCAGTCGCTATAGGAATACCGATGAACCTGAGAACCGTGCGGGCGTTTGTCGAAGTGGTGCGCCAGGGCGGTTTCTCCCAGGCGGCCGAAGTGGTGGCCCTGACCCAATCCACCGTGAGCAAGGCGGTCAAGACCCTCGAAGACGAGCTCGGCACGCCGCTGCTCAACCGCCTGGGCCACCGTAACGAGCTGACGGCGGCCGGCGAAATCGCCTACCGCCGCGCCCTGGTGCTGCTCGCCGAACACAATGACCTGGTGGCCGAGATCAACGACCTGCGCGGCCTCAAACGCGGCGTGCTGCGCATCGGCCTGCCACCGGTAGGCTGCGGCGTGCTGTTTGCAGCGATGTTCGCGGCGTACCGCAGCCGCTACCCGGAAATCGAAATCGAACTCACCGAATACGGCAGCAAAAAACTGCGCGAATGCCTGGAAGCCGGGGAGGTCGACCTCGCCGCGCTGCTGTTGCCGGTGGACCAGGCCTTCGACTACCAGCCGGTGCGCAACGAACCACTGATGGCGGTACTGCCCATCAACCACCCACTGGCCAAGCGTAAACGCATCGACTTCACCGACCTGGCCGATTCACCGTTCATTTTGTTCGAAGCCGGCTTCGCCCTGAACGCCAAGATCCTCGCCGCCTGTGAACGCAAAGGCGTCACGCCCCGAGTGACCGCGCGCAGCGGGCAGATCGATTTTATCGTTGACCTGGTCTCAGCCGGGCTGGGCGTCGCCTTCCTTCCGCGCATGCTCGCACTCAAACATCAACACGCGGGTATTGCCTTGATTGCGTTGGACGAACCCCACACCGACTGGCACATCGCCCTGGCCTGGCGCGCCAGCGCACACCTGCCGCCGGCGGCGCGTGCGTGGCTGGATCTGGCCAAGGAAATGGCCAGCCCGGTGTAGCGGGTTGCAACCGGAATTCGCAGGATTTCGTCAACATGCACCTCAGTGCTTGACTTCTTCTTTTTAATCAGTAACATACGGCGCATTCCGCGATAGCTCAGTTGGTAGAGCAAATGACTGTTAATCATTGGGTCCCTGGTTCGAGTCCAGGTCGTGGAGCCAGATAGAGAAAAGCCTGCAGAGATGCAGGCTTTTTTTTGCCTTGGATTTGGCTGATCGTCGCAACTTTTCCCCTATACAACCCCTCTCCTCAGCCCATAAAATGAGAACTATTATCATTAGTGCGGATCTGAAATGCAGCACGACAGCACCCCCTCGCCCGTCGCCCAGCTGTACGCCAATCACCACAGCTGGCTCCGAGGCTGGTTGCACCGGCGGCTGGGGCATACGGCCGATGCCGAAGACCTCGCACATGACACCTTTATCCGCGTGCTGCGCTTCCAGGATGACGTGGGTGAATTACGCCAGCCCATGGCATTTCTTGCCACCATCGCCAACGGCTTGCTGATCAACCGTTGGCGTCGCCAAGCCATCGAGCGGGCTTATCTGGAAGCGCTGGCGGCGCGGCCGGTGGCCGAGGAGCCTTCGCCGGAAGAGCGGTATCTGATGATCGAAACGCTGTCGCAGCTGGATTCGCTGCTGGTCGGTTTGTCGACGCGGGTGCGGCAGATTTTCTTCTTGTCGCAGCTCGATGGCCTGACCTATCCGCAGATCGCCAAACAATTAAGCCTGACGGTGGCCCAGGTGCAGCGCGCCATGGGTAAGGCATTCAGTGTCTGCTATGCGAGCCGGTTTGAATGAGCAGTGTGGCGGTTGACCCGCAAGTGCGCGACAGTGCCATCGAGTGGCTGGTGCGTCTGCAGTCCGGCTTGATGAATGCCGCCGACCATCAGGCTTTGCAGCAATGGCGCCAGGCCAACCCCGCGCATGAGTACGCCTGGCAGCGGGTCAGCAGCTTGCCGCTGTTGTTGCAACCAGGCGCCAATGTGTTGGCCGACGTCACGGCACGCCAGGCATTGCAGGCGGCCGGGACCGATCCTCATCGCCGTCGTCAGGTGCTCAAATGCCTGTTGGCGCTGGGGCTGCTCGGTGGCGTTGCCTGGCAAGGTGCGGACTCCACGCGGGTACGCGCGGCGCTGGCGAGTTATCGCACCCGCACTGGCGAACGCCGACACTGGACCCTGGCGGACGGCAGTTCGCTGTGGCTGAACACCGCCAGTGCGGTCAACCTGGACGTGAACGCAGGCCAACGCAGCGTGCAGTTGGTCGAAGGCGAGCTGGCACTCGACACGCCAGCGGGGTCTGCCTCGTTGCAACTGCAAACCCCGAACGCGCTGCTGTACAGCCAGGGCGCCAACCTGTTGGTGCGCCACGATCATCAGGGCACGTTGGTGACTGTTTTGCGCGGGCGGGTGCAAGTGAGTGCGCGGCATCAGCCGACGCCCGTGCCGTTGCAGGCTGGCTGGCAGATAAACGTTGACGACTACGCAATCGGGCGCCCAAGCCCGGTTGACTTGTTGCTGGCCCAGGCCTGGATGCACGGCATTCTGCCTGCCGAACGCATGCGCCTGGATCAGTTACTGGCCGAACTCTCGCGCTATCGCCCGGGCTTGCTGCGTTGCAGTGAGGCGGTGGCGGCGCTGCGCATCACCGGCAGTTTCCAGTTGGACGACACCGATGCCGCGCTGGCCCTGGTGGCCAAAACCTTGCCGGTGCGCATCGAGCGAAGAAGCCGTTATTGGGTGACGGTGGTGCCCGCGTAAAGTTTTTTTTTCGCCGACGCGATAGTTTTTTCGATCTGGCTTGGCCTTTAGGTATTACCCACCGGCACAGGTGGTTTTCGATCCCTAGGAGCCTTGCATGATTTCCCCCGTTAGTGTCTTGCGTCGTCATACGTTCAGCTTGTTGTTTCTCGGCCTGCAACCGTTGTGCGGTGAGCTGGTGCTGGCCGTCGGTGAACGCCCGTACAGCATCAGTGCCGGGCCGCTGGACCAGGTGCTGTCGCGCTTTGGTGCCGAAGCCGGGATCAGCATGGCGGGCAGTTCGCTGCTCACGGCGGGCAGAAAAAGCCAGGGGCTGCAGGGTGAATTCAACACTGAGAACGGCCTGGCCCAGGTGCTCTCGGGCACCGGCCTCGACTATCAGCGCCAGGCCGATGGCGGCTATGTGTTGCGCCTGCGCCAGGAGGCCGTGCAGCTGCCGACGCAAAAAGTGACGGGCGAAAATCTCGACGAAGAGGAGGTCTACCGAGCGCCGCGTTCGTCGGTGTATATCTCCGGCGAAGACATGCAACGTTTTGGCGTGGTGTCGGTGGGTGATGTGCTCAAGGGCCAGCCCGGCGTGCAGGTGGGCGACAGCCGCAATGGCGGCGGTTTGGATGTGAATATTCGTGGTATCCAGGGCCAGAGCCGGGTGGCGGTTACGGTGGACGGTTCGCAGCAGGCGCTGGATGTGTATCGCGGCTATGCCGGTACTCAGCAGCGCAGTTACATCGACCCGGATTTGATCAGCGACATCACCATCGACAAAGGCCCAAGCCTGACCTCCAGCGCCATTGGCGGTACGGTAAAGATGCGCACCCTGGGCGTTGGCGACATCCTCAAGGACGGCCAGAACATCGGTCTGCGCCTCAAGGGCGACTTTTGGAACAACGGCGTCGCCCCGGCGTCCCGCGACCCACACTCCAAAACCCAGGACCTGTATGCTGAGCCGCAACAGAGCCGCGGCGGGCTGTTCGGCTCGCAGGCCGAAGCCGGCAGCGCCGCGTTTGCCTACACCCATGAGTTATTCGACGTGGTGGCGGCCTACGCCAAGCGCAACCAGGGCAATTATTTTGCCGGTAAAAAGGGCCAGGACCGTTACCGCACCTACGACCGTTGGGGCGATGAAGACACCAGCGTAGCCACCACCTACAACGCCGGCGAAGAGGTACTCAACTCTTCGGCGAAGACCGAATCGTTCCTGCTCAAGACCACTCTGCGCCCGGCGGACGGCCATACCTTCGACCTCGGCTATCGTCGTTATGACGGGCGCATTGGCGAGATCATGCCGTCGGATATCTTCCGTTTCGGCACCGGCGGTATCTATCAATACCCACTGGGCCACACCAGGATCGACACTTACACCGCTCGCTACAACTACCTGCCCTCGGGCAACCCGCTGGTGGACCTGACCGCCGACCTGTGGATGACCGACGCCCAAACCAGCCAGCTCACCTCGGTGGCTGCACCTGCGTCCCAGGCTTATCGCTCCGACCGCGCCTGGAGCCGCCAGGCCAACCAGCGCATCGGCGGCGGCCTGGCCAACACCTCACGCTGGGTGACCGGCTACGGCGATCTGAAGCTCGACCTCGGCAGCTCGTTCCAGCTCGAAGAACTGCGCCCGCAAAAAGGCGTTGCCACCACCCAGGACGATATCAACGCCAACCGTATGCTGCGCGAAGGCTCGCGGCAGGAATACAGCTTCAATGGCAAGCTCGAATACAAACCGGTGGACCGTCTGACCTTATGGGGCGGCGGCCGTTATACCCACTATCGCAGCAAAGACCACATTGCCAGGTCCACCGCACGGCGCGAGGAGCGTGACCTGCGTTACCTGCGTGTCTACAACGGCAACAATTCCGGCAACATGATGTGGTTCCCGGACCAGAACGGCGAGTACACGAATGCCACCGATCCGCGCCTGAACAACGGCATCGTGTTCCAGAACACCAACTTCCCCTTCGAGGGCGTGCGCTACAACGACTTTGGCGTGATCGATTCGACGGTTTACCCGTCCCAGGTCGGTGACGTGGTGAGCGGCTATGACTATTCCGGCAAGGCCAGCAACAGCGGCGGGGCTTTTTCGCCGGCGCTGGGCATCAATATCGAAGTGCTGCCGGACACCTTTGTGTATGCCTCCTACACCCAGGGTTTTCGCATGCCCTCATTGTTTGAAACCAGCCAGGGCGTGCTGCAAACCCTGCCCGGCAAGGGCTTGAAACCCGAGCGCTCAAGCAACTGGGAGGTCGGTGCCAGCACCTTGCGCAAAGGGCTGCTGGTCGAGGATGACGCGGCGGCGATCAAGCTCGCCTACTTCAACAACACCATCAAGAACTACATCACCCGCTACTACGACCCAAGCCCAGGCACCTGGGGCCAGATGCGTTTCAGCAACACCGACAGCTACAAGACCAGCGGCCTGGAACTGCAAGCCCGCTACGATGCCGGGCGCGTGTTCGCCGACCTGTCGTCCACCTACTACCTGAAAACCGAAACCTGCGATGCGGCCTTCGCCGCCAGGCTGCGCGCTACCAGCAACAGTTACCAGAAAACCGCCGACACCCCGAACTGCACGCCGGGCAGCTTCATGGGTTCCTACACCAACACCCAGAACCCACCCCGGCTTGCAGGCAACCTGACCACCGGCCTGCGCTTCTTTGACCAAAGCCTCACGCTCGGCACACGTATAACCTACACCAGTGGCCCCACCGTCACCGCCGACAAAACTTGGCAGACCGGCGCCACCACGCCGCAACTGAACTACCGCGAAGTAGCCATGGTGGATCTGTTCCTCAACTATAAGTTGCAGGAGGACGCGAGCCTGAACGTATCGCTGCAGAACGTCACCGATCGCTACTACCTGGACCCGCTGGCGCAAAGCTTCATGCCGGCGCCAGGGCGTACATTACGGGTGGGCGTGCAGGCTAAGTTCTAAGGGCCAGGCAACGCCCATCAGTGAAGGCTGAACACCTTCACCGTGGCGAGCAGGCTTGCCCTGCGTTGGGTGGCGAAGCCGCCCCAATTCGGGTGACGCGGCGAGTCAGCTGGAAGGGGCTAGGGCCGCTGCGCAGCCCAACGCAGGGCAAGCCTGCTCGCCACAAGTGACCGTGTTCGTCGTTGAATGGAGGGCGCTCGCCCACTGGCAGGCAGCGCCCGGTCATCGCTCTTAGAAGGTTACATCGCCTGCACAATGATCTGGCTTTTCAAATCATTGACCATGCCTTCAATCGCCGACTTCATCGCCGCGTACACTTGCGGGGAGCACAGGGCATCCGGCTTGGTGAAGGTATAGTGGCGCGTGATCAGCACCGTGTTGGCTTTTTTCACAGTGATCGTTCCCATGCTCTGCGTGGGAATGCATCCGGTGACGCTCCGCGTCACGCCTTCAAGCGCTGGACGCAGAGCGTCCGGGGCGGCATTCCCACGCGGAGCGTGGGAACGATCAATTAACCCTATCCCCAGGGCAACCTGGGTATCGGCAGGCGCTACCCTCCAAGAGGATCAACGGTATGGCATTTACCACCCTGATACTGGATGCCCCCGGGCCGCCGTTACTGTTTGAGGAGGTCGATCGCTTTCTTGAACTGGGCCTGGGCGTCACCCTCAACCTGCATTATTTCGCGGACAAAGAGCGCATTCGGCAGCACTACGGCACGCGCATTCACTATGCCGAGATCAACTGCCATGACGAGCCTGGCTTTATTGCCGCCGTGAGTCAGGCCGGGGGCTACAGCGTGTTCAAGACGCGCCTGAACATCCCCTTGGGCGCCGGCCTGATCCGCGCTGCCACCTCGCCGGCGTTGGCCACGCCACTGCGCGCCATTGCCCAGGCTGGCGCAGGGGTCAATCATATTGATCGGCTGGCGTGCGAGCAGTGTGGCGTGGCGATCCTCAACACGCCGGGTTCCAACGCGGCCGCTGTTGCCGAATACGTCGTGGCCCAGGCGCTGTATCTGTCGCGCGATCTGGATGACTACAACGCCGAAACGCACAACGGCCATTGGGCAAAAGGCACCTTGGCGCCTGCCTGCGAATACGCCGAACTGACGCTGGGGCTGGTGGGCACCGGCAGTATTGCCCGGCAGGTGGCGCGCAAGGCTGCGGCGCTGGGCATCAAGGTGATCGCCACCGGGTCCGAACGCTTTACCGAACCGGTGGCGCGCAGCCTTGGGCTTGAACGACGGGCGGGTCTTGAACCGTTACTGGCCGAGGCGGACATCGTCTCGATCCACGTACCGCTCACCCCGCAGACCCGAGGCTTGTTCGGCACTGCCGAGTTCCGGCAGATGCGCCAGGGCTCAATCCTCATCAATACCGCGCGCGGCGGGATCGTCGACGAACACCAGTTGGCCGCCTTCATGGGCGAGTTTCCCAGGCATATCAAAGCGGTGGCCATCGATACCTTTGCCCTGGAGAAAGACCGCTTCGACTCGCCATTGACCGCGATTGCCAATGCGCAATTGACGCCGCACATTGCCGGCAATACCACCACGGCAATCCGGACGGCATCACGCCAGATCGTCGACAAGATCCACGCATTCAGTGCCGCCGCCATCGTGCGTTAACCTGCCGGACACAAGGACGGCCGATGACTCATTCGTGCCCGGCGCGCTGTATTAAAGGGCAAGAGGCTGGTAAGTATGACGTCGGATAGTGAGCCGACGAAATCAATCATGAAACGCCATTTCGAAGATTTGCAGCTGGGCAGCATCGAGCTGTTCTGCCTCGCTGCCGAAGCCGGCAGCTTTACCGCGGCCGCGCAGGCCGCAGGTGTTACCCCGGCCGCCGTGAGCCGCAGTATCTCGCGCATGGAAGAACGCCTGGGCGCACGCTTGTTTGTGCGTACCACCCGCAGCATTCGCCTCACCGACAGCGGCCGCACATTTTTCGAGCAGTGCCGCGAGGCGCTGACGCAACTGGTGGAGGCCCAGCAACAGGTGATGGGCGAGCAGGCGGTGCCGTCCGGGCGCTTGCGCATCAGTGTGCCGACCACTTACGCGCATCACCGCTTGCTGCCGCTGCTGCCCAGGTTCCGTGCGCAGTACCCGCAAGTCACCGTGGATATCCATATCAGCAACCGCAATATCGACTTCGTTGCCGAAGGCTATGACCTGGCCATTCGCGTGCGCGCCCAGCCGGATTCGTCGCTGATCGCGCGGCTGCTGGAAGATGCCGAGCTGGTGGTCGTTGCCGCACCGGCTTACTTGCAGCGCGTCGGTACGCCGCAGATGCTGGACGACTTGCCTGCGCATGAGTGCATTCAATTTGAATTGCCCAGCAACGGTCGACGCATCCCCTGGCTGTTCCAGGTGCAAGGCCAGGAGCAGGAGTTTGCCGGGCAGGCCGGTTACAGCATTGCCCATGATGTGCTGGGCGGCGTAACCCTGGCCAAACACGGCGCGGGGCTGTTTCAAACCTACAAATTCATTGTTGAACCCGAGTTGGCCGACGGCAGCCTGGTTGAAGTGTTGAAGCCGTTTGGCGGGCGCTCGCGGCCCTTCACCTTGCTGTATCCCCATGGGCGCTATGTGCCGCATCGGGTGCGGGCGTTTGTGGACTTTTTGCTGGCGTGTCGGGACGAATGGGCGACGCGGTAGCGGCGGTAATGTCCCATGTCAGCAGGAGTTGGCTGATCGCCGCGTCGATATCCTTAAACCGCACGTTATCGCGCGCCAGGATCGAAACGCCCTGCAAGAAACTGTCAAATACCGTCGCCATCGACGCTGCCTGCGTGGTGCCCGGCAATTGCCCAAGACGTATCCCGCGCTCAACGCAGGCCACAATCCCGGCCCGGGTGCGCACGCGCGATTGCGTCAGTGCGTCCGCGACCCGCGCATTCTCGGGGCTGGGTGCGCTCATCACGCCCAGCGCCACCATGCAGCCCTTGGGGTGCCCGTCTTCACACTGCATGCGCGCCGACTGGCGCAGCGCGGTTTCGATGGCCTTGCGGGGTGGCAAAGCCTCGTCCCACAGGCATTCGGTGACCTGGGCATAGGTGGCCAGATAACGCTGCACGCACTCATCGAACAGCGCTTCTTTGGAGCCGAATGCCGCGTAAAAACTCGGCGCGGAGATACCGCCACCCAGCCCGGCCTTGAGCTGGGCGAGGGAGGTGGCGTCATAACCGTGCTGCCAAAACAGGTGCATGGCCTGTTCCACGGCCTGGTCTCGGTCGAAATTACGCGGGCGGCCCATTTGTGCCATGTGGGGAATCCTCTGGGTAAGCGAGATAAATACTAGTCGATACATAAGTCGTTGACAACGCACGGTGTGCGCACGCAACATTTATATCGATCAGTATCTAAGTTGTCCCAAGGAGTTTCCCGTGACACCCTCACTCAGCTTATCCGCGTCATCCGACCGTCTGCCCATTGGCGCTTTGCTCGCCCTGGCCATGACCGGCTTTATCTGCATCGTCACCGAAACCCTGCCCGCCGGGCTGTTGCCGTTGATCAGCGACGGCCTGGCGATTTCGCCGTCGATGGCCGGGCAGATGGTCACGGCCTATGCGCTGGGTTCGGTGCTGGCGGTGATCCCCATGACCATTGCCACCCGTGGCTGGCGGCGGCGCAATGTGTTGCTGCTGACCATCGTCGGCTTTCTGCTGTTTAACTCCATCACCGCGCTGTCGTCCCAATACGGCGTAACCCTGGTGGCGCGGTTCTTTGCCGGCGTGGCGGCGGGGCTGGCCTGGAGCCTGCTGGCCGGTTATGCCCGGCGCATGGTTGCGCCGCATCAACAGGGCCGGGCGCTGGCACTGGCCATGGTGGGTACGCCGATTGCGTTGTCGCTGGGTGTGCCGCTGGGCACGTGGCTGGGCGGTCTGGTGGGTTGGCGCACCACCTTTGGTCTGATGTCGGCGCTGACGCTGCTGCTGATCGTATGGGTGCTGGCGAAAGTCCCGGACTATCCGCCGCAGCCTGCGCACCAGCGTCTGTCCCTGGACCAAGTGCTGACCACGCCCGGCGTGCGGCCGGTGCTGGCGGTGGTGATCAGTTGGATGCTGGCGCACAACATTCTGTACACCTACATTGCTCCGTTTGTGGCGCGTGCAGGCTTGGCTGAACGTGTGGATTTAGTCTTGCTGGTGTTCGGCATTGCCGCGCTGCTGGGGATCTGGTTGACGGCCAAACTGGTCGAACCGCTGTTGCGCAAGACCGTGCTGGCAAGCCTGGTGGCGTTTGCGGCGGTCACCCTGGTGTTCGGCTTTGTGGGCAGCGTGCCGCAGGTGATCTACCTCGGCGTGGCCGTGTGGGGCTTGAGTTTTGGTGGCGCCGCCACACTGCTGCAAACCGCATTGGCCGATGCCGCCGGGGAGGGCGCCGATGTGGCGCTGTCGCTGAACGTGGTGGCGTGGAACAGTGCCATTGCGGCCAGCGGCGTGGTCGGTGGCGTGCTGCTGAAAACGTGGGGCGCTGCCTCGTTTCCCTGGGCAATGGCGCTGTTGCTGCTGGTGGCGTTGGTGATTGCCTGCACGGCGCATGCCCATGGTTTCAAACCGGGACGGCGGTCAGCCGATGGGCCAGCGGTGGCGGGGCACTAGGCGCTAAGCGAGCTTCACGTTCAGGGTGCCGCCTGCCCGTTCGGCAAGTGGCTTCCCCGGCAGGTGCAGCATCCTGCGTGAAGCGCTGGCGTGCCTTAACGAGGTGGGGATCCCGGCGCAGGCGGCCTGGAATTCGATCCGCCAGGCGTCGCACTAAAGGTTAAAGTGAGGGTCCATTAGGCTCCTCACTTTAAGATATAAAACATGCACTTACGCATTATTGCAGTTGGCCTGTCGGCGCTTGTTCTGCTCTCGCCCGGCGCACAGGCCCGTGGTCTGCTGGACCTGATCAAACCACCGGCCCATGAACACACTTCGCGCTCAAGTTCCATCAGCCAAAGCGCAGCCCTCGGTCTCTATTCCAGTCAAGAACAACGGCTCTCCTTCGACGGCTGCGCGGACCTGTTTCCCGGCGCCAAGCCGATCAACACGGCCACCGTGCCCGCCTCGATGAAACCCATGGCGCTGTGTTCGGATCACTTTGCGGTGCTCTACTCGCAAACCAGCAAGACGCCTTTGGTGGTGGTCGAGCGTTTGAATGCCGCACAGCTGAAAGACGCCAAGGGCGAGGAGCGCACCAACCAGTTTTATCCCGACCCGCGCATTCCCAAAGGCGCGCGCGCGGAACTGAGCGACTACCGCAGCCAGCACCCGGCGGTGGACCGCGGCCATCAATCTCCGGCTGCCGATGCGCCAAGCGCAAATGCCATGGCGCAATCCTTCGCTTTGTCGAACATGGTGCCGCAAGACCCCACCAACAACCGCAAGATCTGGAGCAAGGTCGAGGCCGACGTGCGCAAGTTCGCCGTGCGGGCCGGCGGCAATGTGTTTGTGTTCACCGGCCCGTTGTTTGATGCCGGCTACAGCACCATCGGCGACAACAAGGTGTGGGTGCCTACGCGCCTGTTCAAGCTGGTGTATGACGCCTCGTCCCAACGTGCCTGGGCCTATGTGCTGCCCAACGCCGAAACCCGTATCCAGAAGCCGATGGACTACGACACTTTCGTGAAAAGCACCGGGCTCAAGTTGCTCGGCAATTTGCCGGTTACCGGCTCGGTGAGTCGGACATAACCACTTTCAGGCGGTCTGACTGACGCTTGATCGGCCCGCTGTACTGACACCCACGGGATGTCGGCACAGCGGGCGTCTCAGGGCTTTAGACTTTTTCGATCCAGCCTGCCGGCGCTTCAACGTCGCCGTTCTGGATGCCGGTCAGCTCATTGAACAAACGCTGGGTCAGCGGCCCGGCCTCATGCTCGCTGTGGAATACATGTAGGTGATCGTTGTAGCGGATACCGCCAATCGGTGTGATCACCGCTGCGGTGCCGCACGCGCCGGCTTCCTTGTAAGCCGCCAGGTTGTCGATATACACGTCTTCTTCCACCGCCTTGAGCCCCAGACGGCTTTGCGCCAGCTCGATCAACGAGGCGCGGGTGATGCCAGGCAATACTGAAGGTGAACGCGGGGTCACAAAGGTGTTGTCATGGGTGATGGCAAAGAAATTCGCCGAACCGACTTCTTCGATTTTTTTATGGGTCAGCGGGTCGAGGTAAATGCAGTCGGCAAAACCCGCCTGCCGTGCTTCGGTGCCGGGTAGCAGGCTGGCCGCGTAGTTTCCGCCGACCTTGGCAGCGCCCGTACCATTGGGGGCGGCGCGGTCATAGTCCGAAATGATGAAGTTGCTCGGTTGCAACACGCCTTTGAACAACGCGCCGACCGGGATGCAAAACACGCAGAAGATAAACTCCGGCGCGGTACGCACACCGATGTTATCGCCCACACCGATGACGAAAGGTCGCAGATACAGCGAGCTGCCGGTACCGTAGGGCGGCAGGAAGCGTTCGTTGGCCTTGATCACCTGCTTGCAGGCATCGATGAATTGCGCGGTCGAGACGGGCGGCATCAGCAGCCGTGAGCAGCTGCGCTGCATACGGGCAGCATTCTGATCGGGGCGAAACAGGTTGATCGAACCATCCTTGCAACGGTAGGCCTTCATCCCCTCAAAACACTGCTGGCCATAATGCAGCGCGGTTGAGCCTTCGCTGATATGCAGTTGGTTATCTTCGGTCAGCGCACCTTCCTGCCACTGACCGTCACGCCAGTGTGCGATGTAACGAAGGTCGGTTTTCCTGTAGCTGAAGCCCAGGTTATTCCAATCCAGTTGCGGATGTTCCATATCACGACTCCCGAACCCGGCTACGGGTGGTATTTATTGGTTCCAGTTGATGCTCAATGCAGCATCAAGCCATTGGTGGTACGCGTTCGCCGCCTCATCCGAGGCATGTACCGAGAAGATGAACCCTGGGTAGCCGCCAAACGCGGGAGGGGGTGGTGAAAGGTGTCCGGCCTCGAAAAAGGTCACGATCCGTGCGGTTTCCGGGTGCTCCTCGACCTTTTCCAGCCCGCTGAAACCGTTGAAACGGCCATCGCCGCGCAGAGGAATGATGTAGTTTGCTGCCACTTTGGCGGCCGGCAGTACATCGGGCAGTGCCGGGGTCGGCAGCCCCAGGGCGGCCTTCATGCAGAGTGCGGCGAACGACACGCCGGTGCTCTGCTCGACCACAAAGTGCGAGACCCCCGAGCCCCCTATGCGTGCGCCGATTTCAATCACATACGCTTGCTGCTTGGCATCCAGGCGCAGCTCCACATGGGCGGCGCCCATGGTAATGCCCAACGCCTTGACCCCGGCGCGCGCGGTGTCGCACAGCGCCATGATCAAGGGGTCGTCGATATCTCGACGCTGGCGATAGATCGTTTCTTCAAACCAGGGCCCTTCGGGTTGGCCCTTGTCGCCCACTGCCAGGACATGCACCCCTTCGATGTCGACAAAGCACTCCACGACGAATTCTTTACCCGGCAAATACTGTTCAACAACCAGGCCTGCGGCTTTGTCCTGGTCATAGAAACGTGCCAGGTCCTTGCTCTGCACCTCCCAGACAGCGTTGACGAGGGCGGGAAGCTCTTCGGCCGTTTTGGCCAGCATCACACCGGTGCTCGACCAGCCGGAGAGCGGCTTGATCACCAGGGGCAAGCCCAGGGCGCGGGTTTGCGACAGGTCGTGGGGGTTATCAATGTAGCAAAAGCCCGGTGACCTCAAGCCTGCCTCGGCAAAGGCCTGGCGCATCAGGTACTTGTTGCGGGCCAGCGCCGCCACATGGGGATCGATGCCAGGGGTACCGATTTTTTGCGCCGCCAGTGCCGTCCAGATTATCGCTTCTTCGCGAACCGTCATGACCCCGCCAATCCCTCGCTCTTGCGCGCCGGCCGCGAATGCTTCCAGCGCTACCTGCGGCTCGTCGAACACCGGCAGCTGCCAGGTCGACGTGACCGCCGGCAAGTGCGCGGGGGCGCTTTCGGTCGTGTCGTAAATCAGTACCAGTTCAATACCTGCCGCTTCTGCGGCCTCAAATACAAAGGACAACTTGGCACTGCGGTGGCAAACCAACGCCAGCTTTTTCATTGTATTTCCTCACTAACCGGTGGGTTTGGGGCGCGACGCTTGAACGTCCAGCCCGAGGCGCCTGATGCATCCATGAATAGCAGGGTGATCCCCACCATGACCGCAATCATCGCGACGATTTTTACTGCACCCAAGGTCGTGCCGGAGCCGATCAACCACTCACCGGTGACCACGGCGAACGGCGCCAGCAAGCCAATCGCATTGGCATACAGCACACCGCCCTCCGCCAGGACCTTCTGGTACAACACATACACTGGCGCCGAGCAGGCAGCCCCCAAAATCAGCACTTTGAGCGCGTCCTCAAGGTTCAGGCGCAACAAGGGCGCGGGGTCGAGAATGAACAGCGGCACAAAGCACGCCGCGGCGATCAGCGTGACCCAGGCCAGCGAGTTGATCAGTGGCAGATCCTTGAGGTAACGCTTGGACAGCAGGCCATAAACGGCGTAGGAAAGCGCCGCGACCAAGGCCAGCGCAATGCCTGACGGGCTGACTGCGCCAACGTCGCCGGTGTGGGTATTGAACGCCAGCGCCGCGACACTGACGATCACCACACCCGCCAGCTTGAGCCAGGAAAACCCCAGGCTGCGTGTCAGCAGACCCAGCAGGTAGGTAATGCCCGGAATCGTCGCCAGGACCATGGTCAGGTCGCTGGCTTTCAGCGTTTTCAAGGCGCCGAAGCTGCAGACAAAATAGAGCGAGAACCCCAGGATCGACAGGATGAAAAACCCCGGCATCCTGGCGAGCAGGGGCTTGGAAGCCTGCGGCGGTCGTGTGCTGAACGCCACGATCAGCCATAACGCGGCCGTTGTGGCCCACAGCCTGAGCCCAACGGCATGCATCACCGCAACGTTACCGAGCAGGCTTTTCGATAGCAGCCAACTGATCGAGAACAACGCGAGAATGGCCACGGTGAACAACAGCAGGCGGACCTTCAATGCATTCATTGGGGGCACTCGGCCAGCACGCGGCGTGCGTAGTGCGTGGCCGGGAAATTGAAACGTGCCAGTGGGGTTTGCGGTGTGCCCAGATGCTGCTGCACATAAGCTTTGGCACCCGCCAGATAGGCCTCGTCGTCGAGTGCTTCGAGGGCCTCGATATCGGCGATCATCGACACCAGCTTTTGGCCAAGACGTTCGCTGTCGAAGGTGAGGTGACCCTGCTCGGTTTCGACCAATGCCTTGGCATTGATCAGCATCTCAAAGAGCAAAATCCCGGTGCCGGCATCGAACGTCATGTGCTGGTCCGAGCCTTTGGGGTAGCGGAACATGCGCTCGAGCAGAATGAACTCAGCGATTTCACGCCAAAAGTCCGGACTGTGTTCCAGCACCAGGCGCACCGTAATCAGGTCACACTTGGTTTCTTCCAGCAGGCCGGTAAACCAATTCAGCTTTATGTACAGGTTTTTGTCCAACGGGCGTGGCCCGGTGTGGTGCGCATAGTCATGGTAATAACCCCACAGGCAACGCGCGTCGTACATGTCTGACTCAGACATCTGGCGGCTTCTCAATTGGCCGAACAGGAACGGGCTCTGGCGCCCGAACAAGCGGTCTGCCTCGACGAGTGTCTGCTCGTTGTAGATACGCAGAAACTTGCTGAAGAAGAACAGCGCGAAGGTCTGTTTATCGACCTTGGCTGCCGTCGCCACGGACTCTGGAAACAGCACAATGCAATTGCCTTGCAGGAACCCCTTCGAGGCCGCTCCCAGCTTGATGCATTGAAACGGTGCCACGTAGTGCTCGGTGTACTGCGCGGCCTTTGCCAGGTAAGGGGTTTCACTGCGGTAGCCGGTGACCAGCTCCAGCCGAAAGCCTTCGGGGTCAGGGCCGTTGGTCGCGCGCATGGGGGCCAGAAGAAACAAGGCGTCGCCGGGGGCAGGGGTGTTGAAACTGGCGAGTGTCTTATCGAATAACGGCCGTTGATCCAGGCCATTCTTCAGCCAGCTACCCAGGTCTTCCAGCGTCGCCGTCAGCAGCGGCGCAGACAGCCCGTCGATCATTGCGGCGTGCCGGTCTAGCTCGGCGATCAAGCGGCTGATGAGGGCCTGGTCGGCCACGTTCGGCGCCTTGATGCTGCCATCCAGTTCCTGGCGGGCACGCACTTCATTGACGATATTGACCAAGGTCGACAGCGGTTCAGGCTTTTGCATGGTCGGCTCGCTTCAGCGAATGGACCAGAAAGGCCATCGGCACCTGGCCGAAATCCTCAATGATGTTCAGCTCATGCAGGTCTGCCGCGACCACGGTGGTCACGCACGCATCTGCCTTGCCAGTGCTGCACAGCACGGCGGCATCGGCATTGCTGTTGGCAAACACCTTGCGGTAATGGCTGGCCACCAGGGATTGGGGCGCGGGATGGGTTGCCACACTCTTTATCTGGTCGGCGCTGGTACGACTGGCAAGCACCATGGAGTGGGTCGGCATGATGAAGCTGTCGCACAACTCCATATCGCCCAGGCGGGTAAAAATCAGCGTATGCAAATCGGGATAGGCGGCGCAGCTTAAAAGATAGCCGTCCTGTTTTCCGGACAACTCATCAAAGGCTTGCTCAAGCGTCTCATGCAGAACAATTCGCTGCGCGCCATTGCGCTCTTCACGAGAGTCAAGCCACCACTGCGCGGCGGTGGCGCAATTGGTACCCTCGGGGCCAAGCGTATAGATAGTCGGACTGATAGCCGTGTGCATGCTTTAACTTCCTTGTCAGAGCCCACCGAACAGCGGGCCAGAATCCATTCCTGCCACCCGTTGGTGGCTGCCTTGGCGCAGGTTACTGTAGGTTTTTTGTTCAAGCAATACACCCGGCGAAACTAAACTTTGCCGCCTTCGCGGCCTTACCTGGCCGTCTGAATTCCTGCAAGGGCCGACCCTGTCAGGGTTTATACTCAGCGCCAATCTTCCCCCCGATCACATCCGAGAAAGCCCATGAGCACCTCCCTTTCCCTGAGCCCCGCGCGCAAGCCTATCGCGCCGTTGGTGGCTTTTATCATCCTGGTGGCCGGCGCCGTATTCCTGCAAAACAGCGTCGGCTCGCGCCAGGTGCTGTTGCTGGTGGTCGGCGCCGCATTAGGCTTGACCCTGTACCACGCCGCTTTCGGGTTCACGTCGGCCTGGCGCGTATTTATCAATGATCGGCGCGGCGCCGGTTTGCGCGCACAGATGGTTATGCTGGCAGTGGCGGTGTTGCTGTTCTTCCCGGCGCTGGGAGCGGGCACGTTGTTCGGGCAGCCGGTGGTCGGGCTGGTAGCACCGGCTGGCGTGTCGGTGGTATTCGGGGCGTTTATTTTTGGTATCGGCATGCAGTTGGGCGGCGGTTGTGCGTCCGGCACGCTGTTCACCGTGGGCGGCGGCAATGCACGCATGCTGGTGACGCTGCTGTTCTTTATCTGTGGCTCACTGATTGCCACGCACCATGTGGATTGGTGGTTCGCGTTGCCGGCGTTCCCGGCGGTGTCCATCGTCAAGAGCTTCGGCGTGTTGCCGGCCATGATTCTGAGTCTGGCCGTGTTCGCAATCATCGCGCTGGTCACCGTGCGCTTGGAGAAGGGCCGTCACGGCCAGCTTGAACCCGGCGTGACCAGCGAGCACATCGGTCTGCGCCGTTTCCTGCGTGGCCCATGGCCGTTGGTGTGGGGTGCGATCGGCCTGGCGCTGCTTAACTATGCGACGCTGGCGCTGGCCGGGCGGCCATGGGGCATTACCTCGGCGTTCGCGTTGTGGGGCGCCAAAGTGGCCAGCGGCTTGGGTGTGGATGTGGCCAGTTGGGCGTTCTGGCAAATGCCGGGCAATGCCAAAGCCCTGGCAGCCCCCGTGTGGGAAGACATCACCAGCGTGATGGACATCGGCATCGTCCTCGGCGCGCTGTTGGCTGCGGGCCTTGCCGGGCGTTTTGCCCCAAGCCTGAAAATCCCGGCGCGCTCGCTGGTGGCTGCAGTGATCGGTGGTTTGATGCTGGGCTATGGTTCGCGCCTGGCCTACGGCTGCAACATCGGCGCGTACTTCAGCGGCATCGCCTCCGGCAGCCTGCATGGCTGGGTGTGGTTGGTGGCAGCGTTTATCGGTAACAGCGTCGGTGTGCGCCTGCGCCCGTTCTTCTTCGCAGGCGAGCGACCGCAGGTGGCCTTGAGCGGTTGCTGAACCCCAACGACCGATAAGGTAGCCCCATGATCAGAGAGTTGAGAACCTTCGTAAGCGCCTCCCGCCGTGGCACCTTTGCCGCCGCCGGGCAGCAGGTGGGGCTGACGCAATCGGCTGTGAGTGCGCAGATCAAACACCTCGAGGACGCCCTGGGCGTCAAGCTGTTCGACCGCACCGGGCGCTCCGCCACGCTCAATGCGGCCGGGCAGCGCGCGGTGCCGCTGGCGGAGGAGATCCTCGATATTTTCTCGCGCATGGGCGCGCCCGACAGCGCCAATAATTTTCACGGCTCGCTGCGCATCGGCGCCATCGGCAGTGTGCAAACCGGCCTCCTGCCCCAGGCGCTGGTCGCGCTTAAACGCCGCGCGCCGTTTATCGAGGTCAGCCTGGTGCCCGGCGTTTCGCTCAACCTGCTCAGCCAGGTGGATGCCGGTGAGCTGGACCTGGCGATCATGATTCACCCGCCGTTCAACCTGCCCAAAGACCTGAATATCGAGGTCATCGCCCGCGAACCCTTTGTGCTGATTACCGCCAAGGACGTGCAGGGCGACGACCCGCTGCAGATCCTGCGTGAACAACCCTTCGTGCGGTACGACCGTGGCTCGTTCGGCGGGCGCCAGGTCACGCAGTTTCTCAAGGAACACAAGCTCCAGACTCAGCAGGCACTGGAACTCGACGAGTTGGACGCCATCGTCAAGATGGTGCGCAGTGGCCTCGGCGTGTCGCTGGTGCCCCTGGCCGGCCTGTGGCTGGAACACGGCAGCGACGTGCGGGTTTTGCGATTGGACAAGCTCACGTTCTACCGTGAAATCGTGCTGCTGACCAAGTACACCCAGCGCCAATTGCCGCTCTTCGAATTATTCAGGGCGTGCGTCATCGAAGTGCTGGGTGCGCCGAAGTAGGGCGCGAGCATCAAAATTATTGAGGCTCAGGGCGAAAGATATCCGCTTTATCCGTGGGGCTTTGTGGTGAAGAATCGAGTTCTAACCCAACAGAACCTGCAGGTAGCCACCGTGAGCCTTTCTCCCTTTCATCTAGCGATTCCCGTCTACGACCTGGCCGCCGCGCGTCACTTCTACGGCGATGTGTTTGGCCTTTCGGAAGGGCGCTCCAGTGCGCAATGGGTCGACTTCGACTTCTACGGCCACCAACTGGTGATTCACGAGCATCCCAAGACTGCATCCCAGGAATCGGTGCACTCCAACCCCGTGGACGGCCATGATGTGCCGGTGCCGCATTTCGGCATCATCCTGCAGTGGGACCAGTGGGAAGCCCTGGCTGACCGGCTGCGCGCGCGGGAGACCCGGTTTGTGATCGAACCCTACATCCGCTTCAAGGGTGAGGTGGGCGAGCAGGCCACCATGTTCCTGTTCGACCCATGCGGCAACGCCCTGGAGTTCAAGGCGTTCAAGGACATGAGCCAGCTGTTCGCCAAGTAATTGCTCACCGTGCGACCGTCGCCACCCGAGCGACGGCGTTTATAAGACAGTGAAGCCCTGCGGGGCGGATCTTCATGCCTGCCGCATGCGAGATATGCCGTGATGTCTGACGTTAACTGTGAGACCAGGCCCGTGCCTGCGTCGCTGCGTTGGCAGTTCGAAGCCTGCGGCGACAGTTGCATCGTGGTGGTGTTTGCGACGCTGTTCAGCGCGCAGGCCAACCGCCGTGCAGTGGTGTTGAGCGCCGCGCTGCACGACTTACAGGCGCGTGGAAAGCTGTGCGGTATTACCGACGTGGTCCCGGCACTGGTGACGGTAGGCGTGCATTATTGCCCCTACACATTCGCAATGCAGTATCCGCACTTAACGCCCTTTGACGCCGTTGCCCAGGTGCTGGAGAACGCGCTGATGGGCCTGCAAAACACACCTTGCACGTCCTCTAAACAGTTGGAAATTCCCGTGTGCTATGAGGGCGAGTACGCGCCCGACTTGTTGCACATCGCCAACGCCTGCGCCATGACGCCAAGCGAAGTGATTGCCGCGCACAGCGGGCAATGGGTGGATGTACTGATGGTCGGTTTTGCGCCGGGCCATCCTTATATCGGCATGCATCAACCCGCGTTGAAGCTGGCCCGCCGCACGGTGCCGCGTACCGCGGTCAAGCAAGGCAGTGTCGGGTTGGCCAACGGCCAAAGCGTGATTTACCCCTCGGATTTGCCGGGCGGCTGGCACATCATCGGCCGCACGCCCTTGAGCCTGTTCACGCCGGCCAACGACCCGCCGTGCCTGTTAACCGGCGGCGATCAAGTGCGTTTTGTACCCATCAGTGCCCGTGAGTTTGAGTCCCTGGCCGGAGTGCGGCCATGACGATCAAAGTGATCAGGCCCGGGCTGTTTTCCTCATTCCAGGACAGCGGGCGTACCGGTTTCCAGCATTGGGGCGTGCCGGTCAACGGTGCGATGGACCAGGACGCCCACGCGCTGGCCAACCTGCTGGTGGGCAACCCGACCCGCGCAGCCAGCCTGGAAATCACCCTGCAAGGCCCCGTGCTGTGCTTTCAGGCCAAGGCCTTGATTGCCCTGGCAGGCGCCGACCTGGGTGCACGCCTGGACGGTGTGGTGCTCAAACCAGGGCATGCCACTTGCGTAAAACCGGGCGCGGTGCTGAGCTTCGAAAAGCGCGAATACGGTGTACGGGCTTACCTGGCCGTCAGCGGTGGTTACCTGCTGCAACCGGTGATGAACAGTGCCAGCACCTACAGCCGAGGCGGGTTCGGTGGGCTGTGCGGGCGCGCGCTCAAAGCGGGCGATGTGATCCCTATCTGTTCTTCATTCGCCAATCCGCCACGGGTGAATATTCCCGCCGGCTGGTTGCTCAACCCGTCTGCCAGTGCCGTCTCGATCCGCGTGCTGCACGGCCGCGAATGGCACGACTTTTCTGCGTCGGCCCGTCATGACTTGCTCAACGAGCCTTATCAAATGACGGCCGCCTCGGACCGCATGGGCTATCGGCTGGAAGGCGCCGCCCTGGACCTCACGCAGCCCAGGCAACTGCTCTCCGAAAGCGTGACCTTCGGCACCGTGCAAGTGCCGGCGGGCGGGCAGCCGATCGTGCTGATGGCCGACCGGCAAACCACCGGTGGTTACCCTCGCATTGCGCAGGTGGCCAGTGTCGATCTACCCAAACTCGCGCAGTTGATGCCGGGTGATGAAATTCGCTTCTCACTGATCGATTTGCCCACGGCGCAGGCACTGCTGGTAGCGCGTATGGGCCGACTGAAAAAACTGGAGGCCGCCCACTCATAAACCTGCGTAGCCACCCAACAATAAAAACAGGAGCGCTACATGATCAAGCCTAGTTTCACCCTTCTTACTGTCGAGCATTAAAACCCCCGGTATCCCGGCGGGTTTACTTCTGGGTGGCGCAATCCACCTCAATAACTCAAACGACCCAAGGTCGGAGTGGAAGGTGTTTATGTCTCGAGTGTTTTCTACTACAGCGCCATCGCCGCGTGTTGATGCACGTGAAAAAACCACCGACACCAGTGCCACAAAAATAGCCAGGCGCGCTGCGATTGCCGCCGCCACCGGCACGGCGGTGGAGTATTACGAGTTCGGTGTGTATGGCTTTATGGCGACGATTATCGCGCCGTTGTTCTTCCCCAGTGATAACGCCGCGGCTGCGTTGCTGGCCACGCTGGCCGTATTCGGCAGTGCCTTTCTGATCCGGCCGCTGGGCGGGATTTTACTGGGGCGCCTGGCCGACCGCATCGGCCGGCGCAAGGTATTGCTCAGTACCGTGATCGGTATGGGCACTGCGACGGCGGCCATCGGCCTGTTACCGACCTCGGCCCAGGTGGGCATTGTTGCGCCGATCCTGCTGGTGCTGATCCGGCTGGCCCAGGGCTTTTTCGCCGGTGGCGAAGTGATCGGCGCGGCGGCGTTCCTGGCCGAGTCTTCGCCCAAAGGCCGTCGCGGGTTTTATGGCGCGTTCACGCCGGTCGGCGTGGCGATTGGCGGCTCGATGGCGGCGATCATCTGCGGCATCACCACCGGCCTGGTCGATGCCGAACAACTCCAAGCCTGGGCCTGGCGGATTCCGTTTTTTCTGGCCATTCCCCTGGTTATCTTCTCTTGCGTCATGCGCCACAATGTCGAGGAAACCCCGGAGTTCAAAGCCTTCCTGGCCGTAGAAAAACCACCCACCGCACCGGTCAAGGAAGTGCTCACCCAGCATATGCCGGCGGTGCTGCGGGTGGTGGTGTTTGCCTTTGCGCAGAACGCCGGCTACTACATCGGCCTGGTGTTCATGAACATCTACCTCACCACCTACCTGCATTTTGAAAAGGCCAAGATCTACTGGGTGATTGCCGGCGTCAGCCTGTGCATGGCCGCGATGATGCCGTTGTGGGGCGGGCTGTCGGACCGCATCGGGCGCAAGAAGGCCCTGGCGATTGGTTTTGTCGGCTACGCGGTGCTGGTGATTCCGATGATGGTGTTGATGAACAACAGTAGCCTGTTGATTGCGGTACTGGCGTTTTTTGTCGCGACGTTGCCGATGCCGGTGATTCAGTCGGTGGGTTATCCCACCTACGCCGAACAGTTCCCGACCCGCGTGCGGTACACCGGCATGGCGATCAGTATCAACCTGGGCGCGATTTTAGGCGGCGGCATCACGCCGTATATCGTCACCTCGTTGATCGGCTCGACCGGCAATTTGCTGGTGCCGGGGTTCTTCATGGCCGGGGCGGCGGTGTGTGCGTTGGTGGCGTTGACTACGCTGCGTGAAACCTCACAGGGTGATTTGCGTCGCTGAAACACTATGTCCGAATCGGTCCTCAAGTGGTCCGCCACCTGCCTGTCGTTCATCGGCGCGTGTGCTTACCATGGCTTGCATAAACCACTGTGATGCAAGCCACAAGGACCCGTCATGAGCCGCAAAGCCCTTATCGTTATCGATGTGCAGCAGTCATTCCGTCATTCTGCTTACTGGTCCGAAAATGACCTGCCACAGTTCCTGAAAAAACAGCAAGCGCTGATCGATGGGTGTGTTCAACAGGGCATCCCGGTGATACAAGTCTTCCATGTTGAAGACCAAGGGCACTTTTCGATGGCATCGGGCAATGTCAAAACCTTGAGCGAGTTGTCGATCAACCCCGACCTGATCATTCACAAGCGCTTTCACAGTGCTTTCGCCGGCACGCCTTTGGCGGCACGGCTTACGGAGATGGGCGTGAGCGCGCTGATCATCAGTGGCATCCGCACCGAACAGTGCTGCGAAACCACCACCCGGCAGGCGTCGGACAGCGGTTTTGCGGTGGATTTTGTCAGCGAGGCAACGCTGACTTTCCCGATGACCCACGCACGCAGTGGCCGCGAGTACAGCGCCGCCGAGATTCGTGAGCGTACCGAACTGGTGCTGGAAGAGCGCTTTGCGCGCATCGTCACCGTCGCCCAGGCCTTGGAGAGTTGAACCCGTGAGCGTGCCGGTGCTGTTCGTGCTGTTGCCCAACGTGCTGATGCTGGACCTGGCCGGCCCCGCCGAGGTGCTGCGCCTGGCCGCGCAGGCCGAGGACGGGGCGGGCATTGACTTCGACTTGCAGTACGTCAGCCCGGTGCCCGCGCTGCAAACCTCCATCGGCTTGCCGCTGGCCGGCCTGGCGCCATTGCCGCCAAGCCTGGCGCCCGGCACGCTGGTGGTGTTGGTCGGCTCCACGTCAAAGGTGAGCAAGGCGCAGCAGCAGGCGTTCGAGTCGGCCAGCGACGCCTTGACCCAATGGCTGCAAAGCGTGTTTGCCCCGTCGGGCCAGCGGCTGGTTTGCGTGTGCGCCGGCGCATTGAGTGCCGCCCGCGCGGGGTTGCTCGATGGCCGCCAGTGCACCACTCACCACGCGCTGTGCGCGGCCTTGCAGGCCCTGGCACCCAAGGCCCGGGTGCTGGAAAACCGGCTGTATGTCACGGACGGCCCGGTCAGTTGCAGCGCCGGTGTCACGGCGGGCATCGACCTGATGCTGCACCTGCTCGCCGAGTTGGCCGGGCCACGGCTGGCCTGCAGCGTGGCGCGCGACATGGTGGTGTACATGCGCCGCAGCGGCGCCGACCCGCAGCTCTCAGCCTGGATCACCGGTCGCAACCATCTGCACCCGGCCGTGCACCGTGTGCAGGACGCCATCACCGCAGCGCCCTGTGAAGCCTGGACCGTCACACGCATGGCCGAACTGGCCTGCACCAGCAGCCGACACCTGGCGCGGCTGTTCCACGAACACGTTGGCATCAGCCCGCTGGATTACCTGCACACGCTGCGTATCACCGTGGCCCGTGAACTGCTCATGGCGTCGAGCCTGGACATGGAAACCGTCGCCGAACGCGCAGGCTTTGGGTCAGCCCGGCACCTTCGGCGAATCTGGAACAAGTATGAGGTGGGCACGCCTTCAAGCGGGCGTGTCGGCAGCGCTGGTTGAGGCTTGATCGGCCTCGGCTTCGAGTTTGGCGCGGTCGGCTTTGCTGATGTATTTATCTTTGCTCTTGGGCGCCAGTTTGGCGCTGGCCTTCTTGGCTTTAGCCTTGAAGAGCTGCTTGAGTTTTTTCTGGCGGTTCATGTCTCGGTGCCTTTTGGGTGAAGGCCGGGATGATATCAGGTTAAAAACCTGGGTCGCTTTTTAGCGTCAATCTGTGCATTGAACGCCTTGGGGTTTTACCAATAATCGGGCCGTGAATTCAGCACAAACGGGAAAAACCGATGAGCCTCCACACCCGCAGCAAACGCTTGACCGTCCCGCAACTGGTCGCCATGAAGGGCCAGCAGAAAATCGTCTCCCTCACCGCGTACTCCAGCGCCATCGCCAAGCTGATCGACCCGCTGGTCGACTTCATTCTGGTGGGGGATTCCACGGCGATGGTCGGCTATGGCCGGGCCTCGACCTTGAGCATGCAGCTGGAAGAAATCATCGGCCACACCCGCGCCGTGGTCGACAGCACGCGCCTGGCCTGCGTGATTGCCGACATGCCGTTTGGCAGCTATCAGGAATCCAATGAGCAAGCGTTTCGCAACTGCGCCCAAGTGCTGGCGCGCACGGGTTGCGATGCGGTGAAGCTGGAGGCCAACGTGGCACTGGCGGGCACCGTGGAGTTTCTGGTGGCGCGCGGCATTCCGGTGATGGCCCATGTGGGGTTGATGCCGCAGTTCGTCAACGTGATGGGCGGCTTCAAGGCCCAAGGGCTTACCGCCGAAACTGCTGCTGTGATTGCCGCGGATGCCCGTGCCAATCTGGAGGCGGGCGCCTTCAGCCTGTTGCTCGAAGGTGTGGCCGAAGGCGTCGCGCGGCAGATCACCCTGGATTCAAGGATGCCCACCATCGGCATTGGTGCGTCGCCAGCCTGCGATGGTCAAGTGTTGGTCACCGAAGATGTGCTGGGTTTGGGCGGCGAGCACCTGCCGCGCTTCGTCAAACAGTACGCAGATGTAGGCGCGGTGATTCGCGATGCCTGTGAGCGGTTTGCCGATGACGTGCGCCATGGCCGTTTCCCCGAAGCGCGGCATTGCTACGGGCTTTGATCGATCGCCTTTGCCAATAGCTTTACGGCCTGGGCGATATCCTTGCTCCAGTCGAGGGTGTAGCTCAGGCGCAGGTGCTGCGGCCAGGCGCCGTGCTGGCTGAACAGCTCGCCAGGGGCGATGACGATGCGCTGGGCCAGCAAGCGCTCAAACACCTGACGCATATCCACCGCATGCGGCGCTTGCAGCCAGAAGCTGGCGCCGCCTTGGGGCGCAATCACCTGCCAATGTTCCTCCAGCAAGGCTTTCATGCCGGTCATGCGCTCCAACAGCAGCGCCCGCAGCGCTTTCAAATGCGCGTCGAGTCGCTTGGAGGTGAGCAGCTTGGCGATCGCCTTTTGCCGGATCGGTGACAGGCGAAACCCACGCTCCAGAAACACCCGCTGCAATTGCGGCCCCTGCCCGCGACACACCACATAACCATACGGCGCTTCCGAGCCGATGACTTTATCGACGGTCGAAAACACCAGCAGCTTCTGCAGGTCGGCGAAGTCGCGATAACGCGGCGGCTGCGCTTCGAAATACAACTCGCCGTAGGTGTCGTTTTCAAACAGCCAGATAGCCTGCGCCGCCAGCCAGCCGCAGATCTGCTGCTTGTCCTGTGCCGGCATTACGCCACCCTGGGGGATATTCACCGTCGACGACAGCACCGCCAGGCGAATCGGCTCACGCATCAGCACGCCTTCCAGCGCCGCCAGGTCGAAACGCCCGTGGGCGTCGAGGGGCATTTCGATCACGCGAATTTTCGCCGCCTGCAACTGGCGCAGGATCGCCCACGAACACGGTGACTCCACCAGCGCCACCGTGCCGCACAGGTCCAGGGCGACCAGTGCCGCCTCCAGCACGCTGTGCAGGTCCGCGCCGATATACACCTGGTCGGCCTGCCAGTAGCGGTCGGCGGATTGGGTGTAGCGCTCGGCCAGCGCGGCACGCAACTCGGGCTCACCGAAGGGTAAGTAAAGCGGCGCGAGAGAGCGTGGGTGCTGGCGGGTCAGTTCACGTTCGAGCATCAGCAGCGGTTTTTCCAGCGACAACAGCATGGCCGGTGCATCACTGCTCAAGGCCAGCATTCCCGGCTGGCGGGCATTGGCGAACACCTGATCGAGCAGGTTGGTTTCAGTGGAGGTTGCAGTGGAAATCATGGCCCTTATGAAATAACCCTGCTTGGGCCGCGCGTGGATCCGCCCTTCATCCTCAAGCAAGGCGTAGGCGTACTTGGTGGTCGATACCGACACGCCAAGGCGCTCGGCCAATTGGCGCAGGGACGGCAGTTTGCGTTCGCCTGACGACGGACTGGCGTCGATCAACTCGACGAGGTAGCGGTAGACCGCTTGATAGGCAAAGCCAGCGTCTTTGGGTTTATCCATGGTCCTTTGCGCTGCGCCATACAGAGTGGGAAGAGAGCCTGCGAGTATCACTCAAGGCTATCTCATTTGCGCGCGTCTCGGGCTGAACAGCCCACGGCCAGGACCCATTGGGTTTGAGGCAACCCATCATGAACAGGGCTAAAGGTTTGGTGAAATCGTTTCATTATCTCTTGCTCTATGGCCAGCATAGACTCCACCTTAATGATTGAAACTGTAAAGACTTGGGTCAAACGTCGGCGTGTTGCTAAAAGGCAAACAGTGAACTCAAGTCTGTCTCAACTTTTAAGGTGTCAGGTGGTCATGGATAACGCGTTTGAGTTTGCGATTAAGAGTGTTTGTTTTGACGAGAATTATCACCCCTCCGAGAACACGCGCATCACCACCAATTTCGCTAACTTGGCCAGGGGCGAGCGCCGCCAGGAAAACTTGCGCAATACCTTGACGATGATTAATAACCGCTTCAATGCCTTGGCGCATTGGGATAATGCTGGCGGTGATCGGTATGCCCTCGAACTCGAAATCGTTTCCGCCGAGATGCAGATCGGTGTTGAAGGCAATGGGCAGGCCATTCCGTTGATTGAAGTGTTGAAAACCACGATTGTGGACCGTAAAACCAATGAGCGCCTTGAGGGCATCGTCGGCAATAATTTTTCTTCGTATGTACGCGACTATGACTTTAGCGTGGTGTTGTTGGGCCACAACAGAGGCCAGGCTGAATTCAGCACGCCCGATAATTTTGGCGACTTGCATGGCAAGCTGTTCAAGTGCTTTGTGAATTCAGCGGCGTACAAGCAGCACTTTAAAAAGTTGCCAGTCATCTGCTTGAGCGTTTCGAATACCAAGACCTATCAGCGAACTGAAAACCAGCACCCGGTATTGGGCGTTGAATACCAGCAGGATGAGTATTCGCTGACCGATGAATACTTCAAGAAGATGGGCTTGAATGTGCGCTATTTTATGCCGCCCAACAGTGTTGCACCCTTGGCATTTTATTTTTTTGGTGACTTGCTGAGTGATTACACGACACTTGAACTTATCAGCACCATTAGCACGATGGACACCTTTCAAAAGATCTACCGACCTGAAATTTACAACGCAAATTCCATCGCCGGAAAACGCTATCAGCCCAGTCTGAAGCATCAGGATTATTCATTAACACTCATTGTTTACGATCGAGAAGAACGTGGTCGGCTGGCGATGGAGCAGGGCAGGTTTGTTGAGGAAAATTTCATCAAGCCCTATCACGCTGTGCTTGAACAGTGGTCCGCTCAATACGCCGCTTGACTCATCAAACTTACAAGGTTGTGCCTGTCATGAAAAAGTTATTACCCACTTCTACAGCTGGCAGCTTGCCAAAACCGGCCTGGCTTGCCGAGCCCGAGACGCTGTGGTCACCCTGGAAGTTGCAAGGTGACGAATTAATCGAAGGCAAGCAAGATGCCTTGCGCCTGGCATTGCAGGAACAGCAACACGCCGGGATTGATATCGTCAGTGACGGTGAGCAAACGCGCCAGCACTTCGTGACCACGTTTATCGAGCACCTCAGCGGGGTTGATTTCGAGAAGCGTGAAACCGTCAGGATTCGTGATCGCTATGACGCGAGCGTGCCGACCGTGGTGGGCGCCGTTACCCGGCAAAAGCCGGTGTTTGTCGAAGATGCCAGGTTCCTGCGCCAGCAAACCAACCAGCCGATCAAATGGGCGCTGCCGGGCCCCATGACCATGATCGATACGCTGTATGACAACCACTATAAAAGCCGCGAAAAACTCGCGTGGGAGTTCGCCAGGATCCTTAACGAAGAAGCCCGGGAACTGGAAGCGGCGGGCGTCGACATTATCCAGTTTGATGAACCGGCCTTTAACGTGTTCTTTGACGAGGTGAATGACTGGGGCGTCGCCACCCTGGAACGGGCCATTGAAGGCCTCAAATGCGAAACGGCGGTGCATATCTGTTATGGCTACGGCATCAAGGCCAACACCGATTGGAAAAAGACCCTGGGGTCGGAGTGGCGGCAATATGAAGAAGCCTTCCCCAAGCTACAGAAGTCCAGTATCGATATCATTTCGCTGGAATGTCACAACTCCCATGTCCCCATGGAACTGATTGAGTTGATTCACGGTAAAAAAGTCATGGTCGGGGCCATTGATGTGGCAAACCACAGCATTGAAACGCCGGAGGAAGTGGCCGATACCCTGCGCAAAGCCCTTCAGTTTGTCGATGCCGACAAGCTTTACCCATGCACCAATTGCGGCATGGCACCTCTGCCTCGCCACGTTGCAAGGGGCAAGTTGAATGCATTGAGCGCAGGCGCAGAGATCGTTCGAAGAGAGCTCCTTAACGCGCACTAAGCCACATTGGAAGGGGTGTAATCAGTTGCACCCCTGTGCAGGACTTACCCTGTCACTTCCCACTACGACGGTCGAGCAACCGAGCTTTCGTGAAGCGCTCGGGCACTCGATGGACGGCCACGCTTGGCTGCCTGATCCCGGCGTATCACCGTTACGCGCCTTGATCGAGCAACGACTGGGCAACGCTTTGCGCACGCGGCAGTGTCGGCGCTGGGTCGCCAAGCGTAGCGCGTAGGCGGTGTTCAGGACGGGGTCAATTGCGCCGCCGCAACCTTCAACCGCGTCGCCCGCCGCGCCATTACCCAGGCCAGCACCGGCGCCAGGGTAAACAGGGCAAACAACCAAAGTGCCGCGTTGGCGATGCCGGCTTTGCCGGTTGCGTCGTTGATACCCGCCACGTTGGAAATGACCCCGGCCAATGCCGCGCCCAGGGCCATGGCGAACAATTGCAAAGTGGTGATCGACGCGGCGGCCGTGTCCTTGTCCTGCTCCGACGCCACTTGCAGGATGCGCGTCAGCAGGTGCGGCCAGCCCAAGCCGATGCCGAAGCCGACCAGGAACAGCCCCAGGCAGATCGGCGCCAGCCGCGCCCATTCACCCAGGCTTTCCACCGGCGTGGTGATGGCCAACAGCACCAGCCCGGCCACGATAAACAGCGGCCCCGCGAGGATCGCGCGCTGTGCGCTGCGGCCGCTCCAGCCGGAGCTGAGGATTTCCGACACGGTCCAGCCGGCCGCCATCAGCGCCGCCATGTAGCCGGCAACCAACGGTGATTGGCCATGCAGGTGTTGCAGGAAATACGGCATGAAAATCTCGCTGCTCATGCCGATCACCAGCAGGCAAGTGGTTGCATACAGCGCGCACAGCGGGGCGTCGAACTTCAGTGCGTCCTTGGGCAGCAGCCGTAGGGTCGCGTTGGATTCGTGGCGTATCAGCGCATACACCAGCACGGCGCACACCGCGATGCCCAGCAGGTTCCAGCTCGGCAGCGCCGACACGCTGCCTGCGCACACGGCCAGCACGGCGGCGGCCAACAGCACCAGTTGCGGCACCGGCAAGCGGGTCGGCGTGCTCGCCGTGGCGTCGCGTGGCGGTAGCGCGCGGTGGGTGAGCACCATATAGGCAAGGCTTATCGGCACCATGGCGCCGAAGGCGAAACGCCAGGCATCCATCTCGGCGAACACGCCACCGACCGCCGGGCCGACCAGCGTAGCGACGCCCCACATGCCCGATACCAGCGCCATCGCCCGCGGCCATAAGCGCTCTTCGAACACCAACTGGATCATCGAGTAACACAGGGCCAGCAACATGCCGCCGCCCAACCCCTGAATCAAACGCCCGACCAGCATCACCGGCATGTTTGGCGCCAAGGCGCAGATCAGCACGCCAACCATAAAGATCAGCGTGGCGAGGGTGTATGCCAGTCGAGGTCCGGTACGTTGCAGCAGCTTGGAGGTGAGGGCTGAGCCGATGATCGAGGCCACCACGTACAGGGTGGTGCTCCACGCATACAGGGCCAGACCGCCGATTTCGGCGACCACCGACGGTAGAATGGTCGTGGCGATATAGGTGTTGGTGGCATACAGCGCAATGCCGCCGGAGAGGGCGATGGAACGGGGGGCATTCTTGCCCCGGAGCAACTCGCTCCAGCTGCTGTCTTGGGTGTGCATCGACGATTCCTTGTGCCGCTGGCAGGCTTGGGTTAATTTGCCAAGTAATTGCTTTGAATATTGCGACGAGGCTGTTTATTTTGTCAAGAAACGACTTGGAATATTCGCCGGTGTCGCCAGCGGATCGTTTGCTGCACCTGCTCAAGACCCGTGGGCCACAATTGGCCAGTGATGCCGGTGAGTTCCTCGGCACCACCGGTGAAGCGGCACGCCAGCAGTTGGTGAAACTGGCCGCCAGTGGGTTGGTCGAGGCCCGCTCCGAGGTGCGTGGGGTAGGGCGCCCGACCCAGGTCTGGCAGCTCACGGCGGCGGGGCACGCGCGCTTTCCCGACACCCATTCCGAACTCACCGTGCAACTGTTGCAGACCGTGCGCGAGACCTTTGGTGAAGAGGCTATCGAGCGTTTGATCGACGTGCGCGAGCGCCAGACCCTGGCGTTGTATGAACGTGAGATGCAAGGCGTCAGCGGCCTTAAAGCGCGGGTCGAAAAGCTCGCGGCACTGCGCACGCGTGAAGGTTATATGGCCCAATGCAGCGAGCAGCCGGACGGCGCCCTGATCCTGGTGGAGAACCACTGCCCGATCTGCGCAGCGGCGACCGCGTGCCAAGGGTTTTGCCGCGCAGAATTGCAGGTGTTCGAGCAGGTGTTGCGTGCCAGGGTCGAGCGCGTGGAGCACATCCAACTGGGCGCGCGGCGGTGTGCTTATCGGATTCACTGAACGCGCCGCCGATTGAATGTGGGAGCTGGCTTGCCTGCGATAGCCATCGGTGTCTGCACACCTATTGAAGGTATCCACACTCCCCTGTGGCGAGCGGGCTTGCCCCGCGTTGGGCTGCGACGCAGCCCTGAAATCAGGCGCTGCGTTTTTTCAGAAAGAACGCGGTGGCATTACTGGGGCCGCTGCGCAGCCCAACGCGGGGCAAGCCCGCTCGCCACAACAGCCCGTTCAGCCTGTAGCATCGCAGCGGTGCGACGATTCGGCACGTCAGCTCCCTTCTCCCAGTGCTACCGCTACCTCTTTGGCCACCTCGATAAACGCCCGCGCCGCCGCGCTCTGGTAAACCCCTTTGCGCTGCATCAACACCGCCGTGCGCTGCAGCCGCTGCGGCCCCAGTTCAATCGCGACCAACTCGGGATGCGCCCGTGCAATCGCGGCCGGCAATAGCGTCGACAGCGTGGTCCGGCGCACCACCTCGATCAGTGCGCCGATCACATTGGCCTCCATCATCACGCGCGGGCGGATGCCGTGTTGGTTGCAGTAGCGGTCGATCTGCTCGCGGGTGGCAAACGCCTTGCTGAGCAAGATCAGCGATTCGCCATTCAGCGCCTGCAACCCGATGGCTGCCTCGCCTGCCAGCGGGTGTTGGTTGCCGACCACCAACGCCAGGGTTTCCACCAGCAGGGGATAGCTGTCGATGTCGGGCGCGTGCACTTGATCAAAGGCGATGCCCACTTCCAGTTCGTCGGCCAGCAACTGGTTTTCCATCTGCTCCTGGGCGACTTCGCGCACGTTCAACGTGATGTTTGGGTAGCGGCGGTGGAAGGCTTCCACCAGCGGCCCCACCAGGTAGGTGGTGAAGGTGGGCGTGACGGCAATCCTCAGCGTCCCACGGCTCAAATCGCCCACGTCATGGATCGCACGCTGGCCTTCCTGCAGTTCCTGCGCCGCCCGTAACGCATAGCGCAGGTAAACCTCACCCGCGTCGGTCAGACGCGTCTTGCGCCCTGAGCGATCAAACAACTGCGCGCCGAGGCTCTCCTCCAACTGCCGCACTTGCTGCGACAGCGCCGGCTGCGAGACATGCAGGGCCGTCGCCGCCTTGGTAAAGCCCTGATGCTCTGCGACAGCAAGGAAGTAGTGGATATGGCGGGCCAGCATGCTTGTACTCATAAGATTATCTGATGTGCTTGATCGTATATGAGACTTTTACCTTATTTAAGTGGCTGCGTAACCTTTGCTTCATCGCATCGCGAACCAAAGGAGTCACCCATGCAAGACATCATCGACGGTTTCCTGAAGTTTCAACGTAACGCCTTTCCCGAGCGTGCCGGCCTGTTCAAAGACCTGGCCAACCAGCAGAGCCCACGGGCGCTGTTCATCTCCTGCTCCGACAGCCGCCTGGTACCGGAGTTGGTCACGCAGCGCGAGCCGGGCGACCTGTTCGTGATCCGTAACGCCGGCAATATCGTGCCGTCCTATGGCCCCGAGCCGGGCGGTGTGTCGGCCTCGGTGGAATACGCCGTCGCCGCCCTGCAAGTCAGCGACATCGTGATCTGCGGCCATTCCGATTGCGGCGCCATGACCGCCATCGCCACCTGCAAATGCCTGGACCACATGCCCGCCGTGGCCGGCTGGTTGCGCTACGCCGACTCCGGCCGGGTGGTCAACGAGGCCCGCCAGCATGTCGACCAACACGCCAAAGTCGCCTCCATGGTGCGCGAAAACGTCATCGCGCAATTGGCCAATATCCAGACGCACCCTTCAGTGCGCCTGGCCCTCGAAGAAAAACGCGTAACCCTGCATGGCTGGGTCTACGACATCGAAAGTGGCTGCATCCAGGCCTTCGATGGCCGTACCGGCCAGTTCGTGGCCCTTGCCGACAACCCGACCGCACGCGCCGTTTCCTACTGACACCCAACTTTTTACCCACGGAGATAACCCCATGATCCAGTCGCAAATCAGCCAGACTACTCGCCTTGCCCTGACCGACGTCATCCTCTTGGCCAAAGCCCGCAAAGACCTGTCGTTCGCCCAGATCGCCGAAGGCACCGGCCTGCACGAGGCCTTCGTCACTGCCGCCTTGCTCGGCCAGCACCCACTGCCCGCCAGCGCCGCTCAAGTCGTTGCCGACACCCTGGGCCTGGATGCGGATGCCGTGCTCCTGCTGCAAACCATCCCGGTGCGCGGCAGCATCGGCAACGGCATCCCGACCGATCCGACCCTCTACCGCTTCTACGAAATGATTCAGGTGTACGGCACCACGCTCAAGGCGCTGGTCCACGAGAAGTTTGGCGACGGCATCATCAGCGCGATCAACTTCAAGCTGGACGTCAAAAAGGTTGAAGACCCGGACGGTGGCTCCCGTGCCGTGATCACGCTGGATGGCAAGTACCTGCCGACCAAACCGTTCTGATCAGCTGAGTAACGGCCCGGCGCTGCAAGGCGCTCGGGCCACGGCAGCGATATTGAGGGTCGCAGTTATGGATTTGATCTTTCGTCATGTACGCATCGACGACGCACCGCCGCTGATGGGTGTGATTCTTGATCTGCCCGCGCGGTTGATGGTGCTCAAGCGCGGGAAGATCGTGGTGATGTCGGCGTGTCAGCGGTCGGTGGTTTTCTGATCCTGCGTACTCAGCCTGCCCAGAAACCCGGTAATCAACCCCACCACCTGCTGCTGAATCACCGCCCGTGGCCGTCCACCCTCGCCATCGCGGCAGATCATGCCATCGCCCGGCGAGCTTTCCTCAATCAACTTGATTGCGCCCGGTTTGCAGATCGACATAAAGCTGAAGTGGGTGGCGTCGCTGATTTCCACGTATTGGGTCGAGGCTTTTGGCAGGTGCTTGACCAGGTTGGCGGACTCCAGGTTGGGGTCCATATCCTCGGTTGGCACGCCACCTGCGATAACCAGCGCAGGCACCTTGAATGCCGCCAGGCTGGCGTCGGTCATGCCGCGTGACAGGCCCAGGTCCAGAGACACAATGGCGGTGACGCGCTTGTCGCTCAAGTCGGCGGCCAGCCGGGCTTTGCCTTCGGGCGTCGCGGCGGGGTTCATCTCGTGGTAGCCGATGCAACCGCCCAGTTTTGGGTGCTCTGCGCAGTCACGGGCGAACAGGTCAGGGTCGAAGCGCGCGCCGGCGATTTCCAGCACGGTCCAGCCGCCGAGGGAATGGCCGACGGCGGCAATCTGTTGGTTCGCCACTGCGCCAAATTGCTTGGGTTGAGCCAGCACCGCGTCGATGGCGCGGCTCAGGTCGGCCGGGCGCTGCCATAGCTGCGCGGCGGCTTGCGGGTTGCGGTCCTTGGTGGTGGTGCCGGGGTGGTTGACCGCCGCGACGATGTAACCTTTGTGCGCCAATGCACTGGCCAGCCACACCTGCTTGCCCCAGTTGCCACCGTACCCGTGGGACAGCACCACCAGCGGATGCTCGCCCGCAGCCGGTGCTGCGTCGGGCACGGCGAGTGCGCCGATAAAGACCGCGTTGTCGGCGATCAGCTTGGGTTTGGCCGTGGTGGTGGCGGGGTACCACACCACCAGCTCCAGTGGGCGGTTGTTGTGCGCATCGGGCAGGGTGGTGGTTTTGAAACCGACCGAGCTTTCGTCGGCGAAGGCGGGGGCGGCCAGGCAGAGCAGGAACAGCGCGCGTAGAGCGGTTTTCATTGTTTTTATCGTCCTTGATGAGGTGGCGCATCATGACGGGAAAAACCCCGTTTGAGTAGAGGGCAGGCGGGACTAGGAAGTAACTTACGTACTCCTACTTTTAGGTATGACAGAGCGGTCCTTAGTGTTTTTAGGAAGTGGCTGGCTTATCCCGGTTGATTATTCGTGCAGTGTTGGAGGCGTGAATCCTACTGCGGGAAAAGAGTGTGCCGACGGCAGGCTGAGTACTTGATTATTAACTCTAGGGTGATAACGATGAAAAGGTTACTTGCGGTTTCGTATGGTGTTGGTGTGCGTAGAGCGTTGTGTGGCGTATTGGCTGTCTCACTATTGTCTGTCTCCATCACTGCGAGTGCGGAAACGGTTAATAAAGTGGTGAAGCCCGACGTCATCACCGTACTATCTATTGGCGGTTCCGGGTTGGCGCAGTTTTATCTGCTCAGTACTGATTTTCCCAGCGGTACATTAGCTATTCCCCGAAAGTTGCAAGGGATCGATTGGACGACCACCGCCTATCTGCAGAGTTTTGGTGAGACAGTTGAGTTGTGCCTTTACCCGCCATTTAACAGTGTCACTCCCTTGGGCTGTGAAGCTATCGCACCCAATTCCTCTGGCACTGTTAATACCTTTAATGATCAGCGCTTTGGTAACGGCTCTAAAGTCATAATCCGGCATACGATATTGGGTGCCAGTGAGCGTCTCAGCTATCCGGCTGGCAACGATTCTCTCACCTTTCGTTTCAGCCAGTAGCTTAAACGTCTTTAGTTTCTCAGACTTCAACGCAGAAACTATCTGTGTGGGGGGAAGACTTATGATTGATATCACCAGCTCTCTATTGTCGTCCAACAGCCGCTTGGCCAATAGCCTCGACAGCACACCCAAAGCCCAACCAGTTGGGAACATTGACACTCTTTCATTAACAGACGGCGCGCGTTCCGTTAGTACGGTCTCAACCCTGGCCCGTCAATTGAACGAGGCGGCAACCCGCGCCGAAACACGTGTGGTTCAGGTCTCTTCCAGCTTGACAGGGTCGATTACGGGCGATGGGTATCTCGCTAAAAAAGCGCAACATGACGCTGAGGTGCCAAGCACCCACGACGCGCAACTACTGGCACGTTCCAGGCAAGCGACCGCCTTCCTCAACGGTTCAGACAGTAATCCCTTCAAAGGTCTCACACCCGATCAGTTGAACCTGATTGCCCACGATGAGGGTGGTACTTTCACAATCAATGAGCGACGCGCAGCATGGGTTGAAGTGGAGGCAACCGTCGTTCCGGTTCCCGCCCAGCCAATATCTTCATCCAGTTATGGGCGTGATTTGATGGTCTCGCGGCTGTTCTTTGGCATGGAGCCCGGGGTTTCCGACGGGGCGCAGGGGATGAGCCTGGCCAATATGAGCCGATTTCCTTACGAATTCCTAACCCGTGATGATCGTAACCTCTTGTCGCAGATGTACGCGTACACGCAGGAGCAAGGCGCCGACCTGGCCTTTGTCGACAGATTAGCCAACGAATTGGGCGAGTATCGTAAGCATGACAACGGACGTTTACTCGGCAATTTCAACAGCGGCCACAACTATGACGCTCAGGGCTACCAGCTTGCGGTCAGTTTCAACGACAAAGATGCGGCCACCGTCGCGCGCATTTTAAATGGCACGTCGATCAACAGCACGCTTATAGACCGCGGCTTTCTGAACTTCATCCTCGATCCGGGCTTTGGTGCTATCGGTAACAGCAGCAGCTATGAGTTTCTCGAGCAGATGGTGACGAAGTTCTCTGATGAGGGCGCAATGCAAACCGCGCTGGGTAGCCAGTTCGACACCTACGTGCCAGTCACCAATCTTGGCGACAATATCGTGATGACCCGGTCCCAGGACGTAAAGATCCATCGCGCCGATCCGCTCGTCATCAATGACAATGGTGTCTGGAGCGTTACCGAAAAAGGCAGGGCTGCCGGCTATTCGTTGGACCCGCAGACGGGTAGAGCCCGCTGGGCCGATCCCACTGCGGTTGTCCAGCAACCGAGCGGTTCCATCGCAGATACACCTGCCGGTCAAAGGCCGAACAGCTTCATTCTGGAAGCCCTCTCCGGCAATCGTGATCAGCCTGATGCGCGCCCGATCTGGCTGAGCAGCCTATTCAAGTTGATTCAAAATTACCGGCCTTGATTGGGCTGCGCGAGATTTCGCAATCTTTGAGGCAACTAATCGACGCCTAACCTTGGTATTGGCTAACCCAGCCCCATAACTACCCTCGTATCCACTGAGGGCGCAGACCATGACCAACTCAACCGAAACCGCCATCCTTGCCGGCGGCTGCTTCTGGGGCATGCAAGACCTGTTGCGGCGCTACCCTGGCGTACTCAGCACACGCGTCGGCTACACCGGCGGCGATGTGCCGAATGCCACGTACCGCAACCACGGCAACCACGCCGAAGCCATCGAGATCGTGTTTGACCCAGCGGTGATCAGTTATCGGCAGATACTGGAGTTCTTTTTCCAGATCCATGACCCGAGCACGCCTAACCGCCAGGGCAATGACACGGGGCCAAGCTATCGCTCGGCGATTTATTACCTGAGTGAGCAGCAGCGCGATATTGCCGAAGATACGGCGGCCGACGTGGACGCGTCGAAGCTGTGGCCGGGCCGTGTGGTCACTGAGATTGAGCCGGCAGGGCCGTTCTGGGAGGCGGAGCCTGAGCATCAGGATTATCTGGAGCGGATACCGAATGGGTATACCTGCCACTTTATTCGGCCGAACTGGAAGCTGCCGAAGCGGGCTTGAGAGTTCGCATGACGTGAACCCTGCGCCAATCCAAAAATGTGGGAGCGGGCTTGCCTGCGATTACGGTGTGTCAGTCAATAAATGAGTTAACTGATCCTCCGCCATCGCGGGCAAGCCCGCTCCCACATTAGCCTTGTGTTGCCTGGTGCTCAGCGATCATCAGCGTTAGCCGGCGGCCTCGCGCTCCAGCAGCCTGTCCATCAGCAACACCCCCAACTCACTCAACTGGTGAATCGCCAGCGCCACGTCGCGCTGTTTTCCCGTCAAATCTTCTGACAGGTCGAGCAACAAGGCAGTGACCGAGGAAAAGGTTTCGTAGCTGTTGGTGATCAGGGTTTCGCTGCTGGCGTCGGCGGCGACGTTGAACAGCGCAGGCGGTGGCAGGGCAGGGTCGGCTTTTGGGTTGAGGTAGTGATCTATCGCACGATGCGCGGCCTGATTGAGTTGCAGGTCCGGTTCGCTTGGAGGGTTCGGCGTTATTTTGAACATACTTGGAATTTCCCACTTTAGGGCCGCCACCTCTGAGCTACTAAACAAAGGGGTGGCAGCTGTGCACAGGTTAGTAGACCGGGGAATTCCAAGAAAGCCGGCGCGCCCGAAGACGCCCTGCACACAGCCACCATCAAGCACGGAAGAAGCCGTCCGACAGATGAAGCTCATGCACTGACTGGAATAACCCCGGGCTACTAAACCCGATCACTGAATTGTCAGCGACCGAGCAACCTTAGAGACGCCCACCACAGCGCACAAGCCGGCGGATTCTGACGCAAGCGTAGGCAAGGGAGCAAGGCGCTGTGGCTTCGGACTTTCCTGTTTCAGTGTGCGCTGTAGGACGTGAACCCTACACTGACCTAAATGTGGGAGCGGGCTTGCTCGCGAAAGCGGTGTATCAGCCAACACATTCAGTGACTGACACTCCGCTTTCGCGAGCAAGCCCGCTCCCACAGGGTTCTGTGTTGGGTGGTTGATCAGGCTTTGGCTACGCCCACACGCCACTGCGCGGGCGGCAGCAACCCATTCACCAGGTAATTACCGACGATCCGCGACTTGTACACCCGCGGGTTATGGTTCGCCAACGTGCGCGCATTGCGCCACAGCCGATCCAGCGCCTTGTTGCTGGCCGTGGCACTGGCGCCCAATGCATCGAACAACCCGGTGGTCGCCGCCAACGTCGCATCCACCACCGGATTGACCGCCAGGCACACCTCCAACTCCGCCAACGCAACCTGCGGGTCGTCATCCTGCAGCGGCCGGTCTTGCGCAATCACATACTGCGCCGTCTGATCCAGGCGCTGCGCCGCGTGTTGGGTGATGGCCTGGGCGGCGTAGGCTTGGCTGGCGACTTCGCCAATCACTTGCAACAACTGCACATCCTGGGCCGCCGTGTCGGCGTTGCCGGTGGTGAAGGTGCGGGCGCGCTGGCTGAGTTCTGCGGCGCCACTGAGCGCGGCGCGGCGGGCGATGCCGGCCAGGGTGGCAAGGTGGTAGATCTGGTAGAACGATTGGCCATAGGCGAAGCGTTGGGTGGTGGGGCGCACATCGTCATCCACCACCGGCGCGTTGTCGAAGAGGCAGGTGCCGCTGGCGGTGAGGCGTTGGCCGAAGCCGTTCCAGTCGTCGATGATCTGCACGCCGGGCGCCTTGAGGTCGACCACCAGGCTGTACACCACACCGTCCTCGCCGGTGGCCACGGTGTTGATCAGGTCACTGTAGAGCGCGCCGGTGGTGTAGAACTTTTTGCCGCTGATGCGCAACGTGCCGTCGCTGTGGCGGTGCAGGCGGGTGCCGAAATCGCCACGGGCCTGGTTGCCGACTTCGGTGCTGCCTGGGGAAAGCAGGGCGCCCTGGCCGAGGCGGTCGAGCCACTGCGCTCGCCAGTCGTGGTCTTTGGCACACAACACGTCTTCGCAAAAGCCAAAATGCCCGCGCAGGGCCTGGGTGATGTTGGAGTCGGCGGCGGAAAGCTCTGTCAGCAGCGCAAGCAGTTCAGCGAAGCTCGCACCTTGCCCACCGCAACTGGCGGGCAATCGCCAGCGTGGCAAACCCAGTGCGTTGAGTTGTTGGATGACTGCCGCCAGGCTGGCGCGTGTCTGGTCCGCCTCGGCAGCTTGCGCAAGTATCTGCGCAAACAACGGGCGAAAGGGCGCGGCCAGTTGTTCGTAACGGGCGGAGGGCGCAGTGCCCCAGGTATTCAAAAGGGGTGTGGACATGCAATGGACCTTGCAGAAAGGGTTTCAGGCGCGGGGTCCAGTGGTCTGGTGGCGTCACCCTAACTCAGTGGGCAGCAAATTTTTAATACGAAAAATAGCTAACCCACTGTGCTGCGGTTCTATCGATAGTGCACAACAGTATTAAACCCGGCGCTTTTATTGCGCTAGCTTCTACGGGCGCCACGCTCGGCGACCGCCAAAACCCTTCTCTCATTGCCAGACTGCACGCCCACAGATGGTTGAGTCAGCCATTAACTGTGTGGATTCCTCCTATGATCAATCGTCGTAACTTGCTAGCCGTGCTGGGCCTGGCCTCGCTGACACTGCACGGCCCAACGGTGTGGGCGGCAGAACCGCAGACCCTGACGGTGGGCGACCAGTTCTTCTCCAATCGCATCGTCCTGGAACTGTCCGGCGAGCTGAAAGACTTGCCGTATAAAATCGACTTCAAGCGCTTCAACACCGGCTCCCCGGTGGCCTCGGCGGTCGCCAGCGGCGCGCTGGACGTGGGCATTGTCGGCGACACCCCGGTGATCAGCCTCGCCGCCAATGGCGCGCCGGTCAAAGTGGTTGCCAGCACCCAGACCAGCCTCGATGGCGTGGGCATTGTGGCGCGCAAAGGCATCCATTCGGTGGCCGAGCTCAAAGGCAAAACGGTGGCGATCTGGAACGGTTCGTGGAGCCAGCAACTGGCCTACAAGGCCCTGGATGAGGCCGGTGTGCCGCGCAGCAGCGTGACCTTCAAATACCTGCTGCCGGCCGAAGCCAGCCTGGCGCTGAGCCAGGGCGACATCGATGCCTTCGGCACCTGGGAACCCTACGTGTCGTTGCAGGAGAAAGAGGGCAGCACCCTGATTCGCAATGCCAAGGGCCTGATGAGCGCGCCGACCTACATCGTTGCGTATGAGCCGGCGCTGGCGCAGAAACGCGCGATTATCAAAGATTTTGTGGCGCGTCTCACCCGTGCGCGGGTGTGGAGCAGCAGCCACGTTGATGAGTATGCCCAGGCGTGGTCGAAGGCCAACCAATCTGCACCGGAGATTGCCAAAGTGTGGTTCAAGCGTGATGCGATCAAGGTGCTGCCGATCTCCCCGACCATTGTCGGCGAAGCCCAGGCCACGGCGGATTTCCTGGTCGACGCGCAGATGCTCAAGCAGCCTTATGACGTGACGCCCTTGTTTGATCAGGCCCTTTAAACGCGGACGAAACACGCGCTAATAGTCTCGGGCGCCTGTTGATACGGGGGCTGAGCTAGGGTTTTTGGTTCCGGTTGGCGCCGGAACAAAAAATTCACTAGCATCAGTATGGAGTAGCCAGTAGGCTACAGGTGAGACCTTGACCAATTTAATCGGCAGGACGCCGGAGTTTGATACATGGCTCGACGGTATGAAGGATCTATGGGGCAAAACGGCGGTGCTGACTCGCCTGGACCGCGCCGAAGAAAACAATTTCGGCGATTGCGAGCCGGCCGGTGACGGCCTGAGTGAAATGCGTGTATTCGTCGGGCCGGGCTACAGGATTTATTTTGTACGCACAGGCATCACGGCCTACCTGATGCTGTGGGGCAGTGATAAAACCGACCAAAAAAGAGGCATACAGCGGGCAAAAGAGATTCTTGTTGCCCTGAGAGGTAAATGAAATGAGCAACGCGACATTCAAACCCGAGGACATGCCGATCCTCGATCTTGATACATCCGGCACCAGCGTCTACGAAGCGTCGCGCTTCCTCGACAGCCCGGAAATCATCAGTGCTTATCTGGCGCAAAGCATGAAGTCCCAGGACCCGCAGATCCTCATGAAGGCGCTGGCCGAGGTTGCCAAGGCCCAGGGTGTGAACAAAGTGGCCGAGGCGGCGGGGGTCAATCGCGAGAGTCTGTATAAAACCCTGAAGGGCGGCTCCAAAACACGTTTTGAAACGATCAAGAAACTGATGCTGGCGTTAGGCGTTGAGCTGACGGTGCAGCCCGTTGCGGCGAGCGCGAGCAAAAAAATGCCACGGCACAACGGGCAATAATCATCAACTGTCAGTTTTCACAGTATCTTTCTCCTTGAAGTCATGGTCTTGTCATGCGCTGTTGCGAACTTGCCTCGGCCAATAGTCAATTGGCACATGGCTACGCCTGAGTTGTACTTCAAGGAGATTGAATCATGAGGGTAGTGACCTCAGGCTGTGCTTATCTGGATATTGACGCGTATGCCTGCTGCATTGCCTACGCCGAGCTGCTCAATCACCAGGGGATTCAAGCGCGGGCGGTCAGCAGCGCGCCGCTCAATTTCAGCATCTGCGCCAGTGTGCTCGGCTGGAAGGCGTCGCTGGACGATTACCGCCCCGGGGCCGACGATGAGTTCGTGTTGGTGGATGTTTCCGACCCCCATCATTTCGACCCGATCGTGATACTCGATCAGGTACGCGAAGTGATTGACCACCATCCAGGCTTTGAAATCCACTGGGCGCAGAAGCTGGGTGCGGATGCCGAAATCCGCCCAATCGGTGCAGCGGCAACGCTGGTCTTCCAGCGCTGGGAAAGGTCCGGCCTGCTGCCGAAGATGAGCCGGCACAGCGCGGCGTTATTGGCCACGGCGATTCTGGACAATACCCTGAACTTCACCGGCAAAATGACCGCATCCCTGGATATCTGGGCCTACGAGGTGCTGGCGCGGCGGGCGGGGCTGACGGCGGATTGGCCGCAGCGTTATTTCAGCGAATGCCAGGCTGCGATCGAAGCCGACCTTGAGGTCGCCCTGGCGGCTGATATGAAACACATGACGGCCACGTGCAACTTGCCGCAACTGATCGCGCAAATGACGGTGTGGGATGCGCAGGGGCTGCTCCAACGGCACCACGCAGCCATTGAGCAATGGCTGGCGGCGCAAGGTGAGGACTGGCTGTTGAACGCCATCAGCATCCGCGAGCGCAAGAGCTATTGGCTGGCGGGGCCTTTGCCCAGCCAGCAAAAGCTGAGCCTTTTGCTGGCGGTCCATTGGCAAGGTGCACACGCAGTGCTGGGGCGTGCGATGCAGCGCAAGGAGCTGCTGAAGCTGGCCCTGGCTGCCGCAAGCCCGGACCTCAACGTACGAGGCAAGGCCGTTTGTTGTTGAAGGCCCAGCCTGGAATCAAAAACTGCATCGCCACGCTGTCGTCCCGCGCCCCGAGGCCCATGCCTTTGTACAGCTCGTGGGCCTTGGTCACGGCGTCCATGTCGATCTCCACACCCAGGCCCGGTTTGCTCGGCACCTTCACGTAGCCACCCTCGATTTTCAGCGGTTCCCTGGTCAAGCGTTGGCCGTCCTGCCAGATCCAGTGGGTGTCGATCGCGGTGATGTCGCCCGGTGCGGCGGCGGCCACCTGGGTGAACATCGCCAGGGAAATATCAAAGTGGTTATTGGAGTGCGAACCCCAGGTCAGGCCCCACTCATTGCACATCTGCGCCACGCGCACCGAGCCTTGCATCGTCCAGAAGTGCGGGTCGGCCAGGGGAATATCCACCGATTGCAGCTGGATCGCGTGGCCCATTTCACGCCAGTCGGTGGCGATCATGTTGGTCGCGGTTTTAAGCCCGGTGGCACGGCGGAATTCAGCCATGACTTCGCGGCCCGAGTAGCCGTTTTCTGCGCCGCAGGGGTCTTCGGCGTAGGCCAGCACGTGGTGCTGGTCGCGGCACAGGCGGATGGCTTCTTTCAATGACCATGCGCCGTTCGGGTCGAGGGTGATGCGTGCATCCGGGAAGCGCTCGGCCAAGGCCGTCACCGCTTCGATTTCTGCATCGCCACTCAAGACGCCGCCTTTGAGCTTGAAGTCGTTGAAGCCGTATTTGGCTTTGGCGGCTTCGGCCAGGCGCACCACGGCCTCGCTGGTCAGGGCTTTTTCATGGCGCAGGCGGAACCAGTCATCATCGGCGTCCGCTTCATTGCGGTAGGCCAGGTCGGTGGCCGCGCGATCGCCCACGTAGAACAGGTAGCCGAGCATTTTCACCGCGTCACGCTGTTGGCCTTCACCGAGCAGGGCGGCTATGGGCACTTCGAGGAATTGCCCGAGCAGGTCGAGCAGGGCGGCCTCCATGGCAGTGACGGCGTGAATGGTGATGCGCAGGTCGAAGGTTTGCAGGCCACGGCCGGCGGCGTCCCTTGAGGCAAAGGTGGTGCGCATCTGGTTGAGGATGCGCTGGTACTGGCCGATGGGTTGGCCGATCACCAGGCTGCGGGCGTCTTCCAGGGTCTCGCGGATACGTTCACCGCCGGGCACTTCACCCACACCGGTGTTGCCCGAACTGTCCTTGAGGATGACGATATTGCGGGTAAAAAATGGCCCATGGGCGCCGCTCAGGTTCAGCAGCATGCTGTCGTGGCCGGCGACGGGAATGACGTGGAAATGGGTGACGACGGGCGTGGTCATGGCAAGGTCCTGATAAGCTTAAAGAGGTTTGCTGATAGCGGTGCCTGTTGGCGCAACGCTCGGCGGCGCCAGCACGGCAGAAGGCGAAGTCTTGGCAAAAAACACCAGGATGGCCGCCAGCACCGAGGTGCCGGCCAGGCCATACAGGCCGCCCTGGATCGAACCGGCTTTCTGCTCCAGAAAGCCGAAGGTAGTGGGGGCCACGAAGCCGCCCAGGTTGCCGATGGAATTGATCAGCGCGATCACGGCCGCGGCGATGCGCACGTCCAGGTAACCCTGTGGGATCGGCCAGAACAGCGAGGACGCGGACTTGAACCCGATGGCCGCAAAGCAGATCGCGACAAAGGCGAAGACTGGCCCGCCGGTTGTGGACATGAACATGCCGGCGGCGGCAATCAGCAAAGCGACGGCAACCCAGGCTTGCTGGAACTTGAACTTGCCCGACAGCGCGGCGAAGGCGTACATGGCGATGATCGAGATCAGCCACGGGATCGAGTTGAAGAAGCCGACCTGCACGTCGCTCAAATCACCCATCTTCTTGATGATGCTCGGCAGCCAGAAGGTCGCGGCGTAGATCGTCAGCTGGATGCAGAAGTACAAGGCGCAGAACAGCAGGATCTGCCGGTCTTTCAGCAGCCTGGCAATGGTCGGTTTGACCGTGGTCAGCGCTTCACGCTCGCGCTGTTCCTGGTCGATGGCGCCCACCAGTGCGTCCTGTTCTTCACGGGTCAGCCATTGGGCGTCGTGGGGTTTGGAGTCTAGCCAGAACCACACAAAGAACCCCAGTGCCACGGAGGCCAGGCCTTCGATGGCAAACATCCATTGCCAGCCGTGGAAGCCGAACCCTTCTATTTGCAACAATGCCCCCGACAGCGGGCCGGAGATCAGCGACGCAACCGCCGAGCCACTGAGGAAGATGGCGATGGCTTTACCGCGCTCCACGCCGGGCAGCCAGCGGGTGAAGTAGTAGATCACCCCCGGGAAAAACCCCGCCTCGGCCACGCCCAGCAGAAAGCGCAGGATGTAGAACTGGGTTTCGTTCTGGATGAACGCCATCAGCGTGGCGACGATGCCCCAGGTGAACATGATGCGGGTCAGCCAGATGCGCGCACCGACCTTTTGCAGCAGCATGTTGGAGGGCACTTCAAAGAGCGCGTAGCCAATGAAAAACAGCCCGGCGCCCAGGCCGTAGGCGGCCGCGCCGATGCCCAGGTCATGCTCCATGTGCGTGCGCACAAAGCCGATATTGACCCGGTCGATGTAGTTGAGGATGAACATGATCACGAACAGTGGGAGCACGTGGCCCTTCACTTTGCTCACGGCGCGCGTGAGGACCGAATCACTGTCTGGAGCGGCAGATGCGTGGCTTGAATTGTTCACAATTGAAAAACTCCCCCTGATTTATTTTTATGCGGGTTTGCGTGTTTAGTTGCCAGACATCATACAAGTTCTTTTCTTGGGTTCGCAATGTGGCTGCAACTGTTTTTGTTCTTATAAGGCGGCTGATTGGGTGTGTGTTTTGGTTATTTGATCAGCGTTTATTGGGTATTTAGATCGTTCGTCGATGGGGGTAACGTAGATTTCACCTCGACGCACGGCTCGCAAAGGCTGGCGATTCAAGCACCGCTTAGATTGGTTGTCATACAAGTTGATGGCTTTATGAATCAAGCCTGCGCCTGCTCGGGGCAGGGTGTTAAGCTCCCCGCAGCCAACCCCGTGGACCCATAGTGATGCCCATTGAAAGCGCAAACCCTGTGCGTAAACGCTCCAATAACCTTGCCCAAGGCGTGGTCGAGGCGCTGACCCAGCGCATCCTGCTGGGCCAGCTCAAACCCGGTGAGAAGTTGCCGTCCGAGTCCAGCATCGTGCTGGAACATGGCGTGAGCCGCACAGTGGTGCGCGAGGCGATCTCCAAGCTGCAGGCGTCGGGGCTGGTGGAGACGCGTCACGGCATCGGCACCTTTGTGTTGGCGCAACACGCCCAGCAAGGTTTGCGCTTGCATGTGGACACGGTCGCCAGCGTGCGTAATATGCTCGAGCTGCGCCTGGGCCTGGAGGTGCAAGCCGTGGCGTTGGCCGCGCTGCGCAGGAGCGACGAACAGCTCGCCCACATGCGCCAGGCGCTGGACGATTACCAGGCCTCGCTGGCCAGCAACGACAGCTGTGTGGAAGAGGACAAGCGCTTTCATCAACTGATCGCCGAGGCCACCGGCAACACCTTTTTTACCGAAATCATGCTGCACCTGGGCAATGCGATGATCCCGCGCACCCAGGTCAAGGGCGTCGAACGCGGCGGTGCCGACTTCGCCAAGCTGGGGCAGTTGGCGAACCTGGAGCATGAGGCGATCTTCAATGCCATCAAACGCCAGGACCCGGACGCGGCGCGTGCTGCCATGGTGCTGCACCTGACCAACAGCCGGGACCGGTTTTCCGGGGAATGACAAGGAACCACCGTTGAACGAACACACATTGTCCATGCGCCTGGAGCGCGTGGCCGCCAACGTGCCCGTCGGCGCGCGCCTGGCCGACATCGGCTCGGACCACGGCTACCTGCCGGTGGCCTTGATGCGCCGTGGCGTGATCACGGCCGCAGTGGCGGGGGAAGTGGCGACCACACCCTTTTACGCAGCCCAACGCACCGTGCGCGACAACGGCCTGGAGCAGCACATCAGCGTGCGCCTGGCCGATGGCCTGGCGGCGATTGAAGCGGGCGACGGGATCACCGCGATCAGCGTCTGTGGCATGGGCGGCGAGACGATCCGCGACATCCTCGACAACGGCAAGGTGCACCTCAGCGGCCAGGAACGCCTGATCCTGCAACCCAATGGCGGCGAGCAACCCTTGCGCCAATGGCTGATGGACAACGGCTATCGCATCCTCAGCGAAGAGTTGCTGCGGGAAAACCGCTTTTACTACGAGATCATCGTGGCCGAGCGCGCAGGGCCAGTGGCCTACACCGATGAGCAGTTGTACTTTGGCCCATTGCAAATGCAAGCCCGCAACCCGGAGTTCCTGGCCAAGTGGCAGCGGATGCTGCGCCAGAAGCACAAGACCCTGGCCAGTTTTGAGCAGGCACGCCAAGCGGTGCCGGAGCAAAAACGGCAAGAGATTGCCCAGCAGGCGCGGTGGATTACCGAGCTGCTGGCGTGAAGTGACTTGTAACTTTTCCTACGCATGTGCAAGGATCTGCCCATGACTCAATTTTCGCAAAGCAACCGCCATCATCCCCACGGACCTTCCTTCAGGTGCCGTGGTTGTTTGCGCTCACTGATTGACCAGCCCCGCTGATCGCTCAATGAACCCCACCCAAGGCGCCTATGGCGCCTTTTTTATTGCCTGTAAACACTGGAGATTCAACCCATGACAATGCTACGTGGAACCCGAATGGTCACCGGCAAAGAAGCCGCAACGATGCGTGAAGTAGAAGGCCGTTTCCGTAGCTACCTTCATCGAAGCGGGCGCTGAAGAAGTCATCGTGCCGGCCTTGTGGGGCCAGGACACGTTTATCGAAAAAGCCGGCGGCAGCGAAATCATTGGGCAGATGTGGGCCTTTGATGACAAGGCGGGCCGCCAGTGTTGCCTGATCCCGGAAGCCACCGCGCTGTTCCAGGAGCGCAACGCTGCGTTGCTCGACGGCCGCGAGGCGGCGATGTTTTTCTACGTGGCGCGGTGTTATCGCTATGAGCGGCCGCAAGCCGGTCGTTATCGTGAGTTCACCCAGTTGGGGCTGGAGATTCTAAGCCCTGACCCTGGGTTGGCGTTGCAGCGCAGCCAGGCCCTGTGTACAGGGTTTCTCGACACACTGGGACTCGACTATGCGCTGAACCTGGCCGTGAAACGTGGGTTGAGTTACTACCTTGAGGGCAACGGTTTCGAGGTGCGCTGCCCGACATTGGGGGCGCAACAGCAAGTGGTGGGCGGCGGGGCGTACCGTGAAGGTGCGGGCTTCGGTATCGGGCTGGAGCGGTTGGTGCTGGCGTTGGCGTGAAGCACCAGGCGGCTCCCAGTGGGAGGCGCCTGCTTTGCTGCGCTCGAATATGCTCCAATAGCCGCCTTCTTTTGCTGACCCAGGAACCCTGCCATGGCCGAGACCACCGACCAAGCCTTCTACGACCGCGCAGACGCGCATATCGAACTGTCCAACGAGCAGCTCAAAACCTGCGAAAACCTCGGTGAGGTCAGCGCCTCGATGATGTTCGGCACTACGCGCTTCAATGCCTGGGCCAGCGCCCGCAACTTCAAGTCCGGCGCCGAGATGGCCGAGGCCCGTGAGGCGATGCTGAAGTATTTCTGTGACCAGTACCGGATGATGCTTGAGGATAACCTGGATGATCACATCAATAATTTCAGTCAGTACATGCGGGTGAACATGGCGGATTAAGAGAGTGATGGGGGAGGGGTTGTGTGTCTGGCAGCCCCAGTGGACGCCATCGCAGGCAAGCTGGCGCCCACAGTTACCGTTTCACTCTCGCCATTGAGTGTTTTTGCCCCATTTTTGCGCACGCCCGCGCACTTTTTCATTGCCGCACCGCCTATCTCCTGCCCCTCCTGCAACGGCCCGTATCTTGCTAGAGCCAAGCTAATCAATGACATGGCATTTTGCTTCTAGTCATTTCCAGCGTGTTTTCGGGAGCGGTCGGCCATGCACACTCTTCTATCACCCGGTATCCACTTGCTCGGCCGTTTCGGTTTTGCGCGCAAGTTCCAGGTGCTGTTTTTCCTGTTCATGCTGCCCCTGGCGGGGAGTCTCTGGATGATTGGTTCGGACTATCGCGGCAAATTGAACGTGATCAGCAGCGAGCAGTCCGGTGTGCACCAACTGTTGGCTCTGGACACACTCGATGGCCAATTGAGCGCGCAACGCAACCTGGCCGCGCGCTGGAAAGCGCTGGATATCCTTCACGCGCCAACCCCGGCCGCCCAGGCTGCCATGGACAAAGTGGATGCCGGCAACCCGATGATTGTGCAAAGCCTGCAAGCCCTGGGGGAGGTGCTCAAAGCCCGCAATGCCAGCGCCGACACCCTTGCGCGTTTCGAGGCGTTGCAGGCGACGGTCAAGGGCATGGACACCCAGTCCCTGCGCACCGTGGGCTGGTGGCCGGACGGCTACGACCGTTTCACTGCCGCGTTGACGGCGCTGCAAACCCTGCGCGAGCAAATCACCCTGGACACCGGCCTGATCCTCGACCCGTGGCTGGAGACCTACCTGCTGATGCAGATCTCCACCCAGCACACCCCGGACCTGATCGAGCGCATCGGTCGCACCGCCAGCGTTGGCCAGTCGTCCATCGCCTCGGGGCAGTTCACCTTGCAAAGCCGCTTGCAGATGCGCGACCTGCGCGGCCGTATCGGCGATGCACGCGACCAGTTGTTCAAGGCCGCCGCTTCGCTCAAAGCCAAGCCATTTCCCGGGATCGAGCCGTGGACAGCGCAATATGACAGCAGCCTGCAGCTGCTGGATAGCGAGCTTAAAACCCTGGACGACGGCGTGTTCGGCGGCACCATCAAAGTGGACAGCGTCGCCTTCGACCGCAGCGTCGACAGCATGTTGGGCGCGTTGGGGGCGTTGCGCAGCCAATCGTTGAACTCACTGGATGCGCGCCTGAGTGACTACCGCGAGCGTTCGCTCCAGCACTTTATTCCGGTGGCGGCGACGTTCAGCCTGCTGGCCCTGGCCGCGTTGTACTTGTTTATCTGTCTGCAAGCCTCGATCCGCCGCAGCGCCAGTGGCATCACCACACTGGCCGAGTCGTTGCGCGACGGTAACCTGTGCGTCGAAGTGGCGGTAGAAGGGCGTGATGAATTGGCCGCGATCAGCCGGGCACTCAACGTTGCCGTGATGCAACTGCGCACCAGCCTGCTGGGCGTCAATCACGAAACCCAGCAACTCGGTTCAGCCGTGCTCACCCTGAATGCGCAGTCGGGCAGCACCCTTACCGAGGTTGAAGACCAGCAACACCAAATCAGCCAGATTGCAGCCGCCGCGACCCAATTGGCCGCCACTTCCCTGGGCGTGGCCAAGAGTTGCGAACAAGCCTCGGGCAGCGCGCAGCACACCCGGCGCATCGCCGAAGACAGCAGCCGCGACAGCCAGCGCACCACGGCAAGTATCCAGCACCTCAACCAGCGCCTGACCGACACGGCCAACGCCCTGGAGCAGGTCAGCCAGCAGGGCCAGCAGATTCAGTCGGTGGTCGACACCATTCGTGGCATCGCCGAACAGACCAACCTGCTGGCGCTCAACGCGGCCATCGAGGCCGCGCGTGCGGGCGAGCAGGGCCGTGGGTTTGCGGTGGTGGCCGATGAAGTGCGCAGCCTGTCGCAACGCACCCAGGCGTCCACCGCACAAATCGCCGGCACCGTGGACAGCCTGCGCGCGACCGTCAGCCAAGCCGTCAGCCTGATGGGCGCGGCGTGCGACCAGGCACTGACCGACGCCGAATCCGTGACGGGCCTGGGCACCCGCCTGGGCGAAATTGCCGGTGCGGTGCAACACGTCACCGACACCCTGGCGCAGATCGCGGCAGCGGTGGAAGAACAGGCCACCACCGCCGATGAAGTCAGCGGCAATATCCAGCAGGTCGACCAGGCGGCAGGGCGTTTGCTGGACGGCGCACGGGCGGTCAATTCGGCGGCGGACACCTTAAGTAAGGGCAGTCGCGCATTGAGTGATAACACTGCGCGGTTCCGGCTGGTCTGAGGCGCCGGCGGCTGAACAATATGTACCGCCGATACACCCAGGCTCGCTCTCATGCTGAGGGTTCATTCCATCAGCATGAGGACCGTGCCCATGAGCACGCCGAACCCCACATCCGCCGCACCGACGCTTCAGGAAATTCGTACACACCTGCTTGAGATCGACCCGGGCCTGCGCACGCAAACCCAGGAGCCTGTCGTATTACCTGCCGAACTGCATGCGCTGGAACAACTGAACACCACCCTGATCAGCGCCAACAACGTCCTGTTGGCGAGGTCACGCAGCTTGTTCGAGGCATTGACGGAGGCAGATCTCACCCAAGCGGCCGGCAAGACGTTGCTTGCCCAACTCAAAACCGACTTGGACAAGCACCTGCTGGGCCTTGACGAAGTCAGCACGGTGGGCATTCAAGGCCGCAAGAGCTACCTCACCCAGGCGGCCGGTCTTGGCGCGTTGGAGCAGCAAGCCAAACTGGATGTGCGTGATTACCTGCTAAGCCCTGCCGAACAGCGCATGGTTGAAGACTGCTCCCGAGGCCCGACCTTTCGTCCTGGCATGTACTCGCTTAATTTCAGCTACCAGGACAAAACTGTGGAATTTGCCGGGGCCTTCGTTCTTACGAGAAAGTCCAGCCCAGTCGTGGACAACCTGACGTCGGTAGAAAACCTCGGCCAGGTCTTGTTGTTCACGCCAAACAGGGGGCTGGAGGCCTTCGACTCTCTGGTGCAGCTCGACCAGAGCCTCAAGGCGACTTTGGCGTTACCGGAGGGTCGAGCGGAGTTCTGCCGACACTTGCCTGTACGTTATCAAACGCTGGATGTCATCGATATCTGGCCCTTGCAATTGCTGCCCATTGACGGCGAGCCACTGTTCGAACACACCTACAACGCGATTATCGACAAGCGCAGCCAGGACATCGAACTGGCATTGAGCCTGGTAGACAACCCATTGCACGAGGCAACGCAGCTCAAGTCAGCATTGGACAACGCGGTGACAGCAGCGCTGCCAGACTTGTCGTCACGCTTGGCGTTCAGGCGCCAACAGCTACTCGAGCGCGGCGTCTATAACAGCCTGCCGGATTGGTATCGCAACGCGGCTGCGACGGACCAGCAAACCCTGAGTCGTTGCATGCAGGATTACAATCAGGCCCGGGCTACCTATATCGAGCTGCTGGGGCCTGTTGCGTCGCCTCAAGCCCTGGCAAATTTCCAGTTGACCGAGTATCTGGACGAAGCGCTGGAAATCTACGACCTGGACCCGCGTCACCTGAACATCACCACCCGACGCAACGTCGCCAATGTCGGCACCTATGAGCAGACCCGCAATCTGGTGCAATTAAGCTATGACGGGCTGCATACCGGCGACGAGTTGCCCGGCTCTGATTTTTTGACCACGACCGCCCTGACCTATGCCGACGCGCCACTGCAAGGTGACCATGCCGTTCTGAGTGCGCAAAGCCTGCTCCACATCCTCCGCGAACCAGGCCTGCAGCCGCGCCTGGACTATGCCGCGCTGCAAAAAAAAATGCAGGCCGAAACTGGCTACAAGCAAGCCACTCGCGACCTGTTTGATCATCGCCTGGTGTTGCTTGCCTTTGTCGCCCGGTTGCGAGGTGACCTGAGCCCGGCAGACCACAGGTTGTTCGAAACGTTGCGGGCCGGTACGAACCCGCTCCTGTGCGCACGCACCGTGCTGCTGCATGGCGCGCAACTCAAAGACCTGTGGTTATTGCGCGAGGAAGATGCCAACGGCCAAATCCGACGCTTGCTGTTGTGCACCCCCGATTCGCCACGTGAGCGACAGTTCCTGGCGTTCACCACCGAGCTCGAATGCCAGGCGCATATCATCGGTTGGGCCGATGACAACACCCGGTTAAAGGGTCGCACCATGAGCGACTACCTGTTGGAGCAATGCCCGCTGCGTTTTCGGCCGAAGATGCGCACGTTCCTCAAAGGCTTGGGCTTCAGGCCCGACGCAAAGGAACATGAGGAAGTGACATTTGGCCCTGTGTGCTCCCACACGGTATGCCTGGACGCCATGGTCATGCATGGGCAAAGCGCAGCGCAGGACGACTACGAATACAGCACCCCGCTGTGGTATCGCTCAGCCCAGGCGGCGGACCGAACCCGGTTGACCAGCCTTGCCGAAGATGCCGCAGGTGCCTTGCGCGTCTATAACGCCATGCCCGATTCAGAAGCGAACTTCATTACCTTCAATGCCTATCTGCACGATAAAGCCAAACTCAGCCTGAACACGCTGCTTGGTCGCCGTCAGAATGATATCGACCCGGATAGCGTGTTTGTGTCGGCGCCCTGGCCGTTGCTGGGCGGTGCGCCGAAGCCCATTTCCTATACCCGGCTGTACAGGGACGGTTACACGGATAACGTCGGGTTCATCGACCCGAAATTCTCCACTTCGGCCACGTTCAGCGGGCCGGTGGGCGTGGACCTGAGCCGTTTGACCCCGCAGAACGTATCAAGGGCGGTGACGGGTGTATGGATCGGGCAACGCTACACCGACGAAGTGCGCGCCAACTTGCAAAGCGCGAGCAGTCCCGGTTACGCCAAACGGCGCGACGCCACCTTGACGATCACACAACTGCAGATGAAGTACGCCGCACTCGATGGCTGCCTGCGCGGTCATATCGCCCGAGTCGACTTGACCTGGTTGGAGCGTGCGATCGACAGCCTTGGCGACACAGCGGCGGCGACCCGCTCGACTTATCAGGTACATCGCCTGAGCATTGACGGCGATTGGGTGATAGGCAGCTACCTGTTCAGCCATGCCAGCAACCCGGTTTTGCTCTACACCCCCAACGCACCCGATGGCATCGGTTTTCGTGAAGCGAAGCTATTCAACTACTGGCTGAAAAAGGTCGACGGTGTGTCCGACTACCTGCAGGGTCGGGTGCCGGTCCCATCTCAGGTACGGATCGGAGCGTTTCTGAAGACTGCCCGCAATGGCTTGCCCGAAACGATTGACCGTACGACCCCAAGTCCGGCGCGCTATGACCGGATAACCCCGGGCACCACCGTGAGCGACCCGCGCAATGATTTTTACAACATGGTGTTGCAGCGCAAAATAGACGATGTAGTTGCCTCCACGGTCAATCGCACGGAGATGATCACGGGGATTCTGTGGACGTGCGTCGAATTGGTCACTGCCATCGCCACTATCCCTTTTCCCGTATTGAGCCTGGGCCTGGGTGGTTTGCTGGCGTTCAAGGACGCGATGCTCGCTATCAGTGCCTACCAACAGGGTGACACGGGCGAAGCCTTGAAACACTACATTGGCTACCTGGCCAATGTGGGCGGCGCTGTGCTGTTTGACTTTCGCCCGGCCCTTAAAGCACTGCGCGTCCGGCCGGTGACCAAGGTGCTGGAGCAGGCCACGCTGATCAATGATATTGACCCCGGCATTGCTGCCGGAATGAAACCTGTGATGTTCAATACCGAGCAGTTCTGGATCAAAAACACACCGGACTCCCTGGGGCGGCATCTGCTGTTTCGCCGTGACCCAGTCACCGGGCAAATGCAGTCAACCACACGTGTGGTCAACCAGAACAGCGATGGCCATTGGGTGCGCTTCACGACTCCGGGAGGCGGGCGCCATACGCTACTGCGCGAAGAGGTCGACGAGTCACTGGTGCCCTACGAGATTGCACCCGAGCAAGGGAAGTATTTCAGGCGCGCGCTCGACCTTGAATATGTGCGCATCGTTACCAGCCCTCCGGACGACGCCATTGCACAGGGCATAAGTGACGGGGCCTATCTTCAGTTGAAGCCTCTACGCGACAGCTATCTCGATCAGATGAAATACCTGACTCAAGACGCGGACGCGTTTTATGCCTCGCCTCCAGCGCGCCCGGACCGTAGCGGCTTGCCGGTGCTGGCACCGGATTCCAGCCCATCTACTGCGCTTGCCACCCTGTTTCCACTCAAGAAGCGGCTGATCATTGGCGCATCCAATACCAGCGTTGCCAGTAAGCAATTACTCATCGAAAACCTGCCAGCCTTGAAAGTGCAAGGGCTCAAGCGCGTGTACGTTGAAAACCTGCCGGCCGATGTTTTCCGGACCAAACTCAAAATTATCAACGGCGAAACCCAGGGTGACGTGGCGTATGCCTTGAAACAGGTCGAGGACCATCTGGCGCGGGTAGACGCAGGCTTGGGCTGGGACGCGGACGCGCCTTTTACCTACCGTAAACTGATGCTTGAAGCCCACAAGCACAAGGTCGCGATCGACGGCGTGGATGCCTCGAGTTCTTATCATATGGAGCATGTGCTGGCGCTGTCTGAACAAGAGCGGTTTATCCCACGCAACAGCAAACTCAGGAACTTCTATTCCCACAAAGCCCTTTCACAAAACGACCCCGATGATGGTTGGATCGCCCTGGTTGATCACAACCGCATCGGCGGAACGGACGAGGTGCCAGGCCTGGCCGACTTGCAGAATGTCGTCGCCCTGCGTGTTGATGAAGGTGCGCTGGGCCAGGCGCTGGGCATCCAGTTCGATACGTCTGCCGCCGCCTTGTCCCGGGGTGACTACCGGCTGACGATGGCGCCCGCTTCGCGACCGTTGCCGGTGGCGGGCCCTTCAACGGCGGTAGTCGAACCCGCCTCACCTTCCCATTACACCGCGTTTGATCTGCCGTCGACCCTTAAGCCGCAGCTGGACGACATGGTGCATTCGCATCGTGACCTGGATTCTCGTTATGGCTTTCAGGCAGCGCACCCCTTTGAGGAGGCGTTCACTACGTTCAAGCGCACGCGCATTCGCTTGCAGCAGAGCGCCAAGGCAGCGTTTGCCACGTACGCGCCGCCGGCCCGTTCCAGCTTCGTCGAGCTGGCCGCGGCAACCAATGAAGAAACGTTTATCAAGCAGCTCTTTAAACTGAAGTTGGGGCTTATCATCGCTGAAGCGCATGCCGATCAGTCGAGCAAACGGTTCCTGATCAAGTACATGAAGTTATTGAAGGAGCAGGGCGTTAAAACCTTGTACCTGGAACACTTGCTCACCGATCTGCATCAGCTGGAACTGGAGGCCTTTTACAGCACGCTGAAAATGCCGGACAACCTCAAACGCTATTTGCGGGCGCAGGACCTCGGCCATCTGCCACGCGGGTACTCGGGCAGCGACACCTACACCAGCGTCGTCAAGGCCGCGAACAAGGCGGGCATCCGCGTGCGTGCGCTCGACTGCACGGCCAGCTATCACCTCAAAGGTATGCAAGACTTGAACGCTCGCGAGAACCTGTTCAGCTATTTCGCCAATGAGGTGATCAAGGCGGACCAGGCGGCGCAGGGGCCGCATAAATGGGTCGCGCTCATGGGCAGCGCTCACGCCGATATGTATTTGGGCGTGCCGGGTATCGCGCAGTTGCAGGATGCGGTCAGCTTGACGGTACGCGATGTCGCGCTCGATCACGCACGTCCCCTGCACCGAGGCGGCTGGGAAATTCTCGAGAAATCGATAAAAAATCCCGAAGGCGTCGCCCTGCGCAGTGATTTCAAGGTCGACGTCGGTATTGCCGGTACGCCTGCACCGCAGGCTACGCCGACAGCGGATCGCACATGGCTCAGAAGTGTTGGCGACTTCATGGTGGAGCGGCCTTCCGCGACCCAAGCTAACGTGCTGCACCGCTCCAATACGGGAGACATTATTTCCACCCCCGTTCAAATTGACGACAGCGGCCAATTCTTTATAGACCGGTGGCCGCAGGTGCAGGGACAGCGCTACGCCACGTTGGAGTTCCTGGTTCGTGCGCTCAAGACGGAGGTGTTGTTAACAGCCGTTTCTGCCTCGACCCTGCCGAGCGTGCGCCTGAAAAACATCGGCGATTTCCTGATCGAGTACGCGTCCTCCAACCAGGCCAATCTGCTCCACCGCTCCAGAACCGGAGATATTGTGACCACCCCGATCCAAAAGGATACGACGGGGCAGGTGTTCATTGAGCGCTGGCCACAGTTGAAAGGTAAACGCTACTTAACCATCGACGGCTTGATCGATGCGCTCAAGCAAGAGGTGTATTTGACGGCCGTCGCCTGATCCCTCCTGCTGTGCAGCCTCTGCTCAAGGGGCTGTGACAATTAATTGTGGGCACTCCCCCGAGCTGGCGTAGTCTCAACCCCTGACACCTACCCTTGCCCTGCGGAGTTGCCCATGATCACCGTTCACCACCTTAACAACTCGCGCTCACAGCGCATCCTCTGGCTCCTTGAAGAACTCGGCCTGCCCTACGAGGTCAAGCGCTACCAGCGCGACCCGAAAACCAACCTGGCACCACCGGAGCTCAAGGCCATTAACCCGTTGGGCAAATCCCCGGTTATCGAAGATGGCAGCCTGGTATTGATCGAATCCGCCGCCATCATCGACTACCTGATCCGCCGCCATGGCCAAGGCCGCCTGCAGCCTGATCCTGCCACCGCGACGTACGACAAATATGTGCAATGGCTGCACTTTGCCGAAGGTTCGGCCATGTTGCCGCTGATGCTCAACCTCTATGTCGGGCGCCTGGGTGAGGCCGGCGCGCCGTTGCACCCGCGTATCGAGTCGGAGGTGGCCAATTACCTGGGCTATCTGAATGATGTGCTGGCGGATACGCCGTATCTGCTCGGTGACGAACTGAGCGGCGCGGACATCCAGATGAGCTTTATCGGCGAAATCGCCAAGGCCCAGGGCAAGTTGCAGGCGTATCCAAACCTGGCGGCCTGGGTGCAACGCTTTCAGGCGCGACCTGCGTACCGCAAGGCGGTGGAGCAGGGCGGGGAATATGCGTTCGCCAAATAGGTCAGGCCAGAAGGCACAATCGCCCCTTGTGGCGAGCCCGCTCGCCACGGGTTCGTGCCTGCCTTTTCTTAAACGCTTTTGCCGTCGAAACGCTTCAACGAAAACGCCGACAGGTCCAGCTAACTCGACCCACGCATGCACCACTGCGCAAACGCCTCACCCAGCGCCGCCGAATGCTTGAAGCCGTGCCCCGAGCACGGCGACACCACCAGGGTGTGCTGCAGCGTGGGGTGTTTGTCGATGATGAAATCGTGGTCCGGCGTCACGGTGTAGGCACACACCGCCGACTTGACCACCTTGGCCGACACGCCGGTGATACGGCCCTGAACATGCTGTTCGTACATCGCCTGCGCTTGCGCCGCCGAGACCGTGCGGTCCAGCGTTTGCGGCGTGGCCGTGGTGTGATACTGCGCCGTGGCCAGCTTCAGGCTGCCTTCGCCGGGCAACGCCGGGAAACCGTAGTGGGTCTGGCCTTGATCGTGCGTGAGGATATAGGTGGGGGATTTGCCCACCAGGTCGGCCCCAGGCTCCAACGCGAACCAGAACAGCTGTTGCCGGTAAACACTCAGCAACCGGTCAAACGGCGCGCCGAGTAATTCGCCGGCCCAGTTGCCTGCACTCACCACCAACTTGTCGGCTTGCAGCGTGCGCTGGTCGGTGGCCACCGTGACGCCATGAGCATCCGAACGGATGTGAGTCACCGTCTCGCCCTTGTACAGCGTGGCGCCGTGTTGTTCGGCCAACTTGAGTTGCACATCAATGCACCGCTCAGGGCGCACGAAGCCGCCGCCAGGCTCGTAGTAGCCGATGGCGCTCTGCGCCACTTGGGCAAATTGCGGGAAACGCTGGCGAATCTGCGCAGCGTCCAGTAGCTCATGTTCAATGCCGTAGGTTTGCGCCAGGCCAATGGTGCGCAGGGTGAAATCGGTTGCATCGCTGGGATCAAAGTCATCACGAGAGGTGAGCACCAGCAACCCCGACTGCTCAAACAGCGCCTCCCCCGATAACGCCTCCAGCTCGCGCCAGATAGCGTGGGAACGCCGCACAATGGGCACGTATTGCGCGCCTTCCCCCACCGACAGCCGCGTGATACGCGTGTCGCCATGGCTGGAGCCCAGCGTGTGGGGCGGGTGATGACGGTCGATACCGGCGACGTTCACACCGGCTTTCGCCAGTTGATACACCGTGGCGGCACCCATGGCACCCAGGCCGATGACCAGCGATTCATAGCGTTCCAAGGTGATACTCGTGTGTGAGGGTGAGGGCGTAGTTGAGGCTAAGGCGTGGGAAAAAACAATGGGGGATAAGGCGGTAGCCTGTACCCCGTTCAGGAAACCCACAGTTGATCTTCGTCGCCCCGCAATTCCCTGTGGGAGCTGGTTTGAACTGCGATAGCCGGTTAACACGAAGTCTGTGGCAGGTGGGCTGTTGTGGCGAGCAGGCTTGCCCTGCGTTGGGCTGCGAAGCAGCCCCGGTAAAGGCACTGCAATTTTCCTGAAAGAACTCAGCGTCTGGGTTTGGGGCTGCTTTGCAGCCCAACGCAGGACAAGCCTGCTCGCCACAGGAGAAATTGGCTGCCTTCAAACGTTGTGTAGATACCCATAGCTATCGCAGGCAAGCCAGCTCCCACATTAGCGCCGCGTCAGGCCAGGCGTGCCCGCCAATCGCCGCCATGCTGGAGGTTGCAGGCTTCTTCGCAATCAAAGCGCACGCAGCGCTCGATTTTCACGGGGGCCACTTCGGCGTCGTGCAACGCCGCAGCCGTCAGTTCGCGCATACGTTGGTCCGCCCCGTTTGCCAGGGCCAGCTCCTTATGGGCCCGCGTATCGAACACCCAAATCACCCGCAGGCTTTGGGGAAACGCGGCGTAATCGACCGTGTGAGTCAGCCACTCGAAGCCCTGGATTTCAGCCTTGGCGGTTTCGCAGGCTTCGGTCAACGTAGCGACCAGGCGGCGTTCGAGGCGGGCGGTGTCGCGTTTGGTTGGGGGCATCAAAGGTCCTGGTATTCAATAAAAGTCATCACATCATCCGGCCCATATTCACGGATTCGCCAGTTGTTCCCCATCGGTTCGAAGTCAAACGCCTTAGACCTGAATGTCACACCGCGCCTCAACCGCGTGCAGCCGCAAGTTCAGACCCGATGCGAAGCACACAACCACGTGATGGTCGGCGGGAAAGGTATCGCTGAGGTAGAACGTATCCGTCTCGGCGTCGGCCGCCACAATGCCGATGGCGTGAAGCACCCTGTCGTCCTCAATCGGGCTGTCATGGCGCCCTTCGGCCGCAAAGTAACTTACGCCATGGAAGGTGAGGGTGACCTCCCGGGGCTCTTCGGGCGGCACCCAGTCCTCGGTCCGTCGTGTAAACCTGAGCGACAGCGTGCCCTCAGACAGCGCGTAATGGATGTCGCTGGCGACATAGAAATTGTGCAGGTCACAGGCGCGTCCTTCGACCTCAACCTCTATATGCCCGAGTGCAAAACCGTGGAATTTCATCGTGCCTGCGGTGAGTTCAAACATGTCGAGTTATCTCGGGATCGGGCACGGCCTACAGTAATCCTCATCTAGGCAACCAATGCAACGCCGTTCAAGCAAACGCGGCGACCATAAACGCCTCCAAGCCTTTCTCCTCCAGAATCTCGATAGAGAAATGCCCGAAGCGCTTGGGCAACCAAATGATGCGCGTGCCGGACGGCGACTGCAGAGCTTCCAGGGCCAATGGCCGGCCGTTTTCATCCTGTGGTTGCACACCCTCGGCTATCAACTCGGCATAGGCCACCTCGATATCCGGTGTGGTGTAGCAATGCCGATAAATCATGCCCTCACCGTGCGCGTCCAACAGCTCGCGCAAGTTGCCCGCCAACGGCTGCACCAGCATAAAACGCTCCTGGCCCATCAACGCCACCGCATACCGCACATGAAAGCCGCCGCGATTCCAGACTTGAGTGCTGGAGATTTTGGCCTTGAGGATCTTGGCGTAATAAGCGCAGGTTTCTTCAAGGTTCTCGACCAGTACGTCGACGTGGCTGAATTTCAGCTCCATTACAGGCCCTCTTGGCGAATGTGGTTTCAGGCGACAGTAGCTGATTTACAACTGTTAACGAATTCAAAGACGCGTTCGATATAGGCTTTGAACAGTCCCGACCTCCTGTTCGCTGAGCCCACAACCATGAAACTGCCCGCCGTCGCTGCCGCATTTTTTGCACTCGCCACCCTGCAATCACCCTGGGCACAGGCCGCAACGCCCATCACCCACGTTGCCATCTACCGAGGCCCGGCGGGCTGTGATGACTGTTCCGAGAACGTCAAAAACGCCTTGCTGCGGCTCAGCCCCAACTACCAGATCGACTTTGTGGGCGCGGATGAAGCCATCGACATCACCCCGCAGAACCTTGCGCGCTACGACCTCTATGTTCAGCCGGGCGGTGGGCAGGATATTCCCGCTGCGCTCGACAGCTTCGGTGATGCACGCGTGGACGCCATTCGCGAGTACGTGGCCAAGGGCGGGCGCTACCTGGGGTTATGCATGGGCGCTTATCTTGCCGACAACAGCAACTTCGGGTTGATACCCCAGGACCTCGACTCTGAAGCCGGCCGGCCAGGGTTTGAAGTACGCGGGATTGAAGACGCGGCGGTGCGGGTGGTGTGGGATGGCAAACCGGACAGTGTGTTCTATCAGGATGGGCCGTATTTTCCCAAGGTTGATGGGCACGCGCCGTATACGGTGATTGCGACTTATCGCAATGGCGATGTGGCGGCGGCGCGGTATCGGTATGAGAAGGGCGTGGTTGTGCTGAGCGGGCCGCATCCGGAGGCGGGGAAGGCGTGGTTTGAGAATGCGGGGATCGCGGTGAGTGAGATGCCGCGAGGGGAGTTGTTTGGGGTGTTGGTGGGGCGGGTTGGGGAATAATGTATGTATCTATGTTTGTTTGGTAGCGGGTTGTTGGGGAGGGCAGCTTTCGGCCAAAAGCTGCCCTTGGTTGCTCTATTTGTATCATCCCCCGGAAACCAGGATCTATCCACTGGAACACTCCGAAATGACCACAACGATGGTCTTTGCCTGCCTTGGATCCAGACTTTGGATAAGCCGTTATCAATGATTCCATGTCTATTTCGTTAATTACACGGCGAGATTAAACATCGTCGCGGTTATGATGGCTAGACTTGTTTGAATACAAATCAAAGCGACACTCAGAAGCCACTTTATATCCTATCTCCCTGTTTATGCTTATATGCTTGCTTAACAAAGCTTAGAAGAGTTTTTTTATTTCATTGGATAAGTAGGCTAGCCCGTCCGAATTGGTTGCACCAATGTTAGCTGCCTTCGTATCTCTGATTATTTGCTTTCGGAGTTCGTCGAAAATTGAAACTTGGCAATCTTGGCCGATATTTTGCTCGCTCAGCAGAATCTTCTTCAGTATGCTTGTTTGGCGTTCAGCACTAAGGGCGGCCCACACACGCGGTGTTATGAACCATTGATCCGTTCCATTGACCATCCATGACTCAACCATCGATAGAAAACCCAACGCATGTCTACACCAATAGCTTAAATAGTTTTTAAGATGTTCCTTATTAGCTGCTGTGCTGGCAAGGAACAACGTTGTCATTCCAGCCTGGGGCACCACGCCAATTAAAGCGCTCACTTCAGATTTTCGCTCATCGCCCCCGAATGCGAAGTTCCCAATGCCCGTCAGCGCAACAGGGAACTCAATATCAAGTTGTAGCGCTTCCAGAGCGATTCCAGTGCTGTCGCCATTGAATACTGCGCGTTCGAAAGCTGGAATTAGATGCAGTTTAATCTCACTTTGCAATTTAACTAATGTCTTGATTTTTTCTTCTGCATTTATTAGTAGCGGATCTTTATTCATAGTCAGTGTAGAAGCTTGCAATTTTACTTTCGCACCTATATTTTTGGCACGCTCAGTGATTATCCTTAACAGTCCCTGGTCTCTGTGGTTGACATACCCTGCTAAAGTCTCGTTTAGGTGCTTCAAGACGGAGTCGCAACGAAATAACTCTCTGCACCCTGTCCTATAAGCCTGAAGCAGAACATGACGAATTTCTCTTATATTTTTATCCTTCTCAAAATGTTCAAACAACTTTTCGTGCGCGGTGCAGAATCCCGGAAAAGTAGTGGCTGCTGACAGGCCCACTTTTTGCATTTTTAATGATCCGACTTTATGATCGAATGCTGGAGTCAATAAATTTCCAGAGTCTGCAATTGCCATAAGAGACATTGATCGCGGAATCGCATGGGACCTTGCGATGCTTAATGAGGCGCAACTTGGGACCATGCATACTCTAGCCCTACTCCAGCTTTTTACGGCCTTCTTAATATTTTCAAAATGGGCCGTAGCCCTGATCGCTTCGCTTTCAAATATGATTTTGTTATTGATGAAGTATTCATCTTCCACCGAGGAAATGATTTTCTCAATTTCGGACAACAATCTAGCGGATTTCTCGTCATTCATCTGACTGTCTCGAAACGCATGCTGGGAATGCTTTGATATCGAATTAAAAATCCTAATCAAACCGTTTAAATTAATTGCGCCAACGCGACATGGTGACATTATTATGCTTTTCCAGTATATCTGGCAGGTCAGAATGAGCTACTGAGGGAATAAAGTCTTTGCCTGTGTCAAATACATACATATTTAGCTTTATTTGAGTCCGATCGAATATTTCGCCCATAGCTGAATACAATACCTCAAAAAGAACGAAGGGCCAGTCTTTAAGACAGTAGACGTATTTAGAATCCTGTTCTTGGTGCTGCCCATAAAATGCTACACCGTCAAGAACAAAAACTCCCCAAGATGCCCCCATGACTGGTTCGGCTGTTTGAGATTTGTTGTTATTCGCAAACTGCGACATCGATGGAGTTGAGGAAAAGTGGATTTGTGATAGCTGATGTGTGAAACTATTTCTTAAGGAGTAGAGAAAAGCTAGCTTAAGTTTAGTTTTTTTGTTTTCGTCTTCTATTGGAAGAGAAGGATAGCTCGTGTTTTTATTTTCTGGCTTGAGTGATTCTGGGTTACGTCTAGTAACGCGTATAGAAGAAAGCAGATGATCTCTGGCCTTGAGCGACAGTCCATTAACGCCTGCATAAAACGCTTTGGTTGCTCCATAAAGGAGATTGTAGTAGTCATGAAGCAGCTTAGCATTCATAACAATTTCTCCAACTTCTGCGTTTAGTTTTTCCAAAGCATCCTTCTTCTCCTCAAGGATTTCATTTTTTTTACTGGAAAGCCACTCATAAAAAGTCATATATGGTCGAGACTGACCCAATAGATCAAAGCAAGTTAATAACAAGTAAACAACTAGGGCTTCTCGTTCGTGTCGAGGGTGATGAACGGTGTTATTGGCCTCGTCCACCGTATAACCTTCAGAGCCCGGCAATGTATCTGACTCCTCGAGAAGTCTTTGGCAAAGAACCAATCTTGCACGGATTAAATTAAGCTTATCCATTGAACAACCTGTAATATTTCAAAAAGTACCCTGGACGTCTTGAATGTAATTCCAGACTTACCATAAAACCACGCCCATCAAATGTTCAATTCAAATCTTATTTTTCTCAGGATAAATTTCTTTTACTCCTTGACTCAATTATTTATAGCGCGCTACAACTCTCGGGTAGATCTACGTCGTAGCACTTCAAGCTTTCCAATTCTTGACTATATCAGCTAAGTATAGAGTTTGCTTTTCCAATCTTCAGGCTACTTGAGCCTCTTGACGCCGCCATGTAAAGTATCATCAAGAATGCAAGTCTATATTTTCGCTCTAAGAATTAGGACTGATTCACTTTAATAAATAAATCAGCCCCATTATTAATGCTATAGCACAGTATTATGGCCAGTTTAGGTATCCTGCAGTCAGCTGTTTGAACCGGCTATCAAGTGGAGCTTTGCCATTCAGAGGCAGATTAATGAGGAGAAAGTCGATACACTCGAGTAGCCGCGCATTGACTACGCCTGACTTTAGTTTTTCTAATGCGCTGCATGCTTGTTTTCGGCAAATTTCTTCGCTTAGCTGAAGTTGTATCTCGTAAGAGGTTAAAGCAGCCAAAGCTGATGGAGCCCAAGCATCTCCTAGCAAGACAAGTAGCTGGTCATAATATACTGAGCCTCTTGGTGAAACCCCGCTGTAATAGGACCGCCCATTCCCAATACGGCACATAAGAAATATTTTTATGAGTTTAGGGCCAAAATTTTGCAATATATCTTGCTGGTTGTGGATATATGACATGATATCATGAGCTACAGGTGCTTCATGATGATAGTTATCCCAAGCATGATGCTTCTCTAACAATGTATCGATTAGACCATCCACAATTATTGCTCGCTCCGCGTTGGAGCGGAATGCATTACCGTTGACAACCTGAAAAAATTGCGTGCCAAGATCATATTTGTCTTTGTGAAGATTTGTATTATAGCCTTCTAAAGTAAGCCCAAGTCGGTACTTGACATCATCGTGGCTTGCTTTCCAAACAGATACAGATAAAAGTGATATGTTTTTTCTCACCTGCGGATCTGTATCTGGAGCCACATAAATTCCAAACATAGTTCTCAGAACGTTACCACAGTGGTGGGACGCTAGCTCATTGATTTTTGCCGTTATTCCTGCAAGATTGGCGGCATCTAATGGTTGTGTATAGCTGCGTAAGTTTTGAATAAACGCCTGAACTTGCAAGGCGGACTCTGTGGGTCTGTCTTTTAGGACATCCTTAATGCAGTTTGTCAGCCAGCCTAATAGTTCGTATGCATTAATTGTGTAATTGGTTGGGTGCGAAATACCTATATCATTTCGCATATCGAGCATGTGTTTTAATTTTTTTGATGTGGTCTCGCTGATTAGCTCAAGCTTGCGGCAAGTATCAAGTAGAGTAGAGTCCTTTACAGAGCGAAGATCTTCTTCCGCTTGATAAAACTCTCTATTTTTCCCGCCAATAGCTGCGTCATAAAAAATATCTAAACCGTAAGCTACGACTTTTTTGTGAAGGTCTAGGATAACTTCATTCCAGATCGCATTGAGGGAATAATCGAAAAGACCGAACCCCGCGCCCACCACAAATTTAGAGAGATATCTCGCGCCCTGCTTTGCTTCAGGAGGAAGTGACTCGATTAGTGCGGGCAAGCTCTGCCCAATAATGGCTCTGTCTTCAGCAGACGCAATAATGTTGTCGTATGGTAGTCCAATGCTTTGCAGTACCTCAACGATCATCTGTGCTTGCGGGTCAACTAACTGCATTTGTGGCTTGGGAATAAGTTTGTTCATCGACGATTCCTTTCTTTTGATGGGCGGTGCTGCCTGGTCATGCAGGAGCCTTCCGTTTGTAGCGTTTTCAGTCTTGGAAGCTATCCGCGGGGAAGTAGCCCTTCCGCCTGGATTACCGGTAATTACTAGCGAGGCGGCATTCTTCCACGCATGCTGGGAAAGCGTATCAACTGGGGCACGACTACTTTCTAAAATCGCATAGGCTCTTGCCTTGTCAAAACCTGGATGCATTTTGCCAGTAACAGCTTGCTTAGGCTATTAAGGGCGAACATGCCATATGAAACCCGCATTTGGCCGATTTCTGCACGCTACGGATGGCAGCTAGTGGCAGAAACCAGCCCCTTTCCCCGCCAACCGGTCTACCATGGCATCCCCCGGCAGTGGTCCATGCGCTCCCGATCATTTTTTCTCAAGGTATCGCCATGTCCATCGACCAAATTTCCCTCCCCAAAGGCGTCGGCCCTCACGCCACCAAGCTCCTTGACGCCATCACCGGCGCCTCCACGCACGAAGAACTCAACCGCGCTGGCGGCAAAGCCGAAGGATTTGTGTTGGGCCTGGAGGCCGCCAAAGCCATCAAAAGCCAGATCGCCGAATCCTTGTATGTGGCTTACGACGATGCAGCGAGTAACCGCGCGGGTGAGTTGAAGGGGTAAGCACCCGGCGATGCAGGACGCTTTGCGCACTGGGCGTTAGACTGGGCGCCTTTTATTGCTCAGGATGAGGCTGTCATGTTCAAAGTTGCTCTCGCGTCACTGCTGCTGGCGTGTGCCTTCGGCGCTCAAGCGGATACGACTGTTGATGTGTCGAAGATTTACGGCAATATCAAGTTCGTCACTAGCTTCCCGGACTATAAGGTCAAGGTAGTAAACAGTTTCCCTGACCTTAAGGTAAAACAGGTAAGCAGTTTTCCCGATTCGGCCGGCAAGTGGAAGACAGTCGAGAGCTTCCCCGACTACAAGATCCAGATTGTTGACTCCTTTCCTGACTTCACCATTCAGTACGTTGATTCGTTCCCTGGGGTTAATTGAAGGCAGCGCCATCAGCGGCGCTGCCTTGGGCTGTTTATCAGCCAGGGCAAGGTGCTTCACGGTCGAGCAATTTGGCCGTGAGCAGCACGCCCAGTTCGCTTAGTTGGTGGATGGCCAGGGCGACGTCGCGGTGTTTGCCGCACAGGTCTTCGGACAGGTCGAGCAGCAGTGTGCTGACGCTGGTGAAGGTTTCGTAGCTGTTGGTGATGAGGGTTTCGGTGTTGGCGTCGGGGACGACGGTGAAGAGGGTGGTTGAGTCAGTTTTTGCTTGAGTCATAACGATATCCTGGTTTTGGCCGCCATCTTTTCGCTACTAAACGAAAAAGGTGGCAGCTGTGCGCAGGTTAGTAGACCGGTGGATATCAAAGCCGGCGCGCCCGAGGACGCCCTACGCACAGCCACCATCAAGCACAGACGCAATGTCTGATTGATGAAGCTCATGCACTTTTCAATACCCAACTCAGGCTACTAAACCCGATCACTGAACATTCAGCGACCGAGCCACCTTAGAGACGGCCACCTCAGCACACAAGCCGGCGGATTCTGACGCACGCGTAGGCAATGGATCAAGGTGCTGCGGGCCTGTTCACCATTCCCTGTGGTTTGGATACTCCCTTGTGGCGAGCAGGCTTGCCCTGCGTTGGGCTGCGCAGCGGCCCCAAAAGCGGCGACTGGTTTTCCCTTTTGGACCGCGTTGGCTGGGTTGGGAGCGCTGCGCACTCCAGCGCAGGGCAAGCCTGCTCGCCACAACGAACCCACTTTCCACAACAAGCCTGCTCGCCATAACGAACCCGCTTTCCACCACAACACTGCTCACCACTTAGAACGCCTGGTTCACCCCAACCCCACGCATGATCGAAAACCGTGGGTCTATCAGCTTCAACCTTTGCTCACCCTTCAAGCGGCCCACCACCACGGTGTAGGTCTTGGGCACTTCGGAGAGGTTTTCCGGGTTGCGCGCCAGTTTTTCAATCGCCGGGGTGTTGGCCCAGTCGGCGATGGTTTTCTGGCGAATGTCCACGGTCACCACCCAGGATTTATCCACGGCGGCGCCCATCAGGTTGGAGTTGGTTGCAATGTTCTGGATCTTGGCGATTTCATAGCCCTGGGCGTAGCAGAACCCGGACTCTTGCTGCACGTAGGCGGCGCGGCCGTTGTCGGTGAGGCTGTAGGTTTTGTCGCTTTTAGCCAGCAGGCCGGCGTCGGTCAGCGCATCGAAGGCCGGCTGGTTGGCGCTGGAGGTGCCGGTCATGACGCTGTCACTCAGGGTCACCGGGAAGCGGTTGAACATCGCCGCCCTGACGCAGGACGCGCCTTCGAGCTTGGGTTGCAGCGCGGCTTGAATGTCGGCGTCCGACGGGCTGTCGCTGCAGGCGGTGAGCAACAGGGCGCTGGCGGTGATGAGGGCCATTTCTCTGATTCGCATCGTTTTATCCTTGACGATTGGTAGCGGGTGGGCAAAGTGTATAGAAACATGGCTGTCACGAAACCCTCCCCGCCGTCGTGTAGGGTCGGTGGCTTGAACCGCGCTGAATACACAAGGAATGCCCACCATGACATTGACCGTCAAAACCCTGCTCGACCTGGCCATGGCCAACCCCATCAACGCCGAAATCACTGCGCGCCTGCCCGACCTCGGTGTGGCGCAGTGCATGCTCACGGCGGGCTGCCTGTTCCAGGCCGTTTGGAACCATCAGTCAAACTTGCCTGCGGCTCATAACGTAAAGGACTACGACGTCTTTTACTTCGACACGGACTTGTCCTACGAAGCGGAGGACAAAGTGATCCGCGCCGCCGCGCGGTTGTTTGAGGATTTGGGCGTTAACGTCGAGGTCAAGAACCAGGCGCGGGTGCACCTTTGGTACGGCGAGCGCTTTGGTCGGCCTTACCCGCAACTGCACTCGGCTAAACAGGGCGTGGACCGTTACCTGGTGGCCGGCACGTGCATCGGGCTGGAGATCGACACCGGCGAGGTGTATGCGCCCTATGGGTTGGCGGATGTGGAGCAGGGCGTGTTGCGCATTAACCCGCAGCACCGCGAGCCTGAGTTGTTCGCCGCCAAGGCCAGGAGTTATCAGGCGCGCTGGCCTTGGCTCACGATCGTTTCGCCGGATGATTTGTGAACTTTTACCGGTTGCCCATACGTCCTATCTTCAAATGAACCCTGAGAGTGGACAGTCCATGATCTTTCTGATTTTCCTCATCGCCTGCGGCGCGGCCGCCAGTACCGGCATCATTTTCAAGCCCGGCCAGTGGTACGAAACCCTGGTCAAACCCAGCTTTACCCCGCCCAATTGGCTATTTCCGGTGGCCTGGACGGTCATCTACCTGCTGCTTGCCTGGGCGGGCTATCGCCTGACGATGATTCCCGGCAGCCAATTGGCCCTGGGCCTGTGGGCGGCGCAGATTGCGCTGAATACGCTGTGGACGCCGGTATTTTTTGGGGCTCACAACCTCTTGGCCGGGATGGTGGTGATCGTGCTGCTGTGGCTGGTGGTGGCGGCGTTGGTGGTGATGGCGTTGCGGCTGGACTTGATCACCGGCTTGATCCTGTTCCCGTACCTGGCGTGGCTGAGTGTGGCGGCGGCGTTGAATTTCTCGATCTTGCGGAATAACCGCTGATGGCTCACACACTCTGGCCCGCGAGCGAGGCTGAACTGGCGCAGATGCGCCAGTTCAATAAAAAGCTCGCGTGGCTGCCGCGTTTTAAAATTCGCAACCGCATCACGCCGCGTTTGATTCAGGCGCTGTTGCGAGTCAGTCAGAAGGTCAAGAAAGCGCCTGCGGCTGAAACCCGCCGAGTGGCCGGCGTGCCCGTGCGCATCCTGCGGCCCGAGGGGAAAACCCAAGGCGTGGTGCTGGATATCCACGGCGGCGGCTGGGTGATCGGCAATGCGCAGATGGATGACGACTTGAACCTGGGCATGGTGCAGGCGTGCGGCGTGGCGGTGGTGTCGGTGGATTATCGGCTGGCGGTGGACACGCCGGTTGAGGGGCTGATGGAGGACTGCCTGAATGCAGCACGCTGGTTGCTCAGCAGTGATGAGTTTGCAGGCTTGCCAGTGTTCGTTGTGGGTGAGTCGGCCGGTGGGCATCTGGCGGCGGCAACCTTGTTGGCGCTTAAGCAATGGCCTGAGTTACTCAAGCGTGTGCGCGGTGTGGTGTTGTACTACGGCGTATACGACTTGAGCGGCACACCGAGCGTGCGCACGGCGGGGCCCGAGACCTTGTTGCTGGACGGGCCGGGCATGGTCGACGCGCTGCGCCTGCTGACGCCGGGCTTGAGTGATGAAGAACGTCGGCAGCCGCCGTTGTCACCATTGAATGGCGACTTCACAGGGCTGCCGCCCGCGTTGATGTTTGTGGGCGAGTTGGACCCGTTGCTGGATGACACGCTGCAGATGGCCGAACGCTGGGGCGCGGCTGCGCAGGTTGAGGCGCACCTGTTGCCGGAGTCGGCCCATGGGTTTATTCATTTTCCGGTGGCGATGGCGGATGGCGTACTTGCTTACAGTCGAGGGTGGATATCGGCGAGAATCCAGTCGGTACTCGCTTGTAGTGATTAGCCATTCACCTGCACCCCGCGTAACCTCTGACACCCGGATTTCCAGATTCCCGCAAGGACGCACACGTGACCCTTTCCCATGCAGTCGTAGGGCTATCGGCATTTTTGCTGATGGCAGGTGTTCAAGCCGCCGAATACAACTTCTCGTTTGATGTGCCCTACGGGCAATACGAGCGGCAATTCAAAATGAAGACCCCAGGTGACGGCACGTTGAGCTGCACGGTGTTCATCGAAAAAGAGTACAGGGGCGAGAAGTGGGTGCCGGCAGTGATTCTGGCGGCTGCCGAAGACGATGCCGAGGACGACACGCTGTTTCTGTCCAGTTCGACCGAGCCAAACGGCGGGCCGCGCACGTTCCACCTGCGCACGTTCAACCAGGCGAAACCGATCATCGACAAGGCGCTGTGGGAGGCCCCGGATGAGAAGGGCGTGTATAAGATGGCCGTGTCGTGGTATGCCAATGGCGCCATCGGTTATCAGTACGGCATCTACGCGAGTTGGCAAGAGAAACAGTTTGTCGAGAAGCCAGGCTTTTCCACGCGCCATGTCAGCATCCATGCGTCGGGCGTGAAGGGCACTGCTTTTTGCTACGTGCATAGCAAATGACATTGAGCGATCGAGATTGTATGACACAAAGCCCGACCATTCGAACGGTCACTGCCGCCGACCTCCCGCAAGTGCTGACCTTTGTGCTGCAGGCCCGTGCCGAGCTTTTCCCCAAGCTCAGCGCGACGGGCATGCCGGATGATCTGGCGCGATTTGAGGCCGTTTACCTCAAGGGTGACGGCCAGTTTCTGCTGGCCTGTGTTGAAGATCAAATCGTGGCTGCCGTCGGCTATCTGCCGTACGACGGGCGCTTCCCGCAGTTGAATTACCAGGGCCGCAAAGTCGTCGAGGTGGTGCGCCTGTTCGTGCTGCCGGCGTTTCGCCGTTTTGGTTTGGCAGGGGAGTTGTATCGCGCATTGGAGGCTAAGGCACAGGCGGATGGGGTGGAGGTGGTTTACCTGCACACCCATCCGTTTTTGCCGGGTGCGATTGATTTTTGGCGGCGGCAGGGGTTTGAGGTGATCGACGTCGAAGCCGACCCGGTGTGGCAGACCACGCATATGCAGCGGGCGCTATAGATCAAGGTGGGAGCTGGCTTGAACCGGTTAGAAGTCTGTCGCAAGTGGGCTGTTGTGGCGAGCAGGCTTGTCCTGCGTTGGGCTGCGAAGCAGCCCCAAACCCAGACGCTGAGTACTTTCAGGAAAATTGCAGTGCCTTTACTGGGGCTGCTTCGCAGCCCAACGCAGGACAAGCCTGCTCGCCACAGGAGAAATGGGATGCCTCTAAAGTTGTGTAGATAACTATGCTGCGATAGCGGTGTGTCAGCCCCAGCTATGGCACTGATCCGCCGCCATCGCAGGCAAGCCAGCTCCCACCTTTGCACGGTGAGCAGTCCATTAAATGGGGCGTAACCGCAGGATTTGCGCGCCGTCGAACGGGTCCGTGAGGTAATGCGCCTGCACCCCGAATGTTTGCTGTAGCCGCTGCGGCGTCAGCACCTCCAGCGGCGTGCCCAGCGCCACCAAGCGCCCGCGATCCAGTACCGCCAAGCGATCACAGGTCAGTGCCTGGTTCAGGTCGTGCAGCGCAATCAAGGTGGTCACCGGCAGTGCCTGCACGCCTTTCAAAATCGCCAATTGATGCTGGATATCCAAGTGGTTGGTCGGCTCATCCAGCAACAAGATCTGCGGTCGTTGCGCCAACGCCCGGGCGATGTGCACGCGTTGGCGCTCGCCGCCGGAGAGGCTGCGCCAGGCGCGTTGGCTCAGGTGGGTGGCGTCTACGTCGTGCAGCGCCTGGCGCACGATGGCATCGTCTGCGTCAGACCAAGGGCTCAGCGCCGACAGCCAGGGCGTGCGGCCCAGTGCCACGGCATCGAACACGCGGATGGCGTCGTCGGTATCAGCCTGCTGCTCCACCACCGCCAGGTGTTGCGCAACAAGACGGCGCGACAGCCTGGTCAGGCGCTGGCCGCCCAGCAACACTTCGCCCGACGCAGGCACACGCAAACCGGCGAGCAATTTGAGCAGGGTGGATTTACCCGAGCCGTTCGGCCCGACAACGCCTAAGGTTTCCCCTTGCTGAACCTCCAGGTGGACATCGCGCAGCAACTCGGCGTCGCGTACCTTGAAGCCCAGGCCGGTGCAACTGAGGATGGTCATCGCGCATTTCTCCGGCCAATCAGGATCAATGCAAACACTGGCGCGCCGACCAAGGCTGTGACCACACCGACCGGAATCACCTGGCCTTTGATCAGCGTGCGCGACAGCACATCCGCGGCGATCAAGAACAACGCGCCGCCCAGCGCACTGGCCGGCAGCAAGCGTGAATGCCCGGTGCCCAGCAGCAGGCGCACGGCGTGGGGAATCACCAGCCCGACAAAACCGATGGAGCCGACAATCGACACCATCACCGCCGTCACCAGCGCCGCGCAACCCACCAGCACAAACTGCACGCGCCGCACCGGAATGCCCAGCGAGGCGGCCGAGTCGGTGCCGAAGGTGAACGCATCCAGCGCACGCCGATGCCACAAACACACGGCCAAGCCGGCGACCGCCACCGGAACTGCCAGCCACACCGACGGCCAGCGCACGCCGCTGAGGTTGCCCAGCAGCCAGAACATGATGCCGCGCGCCTGTTCGGAACTGGCGGACTTGGTGATCAGGAATGCGGTGAGGGCATTGAACAGCTGCGAGCCGGCGATGCCAGCGAGGATGATCTGCCCGGTGCCGCTGGCTGAGCCGCTGGCTCGCGCCAATAGAATCACCAACGCAAATGCCGCCATGGCGCCGACAAACGCGCCCGCCGACAGCGAAATCAGCCCGCCGCCCACGCCCATCAATGCCACCAACACTGCGCCGGTCGAGGCGCCTGCGCTGATGCCCAGCAGGTATGGATCGGCCAATGGGTTGCGCAGTAACGACTGCAGGATCACCCCGCAGGTGGCCAGGCCGGCGCCACAGGCGGCGGCGACCAGGGCGCGGGTCAGGCGGTAGTTCCACACCACGCCTTCGTCGATCGGGTCGAGCACGTAACCGGCCGCCCAGAGTTTGTTGGCCAGCACCTGCAAGACCACTTGCGGTTCGATGGCGGTTTCGCCGATGGCGGTGCCGGCGAGCACGGCCATCAGCAACACGGCGAGGGCGAGTAGGGTGCGCATCATTTTGGCAAGTCGTAGCCGTCGATGGCGTCGGCCAGTTGTTCCAGGCCGTCGAACATGCGCAGGCTGGCCTGCAACGCCAGGGCGTCAATAATAATGATGCGGTTGTTTTTCACCGCGTCCATGTTGCGGGTGACCGGGTCGCTGCGCAGGAAGGCGAGTTTCTTTTCATGGTCGTCGGCGGGGTAGCGACGGCGGTCCATGCGGGCGATCACCAGGAAGGTCGGGTTGGCCTTGGCAATGGTTTCCCAGCCGACGGCAGGCCATTCTTCATCGGACTGCACCACGTTGTGCAGGCCCAGGGTCTGCAGCATGAATTCGGGAATGCCCTTGTGGCCTGCGACATACGGGTCGGCTGCCATCTCGCTGCTGGAGAACCACACCAGCGCGCTGGGGTGCTTGAGGCCTTTGCCCTGGGCGGTGGCGACCGACTTGGCCAGGCGTGCCTTGAGTGCGTCGTTCAACTGTTGGCCACGGCCTTGCACGTCGAAGATCTCGGCCAACTGGCTGATGCTTTTATAGATCGTGTCGATGCGGAACGGCTCCAGCCGCGTGCCGTCGGCGCCCACCAGGTTGTCCTTGCCTTCGCAGTCGGAGGGCAGCACGTAGGTAGGAATCTTCAGCTCATGGAATTGCTCGCGGGTACCGACCACGCCTTGCGGGCCGACCACCCATTCCAGCTCGGCGGCCACCAGTTGCGGGCGCTTGGCGATCACGGCTTCGAAGCTCGGCTCGTTGTCGGCCAGGCGCTCGACCTTGTCGTTCTGCGCCTTGAACTGCGGCAGTACGTTGTTGAACCACAACGAGGTGCCGACCACTTTGTCTGCAACGCCCAGGGCGTAGAGCATCTCGGTGGCGGCCTGGCCAATGGTCACGCTGCGCACCGGGGCTTGCTGGAACGTCACGCTGCTGCCGCAGTTTTCGACCGTCAGCGGGTAGTGAGTCGGCGTGGCGTGGGCCAGGGCACAAAAGCCCAGGCCGGTGATCAGGGCGCAAACGCGTAGCAGCATGGGGCAATCTCCGAGTGAACCGTACGGGAAACAGGGCAGGTACGGCTCGGAAACACACCTTTGAACGCTGCAGGTTTGCAGGGCGCGGATGTCCTTCCCGGACACCCCGCCGGTTGGTGATAACGCTTTGCCGGCAGGTCTCCTGACTGATGCGTCGTCGCCTCGCTCCGGCCTTCCCGAGCATGGCTCAGTGGCAGTGGGGAGCAGGCTCGGCACCTACAGTTGCGGGGGCAGTTTCGATTGGCGCGATGGGCCGCGCTTCGAATTCCCTATTAGTCCCGTTTGGGAACCGGCGCGGTATGGTAGTCCATCTTGGGCGCTGGGTGGAGGTACAATCCGGCCCCGTCCATCATTACCCCAAGGAAGGCCATGTTGATACGTCTGGGAATAGTGCCACTGCTGTTTTGCATGAGCGCACACGCCGCTGACCCTGCGCTAGCCCGCTATACCGACGCGATCGGCGACAGGGCCCGCGCCATCGCCCAGTTGGATGACGCCACCATTCTTGCCGAGGAAGCCAAACTGGCGCCCATCGCCAGTGACCTGTTGCTCCAGGTCGCGCCGCTGATCCGCAAGGGCGGCACCGGCACTGCGGTGCAGGGGTTTTTACTCGATCAGTACGCGCAGCACGGCTGGCTGCCGATGATGTTCGGCTTTCGCGGTTACCCGGCGGCGGTAGCGGTTTCGGTAAATAACCAGGTGAGCGCCGCGCCGCCCAGCGACGTGCCGTTCCCGGACGCGGCGCTGGTAAAAGTGGAGTTGATCGCGGCATCGGCCCAGGCCCATGTTGCTCAGGTCTGGACGTTCGCCACGCCCAATGCCACCGCGGCGCAGCGCCAATTGCTGGCGACGGCGCGCCGTGCGCTGACCAACGGGGTCGCGCAGGTTCAGGGTGGCCAGCGCTTGGCCAATGTGGGGGCGGCGATACAACAGGAACTGGACGCGGGCCAGGCCGTTGCGGTGCGCGAGTTTGCCGGCTATGCCATGGGCCAGGCGCGCATACAAAAGCCGCAGGTGCTCGGTTACAAGGTCGAGGGTGACAGCCCGTTGATGCAACCCGGGCAGGTGCTCAATGTGTATGTGATCGCCAAGGCGGGCACAGTGGGGGTGAGGTACCAGCCGCCAGATTTCTGGAGCCTGCTTTCCTCAGACGGTGCCGACGGCGTGATGCTGTCGGCGATGGTCGAGGTGACGGTAGATGGGCACCGGCTGCTTAGCCGGATGCTGGATTGATGCGCTGTACCGCCCTGCGAATGTTCGGGCTATGGGCTGACACGCAGTGATGGCTCAATGATATTATTTGCTGCACCCATTCGATTCGCTTTTGTTCATGGAGAACTTATGCTTTTTCGCAACGTCCTCGCCTTGACCCAGTTGTGCACCGTGTTACTGCTCGGTGGTTGCGCCCAGTCAGTGTCGTCACCCCTACCAGCTGCGCCTGTGCCGCTTGAACCATTAGGGCAGGTATTGCCCTCGAACCCTTCACGGGTGGGCTGGATCGACCAGATCATCGCTCAAGACCCGGTCGTGATTTCGTCGCACAAGCCCGTCCTCCAACCGACTTCGGACAACGACGCGCGCATTGCCAAATTACGTAAACAAGACGGTGGTGTGCTGCCCGAGGGCTATTGGGCGCTCTACAAGCAAAACCTGGAAGCGATGCAGTACGATTTGAACCACCAGCATGACGCGGCGCGTGCCGAATACGTAGACACCTACCGCGATGAGTTGAGCCGCCTCAGCGACGTGACACTTCAAACCATGGCCACCGCGCCCCAGGCGCTGGATGCCCACACCCGCCGCCAGTTAAGCGCACGCCTGAGTGATCGCACCGCGGCTTATATCACCACCAGCAATCAGTCGTTCCGGGCAGCCACGGACGCCCACATCAACCGCATGGCCTTGATGGATCGCCAATACGATGTCTGCGCACGCCAGCCGGACTGCTGGGATGCGCCGGTCAAGCACTAGCCTCGATAGGTCATACACAGGGACCAAGTGGGGAAAGTGACGGTCGATTAATCGATAAGCACCGCAGATCAAAGGTGGGAGCCGGCTTGCCTACGATGGCAGTGGGTCAGCCAAGAAGTTGTCACTGACCCACCGCTATCGCAGGCAAGCCAGCTCCCACAGTTGAATGGAGTTGCCTGTTTTATTTGCGATCCGGCCACACGGTCTGTGCGTTGCAGAATTCACGCACACCCACAAACAGCGCAGATCAAAGGTGGGAGCTGGCTTGCCTGCGATTGCAGTGGGTCAGCCAAGGAGTTGTCGCTGACCCACCGCTATCGCAGGCAAGCCAGCTCCCACAGTTGAATGGAGTTGCCGGTTTTATTTGCGATCCGGCCACACGGTCTGTGCGTTGCAGAATTCACGCACACCCACAAGCACCGCAAATCAAAGGTGGGAGCTGGCTTGCCTGCGATGGCAGTGGGTCAGCCAAGAAGTTGTCACTGACCCACCGCTATCGCAGGCAAGCCAGCTCCCACAGTTAATTAGTGTTGCCTGTTTTATTTGCGATCCGGCCACACGGTCTGCGCGTTGCAGAATTCATGCACACCCACAAGCACTGCAGATCAAAGGTGGGAGCTGGCTTGCCTGCGATGGCAGTGGATCAGCCAGGGAGTTGTCACTGATGCACCGCCATCGCAGGCAAGCCAGCTCTCACAGTTAATTAGTGTTGCCGGTTTTATTTGCGATCCAACCACACGGTCTGCGCGTTGCAGAATTCACGCACACCGAAGTGCGACAATTCCCGCCCGAACCCGCTCTTTTTCACGCCGCCAAACGCCACGCGGGGGTCGGACACGCTGAAGGCGTTGACGAAGATCCCGCCGGTTTCCAGTTGGTTGGCAATCTCCCGTGCTTTTGCCGAGTCGGTGGTGAAGATGCTCGCCGTCAAACCAAACTCGCTGTCGTTGGCCAGCGCGACCGCGTGGTCGGCATCGCGGGCGGTGATGATCGAGGCTACGGGGCCGAACAGTTCCTGTTTGAATGAGGTCATCTGGTCGGTCACGTCTGCCAGCACGGTCGGCTCGTAGTAGTTGCCGGCGCCGGCGACTTTATTGCCACCGAGCAGCAGGGTCGCGCCTTCTTCGAGGGTGGCCTGGACTTGGCCGTGCAGCTCATCACGCAGGTCGAAACGCGCCATCGGGCCGACGTAGGTGTCGGTCGATGTCGGGTCGCCCATCACCAGTTTGCGGCTGGCTTCGAGGAATTTGGCGGTGAAGGCTTGCACCACACCGGCTTCGATAATCAGGCGCTTGGCAGCAGCGCAGACCTGGCCGCTGTTCTGGAAGCGCCCGATCACGGCGGCCTGCACGGCGGCATCAAGGTCGGCGTCGTTAAGCACGATAAACGGGTCGGAGCCGCCCAGTTCCAGCACGCATTTTTTCAGCGCAGCACCGGCCTGGGAGCCGATGGCGATACCGGCGCGCACGCTGCCGGTGAGGGTGACGGCGGCGATGCGTGGGTCGGCGATGGCCTTGGACACGCCGTCGTTGGTCACGTTGACCACTTCAAAAATACCTTCGGCAAAACCGGCTTTCTGGAACGCCTGCTGGATCAGGTAGGCGCTGCCCATCACATTCGGCGCGTGTTTGAGCACGTAGGTGTTACCGGCCAGCAAGGTCGGCACGGCGCCGCGCAGCACTTGCCACACCGGGAAGTTCCACGGCATCACGGCGAAGATCGGGCCCAACGGGCGATATTCGATCTGCGCGCTGCCGTTGTCCACCAGGGTCGGTTCGGGGGCGAGCATGGCCGGGCCTTGGGCGGCGTACCACTCGCTGAGCTGGGCACATTTTTCGATTTCGGCGCGGGCCTGGGCGATGGGTTTGCCCATTTCCAGGGTAATCATCTGGGCCATGTCTTCGGCTTGTTCGCGCAATGCACTGGCCAGGGCCAGCAGCAACTCTGCACGCTGGTTCACCGGCTGGCGACGCCAGGTGCGGAAAGCTGCGGTGGCGCGGTTGAGGGCGGCGTCCAGGTGCGCTGCGGTTTCGTAGGGGTAGCTGGCGACCGTTTCGCCATTGGCGGGGTTGATCGACAAGGCGTGGGTCTGGGGAGTGATAGCGTTCATGGCACCGTCCGGCTGAATGAGTGGAATGGGGTTAGCCTACGGGGGTGCATGTTTTCTGGAAACTGAATAATATTAAGTGATACGTTCTCGAATTGAGAATGGCTGTTGAATTTTGGACGCGGAGCGTCCTTGGCGGCATTCCCACGCAGAGCGTGGGAACGATCATGTTCGCGATGGGAGAATGATTTGGATTTGGTGCAGCTGGAAATCTTCAAGGCCGTTGCCGAACAAGGCAGCATCAGTGCCGCCGCGCAGTTGATTCATCGCGTGCCGTCGAACCTGACCACGCGCATCAAGCAACTGGAGCAGGATTTGGGCGTGGAACTGTTTATCCGTGAGAAAAGTCGCCTGCGCCTCTCGCCAGCCGGCTGGAATTTCCTCGGTTATGCGCGGCGCATTCTTGATTTGGTCCAGGAGGCTCGCGCCACCGTGGCGGGGGAGGAGCCCCAGGGCGCGTTTGCACTGGGCTCGCTGGAGAGCACGGCGGCGGTGCGCATCCCGGCGCTGTTGGCGGCGTATAACCAGAAACACACCAAGGTCGAGCTGGACCTGAGCACCGGGCCGTCGGGCACGATGATCGAGGGCGTGTTGTCGGGGCGCCTGGCGGCGGCGTTTGTCGATGGGCCGGTGCTGCATGCCACGCTGGAGGGCGTGGCGGTGTTTGAGGAGGAGATGGTGGTGATTGCGCCGCTGCACCATGCGCCGATCACGCGGGGCCAGGATGTGGCTGGGGAGAGCATCTACACCTTTCGCTCGAACTGCTCGTATCGCCATCACTTCGAACGCTGGTTTTCACAGGATGGCGCGGTGCCGGGCAAGATCTTCGAAATGGAGTCGTACCACGGCATGCTCGCCTGCGTCAGCGCCGGGGCCGGCCTGGCGCTGATGCCGCGCAGCATGTTGGAGAGCATGCCGGGGTTTACGACGGTGAGTGTGTGGCCGTTGACCGACGCGTTTCGCCTGCTCAATACCTGGCTGATCTGGCGCCGAGGCACGGTGTCGCAGAGTTTGAACAGCTTTGTGAAGTTGCTGGAGGAGCGCGGCCTGGTAGCCACTTAGATCTCATGTGTGAGCTGGCAAGCCAGCTCCCACCTGTTGATCTGTGTCAGCCGCCAAATTGCAGGGTGCCCATGGCCAGCTTGGCCATTATCGCCGTGGCGCCCAACTGCACCAGCCACAGTGCCAGCCCACCCAGAAACACGCCCAGCGCCACTTGCAGCACCAGACTTTTCTGGCGCTTGGCTTGCGGCGCGCGCGGGGTGTAGTCATGCAGTTCGTCGCGGTCGGCGCGCAGGTCCAGGTCGTCGTTTCTCATAGGGCTCTCACAGCAAAGGGGCGATCAGGGTTCAGTCTAGTGGGTTCGCCAATAAAAAGGGGGAAGCCATCGGCTTCCCCCTTGGTACGACGCTGGCAGGTTTATAGAACCTGAACAATCGCTTTTGTTACCGCACCAATGTTCGACTGGTTCAACGCTGCCACGCAGATACGGCCGGTGTCGAGCGCGTAGATGCCAAACTCGGTACGCAAACGGGTGACTTGCTCAACGGTCAGGCCGGAGTAGGAGAACATCCCACGCTGGCGGCCGACGAAGCTGAAGTCGTGGCCCGGTGCAGCCTTGGCCAGTTCGGCGACCATTTGCTCACGCATGCCGCGGATACGCAGGCGCATTTCGCCAAGTTCCGCTTCCCACTGGGCGCGCAGCTCAGGGTTGTTCAGCACGGCCGCCACGATCGCCGCGCCGTGGGTCGGCGGGTTGGAGTAGTTGGTGCGGATAACGCGCTTGACCTGGGACAGGATGCGCGCGCTTTCTTCCTTGGATTCGCTGACGATCGACAGCGCGCCCACGCGTTCGCCGTACAGCGAGAACGACTTGGAGAACGAGCTGGAGACAAAGAAGGTCAGGCCCGATTCAGCAAACAGGCGCACGGCAGCGGCGTCTTCGTGGATGCCGTCGCCAAAGCCCTGGTAGGCCATGTCGAGGAACGGCACCAGGTTCTTGGCCTTGATCACGTCCAGCACGTTTTGCCAGTCGGCCGGGCTCAGGTCGACACCGGTCGGGTTGTGGCAGCAGGCGTGGAGCACCACGATGGACTGTGGCGGCAGGGCGTTGAGGTCTTCGAGCAGGCCGGCACGGTTGACGTCGTGGGTGGCGGCGTCGTAGTAGCGGTAGGTCTGCACCGGGAAGCCGGCTTTTTCGAACAGCGCCTGGTGGTTTTCCCAGCTCGGGTCGCTGATCGCGACGACGGCGTTGGGCAGCAGTTGCTTGAGGAAGTCAGCGCCGATTTTAAGCGCGCCGGTGCCGCCCACCGCTTGGGCAGTGATCACGCGGCCGGCGCTCAGCAGTGGCGACTCAGCGCCGAACAGCAGCTTTTGCACGGCCTGGTCGTACGCCACGATACCGTCGATCGGCAGGTAGCCACGGGCGGCGTGTTGCGCCACACGAATGGCTTCCGCTTCGGCAACGGCACGCAAGAGTGGAATCTTCCCCTCCTCGTTGCAGTAAACGCCTACGCCAAGGTTGACCTTGGTGGTTCGTGTGTCGGCGTTGAATGCTTCGTTGAGGCCCAGGATTGGATCGCGTGGTGCCATTTCGACAGCGGAGAACAGGCTCATTTTTGCGGCAGCTCTATGGGGGATAGGAGGGACGTGTCGCGCTCCAGCCGAATGCACTAGAGCGGTGCACAAACGGGGAGCTAGTATAGAGGCCATCCAGGCTCAGGGCGACAGCCGAAACGGCTTTTCGGCCAAGTTTTTCGGTTTATTTGCCCACCGTTAGTCTTATTGCACAATTGATCATCGACGGCTGGTAGGACGATTGCCTTGAAACCCGTCACATTCGCCACCACTTCTACAGCTATCATGGTTTTTTCCTGCAACCTGCGAAGACTTTTCGCGGGTTGCTGAGCTATTTCGTCCCTGGCGGTGTTGAGTCTGGGGTGACTTCACGAGGTACGTTATGTCGGATTTCCAGCTTGTCACCCGTTTTGAACCCGCCGGCGACCAACCCGAAGCCATTCGCCAGATGGTCGAAGGCATCGAAGCCGGCCTGGCGCACCAGACGCTGCTCGGGGTGACCGGTTCAGGCAAGACCTTCAGCATCGCCAACGTGATCGCGCAGATCAACCGCCCGACCCTGGTGCTGGCGCCGAACAAAACCCTGGCCGCGCAGTTGTACGGTGAGTTCAAGGCGTTCTTCCCGAACAACGCGGTGGAGTACTTCGTTTCCTACTACGACTATTACCAGCCCGAAGCCTATGTGCCGTCCTCCGACACCTTTATCGAGAAGGATGCGTCGATCAACGACCATATCGAGCAGATGCGGTTGTCGGCGACCAAGGCGTTGCTGGAACGCAAGGACGCCATCATCGTCACCACGGTGTCGTGCATCTACGGCCTGGGCAGCCCGGAAACCTATTTGAAGATGGTGCTGCACGTCGATCGCGGCGACAAACTCGACCAGCGCGAGCTGCTGCGCCGCCTGACGAGCCTGCAGTACACCCGCAACGACATGGATTTTGCCCGCGCTACCTTCCGTGTGCGTGGCGATGTGATCGACATTTACCCGGCCGAATCGGACCTCGAAGCCATCCGCATCGAATTGTTCGACGATGAAGTCGAGAGCCTGTCGGCCTTCGACCCGTTGACCGGCGAGGTGATCCGCAAACTGCCACGCTTCACTTTCTATCCGAAAAGCCACTACGTGACGCCGCGTGAAACCCTGATGGGGGCGATCGAGGGCATCAAGGCTGAACTGGTCGAGCGCCTGGAGTACCTGCGCGCCAACAACAAGCTGGTGGAAGCTCAACGCCTGGAGCAGCGCACCCGGTTTGACCTGGAGATGATCCTGGAGCTGGGCTACTGCAACGGCATCGAAAACTACTCGCGGTACCTCTCGGGCCGCGAATCCGGGGCGCCGCCTCCGACCCTTTACGACTACTTGCCGGACGACGCGCTGCTGGTGATCGACGAATCCCACGTCAGCGTGCCGCAGGTCGGCGCCATGTATAAGGGCGACCGTTCGCGTAAAGAAACCCTGGTGGAATATGGCTTCCGTCTGCCGTCGGCGCTGGATAACCGGCCGATGCGTTTTGATGAGTGGGAAGCCATCAGCCCGCAGACCATTTTCGTGTCGGCCACGCCAGGCAACTACGAAGCCGAGCATGCCGGCCGTGTGATTGAGCAGCTCGTGCGCCCGACCGGCCTGGTGGACCCACAGATCGAAATCCGCCCGGCGCTGACCCAGGTGGATGACTTGCTCTCGGAAATCACCAAGCGTGTGGCCCTGGAAGAGCGGGTGCTGGTCACCACGCTGACCAAGCGCATGTCCGAAGACCTGACCGATTACCTGGCCGACCACGGCGTGCGCGTGCGTTATTTGCACTCGGACATCGACACCGTGGAGCGTGTAGAGATCATCCGCGACCTGCGCCTGGGTGTGTTTGATGTGCTGGTGGGCATCAACTTGCTGCGCGAAGGCCTGGACATGCCGGAGGTTTCGCTGGTGGCGATTCTGGATGCGGACAAGGAAGGCTTCCTGCGTTCCGAGCGTTCGTTGATCCAGACCATTGGCCGTGCCGCGCGTAACCTTAATGGTCGGGCGATTCTGTATGCCGACCGCATCACCGGCTCCATGGAGCGGGCGATTGGCGAAACCGAGCGCCGTCGGGACAAGCAGATCGCTTTCAACCTGGAGCATGGCATTACCCCGAAGGGCGTGTTCAAGGACGTCGCCGACATCATGGAAGGCGCCACCGTGCCGGGCTCGCGCAGCAAGAAGCGCAAGGGCATGGCCAAGGCGGCCGAGGAGAGCGCCAAGTACGAGAACGAACTGCGCTCGCCGAGTGAGATCACCAAGCGGATTCGGCAGTTGGAAGAGAAGATGTACCAGTTGGCGCGCGATCTTGAGTTTGAGGCGGCGGCGCAGACGCGCGATGAGATTGGCAAGTTGCGTGAGCGCCTGCTGGCTGTTTGATTTGTAGAGGCTGTGATGGCCTCTTCGCGAGCAAGCCCGCTCCCACATTTGACCCCATTCTCATAGGGGGACTCGGTCGAATGTGGGAGCTGGCTTGCCTGCGATAGCGGCACCGCGGTCTGCCAGAACCCCCCGCGCTGGTGTTACCATTCGCCCCTTGTTTCAATTTTCAGTTTTATCGCCCATTCGAGACCTGCCATGACCACCGTCCGCACGCGCATTGCGCCATCGCCTACTGGGGATCCCCACGTCGGTACTGCCTACATCGCCCTGTTCAACTACTGCTTTGCCAAGCAGCACGGCGGTGAATTCATCCTGCGGATCGAAGACACCGACCAGGTGCGCTCCACCCGTGAGTCGGAGCAGCAGATTTTCGATGCCTTGCGCTGGTTGGGCATTACCTGGGCCGAAGGCCCGGACGTTGGCGGCCCGCACGGCCCGTATCGCCAGAGCGAGCGCAGTGACATCTACAAGCAGTACACCCAGCAACTGGTCGACATGGGCCATGCCTTCCCGTGCTTCTGCACCGCCGAAGAGCTGGACCAGATGCGTGCCGAGCAACAGGCCCGTGGTGAAACCCCGCGTTACGACGGCCGCGCACTGCTGCTGTCCAAGGAAGAAGTGGCCCAGCGCCTGGCCGCCGGCGAGCCGCATGTGATCCGCATGAAAGTGCCGAGCGAAGGCGTGTGCGTAGTGCCGGACATGCTGCGCGGTGACGTCGAGATCCCGTGGGACCGCATGGACATGCAAGTGCTGATGAAGACCGACGGCCTGCCGACGTACTTCCTGGCCAACGTGGTCGACGACCACCTGATGGGCATCACCCACGTGCTGCGCGGCGAAGAATGGCTGCCCTCGGCGCCTAAACTGATTCTGCTGTACGAGTACTTCGGTTGGGAGCAACCGCAGCTGTGCTACATGCCGCTGCTGCGTAATCCGGACAAGAGCAAGCTGTCCAAGCGCAAGAACCCGACGTCGGTGACGTTCTACGAGCGCATGGGCTTTATGCCTGAGGCGATGCTCAACTACCTGGGCCGCATGGGCTGGTCGATGCCGGACGAGCGCGAGAAGTTTTCGCTGCAGGAAATGGTCGATAACTTTGACCTGTCCCGCGTGTCCCTTGGCGGGCCGATCTTCGACATCGAGAAGCTGTCGTGGCTCAACGGCCAGTGGCTGCGTGACTTGCCGGTGGACGAGTTCGCCAGCCGCGTGCAGCAGTGGGCGCTGAACCCCGAGTACATGATGAAGATCGCGCCGCTGGTGCAGGGCAGGGTAGAGACGTTCAGCCAGGTCGCACCATTGGCCAGCTTCTTCTTCGCCGGTGGCGTGAACCCGGATGCCAAGCTGTTTGAGTCCAAGAAACTCTCCGGCGATCAGGTTCGCCAGTTGATGCAGTTGATCCTGTGGAAGCTCGAAAGCCTGCGCCAGTGGGAGAAAGAGGCGATCACCGCGACGATCCAGGCAGTGGTGGAATCGCTGGAACTGAAATTGCGCGATGCCATGCCGCTGATGTTTGCTGCGATCACCGGGCAGGCCAGTTCGGTGTCGGTGCTCGATGCGATGGAAATTCTCGGCCCGGACCTCACGCGTTTCCGTCTGCGCCAAGCCCTTGATTTGCTTGGGGGTGTGTCGAAGAAAGAAAACAAAGAGTGGGAAAAGCTGCTGGGCGCTATCGCTTAAGCAGGCTGTTGTTACGACGAAACCCCGGTTTTCCGGGGTTTCGCCGGTAAGTGATTGTTATCCCGGCAAAAAAGTTTGGAAATTGTTGAAAATAAATTTGACACACTTCCAAACCGCCATTAAGATTCGCCCCGTCCTCACCGATGAGGGGCTATAGCTCAGCTGGGAGAGCGCTTGCATGGCATGCAAGAGGTCAACGGTTCGATCCCGTTTAGCTCCACCAATTTACAGGTTCAAGGTCTGGCCACACCGTCCTTGAATTGATCAGAACTCAGCTCTGATCGGTTGTACAGAAGGTTTTGTCCCCTTCGTCTAGTGGCCTAGGACACCGCCCTTTCACGGCGGTAACAGGGGTTCGAGTCCCCTAGGGGACGCCAGTTTCAACAAGCAGTTCGAAAGGTCTGCTGCGTCGCGAGACGAAAAATCCGGGGCTATAGCTCAGCTGGGAGAGCGCTTGCATGGCATGCAAGAGGTCAACGGTTCGATCCCGTTTAGCTCCACCAATTTTACAGGTTTAAGGTTCCGGCCACACCGTCCTTGAATCGATCAGCTCTCAGCGCTGATCAGTGTATAGAAGGTTTGTGTCCCCTTCGTCTAGTGGCCTAGGACACCGCCCTTTCACGGCGGTAACAGGGGTTCGAGTCCCCTAGGGGACGCCACGATTACCCGCTCTGCGGGATTTTTAAGGGTCATTCAATTATTGAATGGCCCTTTTGTTTGTCTGGCGTTTGGCCAATCCTCTCCTTAATCCCCTTTATTCTGTCCTGACCAGCGGTCATGCCTGTCGCTTGCTAAATATTATTATGGTAATAATATTCAACCCATGAGAGACGGAGGCTTCGATGAGCGATAAAAAAGCGCAAACCCGCGAACGCATTTTGCAGGCTGCCAGCGCGGCGTTGATCCAGCGTGGCCCGGCCGAACCGAGTGTCGGCGAAGTCATGGGCGCTGCCGGGCTGACGGTCGGCGGTTTCTACGCGCACTTTGAAAGCAAAGACGCGCTGATGCTGGAGGCCTTCACCCAGTTGCTGGCTCGGCGGCGTGCGTCGATCGACGACATGGATGCGCAACTGACCGGTGAGGAGCGCAGAAGCCTGGTGGCGGCGTTCTACCTGTCGCGCAAGCATCGCGACTCCACCGACCACGCCTGCCCGATCCCGGCCACCGTGGGCGAGATGAGCCGCCTGCCGGATGAGTTTCGCCTGGCGCTTAACGAGCACACCGAGTTGATGGCTGCCCAGTTGGCTGCCAGCCCCGAAGACACCGACAAGGCCTTGGCCGACATGGCCTTGATGATCGGCGGCCTGGCCCTGGCCCGTGCGCTTGGCCCGGGTGAGTTGTCCGACCGCGTGTTGCGCGCTGCCAAGTCGGCGGTGCGTTAAAAAGGAGTGGTGTGATGGGCGCATTAACCTGGATTCGTGGGTTCCATGGCACCGTCGGCCGCCTCGCGCCGCACACGGTGGCCAGCAAGTTCCGCCGCACCTTCATGACACCGCGCAACCTGCCACCGCGCGATTGGGAGCTGCCGTTGCTGGCGCAATCGGAGCGCATCACCTTGCGTTTCGGCTTGTCGGCGTTGCGCTGGGGCCAAGGACCTGCGGTATTGCTGATGCACGGCTGGGAAGGGCGCCCTACGCAGTTTGCCAGCCTGATCACCGCTCTGGTGGCTGACGGTTATTCAGTGATCGCACTCGATGGCCCGGCCCACGGTCGCTCGCCAGGGCGTGAAGCGCATGTGTTGCTGTTTGCCCGCGCCATGCTCGATGCTGCCGCTGAATTGCCGCCGCTGCATGCGGTGGTCGGGCATTCCATGGGCGGCGCCAGCGCGATGCTGGCGGTGCAATTGGGGTTGCGCACGCAAGCACTGGTGAGCATTGCCGCGCCCTCGCGCTTCCTGGATGTGCTGCGTGGTTTTACCCGCATGATGGGCTTGCCGCCGCGTGCGCGCTCGGCGTTTATCCAGGAGGTCGAACAGACCTTCGGCATGCCGCTCAAGCACCTGGATGTGGCCCACTACCAGATGAACCTGCCCGGGTTGATCGTGCACGCTGAAGACGACACCTTTGTCCCCGTCAAAGCCTCGCAAGCCATCCATGAGGCGTGGTTCGACAGCCGCCTGCTGCGCCTGGAGCAGGGTGGCCACCAGCGCGTGCTGGCCGACCCGCGGGTGATCGAGGCCGTGCTGACGCTGCTGGCCGGCCGTCGTTTACAGGAGCGGCAAACCGCCTGATACACTGCCCGGCGACATTCATCGACTGGAGCAAGGCATGGGCTGGGATCTGGCAGCGCCGTTTATCATCGACCTGCAGGTCGCCGCTGAAGATATCGACGGTCTTGGGCACGCCAATAATGCGGTGTACGTGTCCTGGCTGGAGCGTTGTGCGTGGCGCCACTCCCAGCGTCTGGGGCTGGACCTCACCGCGTATCGCCGGCTGGATCGCGCCATGGCCGTGGTGCGCCATGAGATCGACTACCTGGCGGCCGGCTACGAAGGTGACGAGCTGCAATTGGCCACCTGGATCGTCGATTGGGACCAGCGCCTGAAGATGACCCGGCGTTTCCAGCTGGTGCGCCCCAGCGATGGCGCGACCCTGCTGCGTGCGCAAACCACCTTTGTCTGCATCGAACTGTCCAGCGGCAAACCCAAGCGCATGCCTGCCGAGTTTCTCGACGGTTATGGCCCGGCCCTGATTTGCATACACTGAAGAGCTGCTTTTCTGTGGGAGCTGGCTTGCCTGCGATGGCCTCGACTCGGCGTGTCAGGTACACCGAGTGAGGCCATCGCAGGCAAGCCAGCTCCCACCTTTGACCGAGTATGGCTCTGCTGTAGATGTTGCTCCGGCCCTTACATCCTTTTCTATGACGAAGTCAGCGGTCTTTTGATCTTGATCTGAAATCGTCCCCCAAATCACTGTCTGGCAGGCAAACCACGCACATTTATACCGCGCGGTCCCACAAAACAGCTGTGCTGATGCCTATGCCCTGACAGGCAGTTACCGATTCCTGCGGGAAACCCAGTAAACTGCGCCACGATTTTTGTTGAGTGTTTCCCATGCAAATTGCTTTGGCGCCCATGGAGGGGTTGGTCGACAACATCCTGCGGGACGTGTTGACCCGCGTGGGCGGTATTGACTGGTGCGTGACCGAGTTCATTCGCGTCAACGACCGCCTGCTCACACCGGCCTATTTCCACAAGCTCGCCCCCGAGCTGCTGCACGGTGCCCACACTGCAGCGGGCGTGCCATTGCGTGTGCAGTTGCTGGGTTCGGACCCGGTGTGCCTGGCGGAAAACGCTGCGCTGGCGTGCGAGCTGGGTTCGCAGGTCATCGACCTGAACTTCGGCTGCCCGGCCAAGACCGTCAACAAATCCCGTGGCGGTGCGGTATTGCTCAAGGAGCCCGAGCTGCTTAACCAGATCGTCGAGCACGTACGCCGCGCCGTGCCGGCGCATATCCCGGTCACCGCGAAGATGCGCCTGGGCTTCGACAGCCCCGACGGCGCGCTGGTGTGCGCCACGGCTCTGGCCGAAGGCGGCGCTGCGCACATCGTGGTGCATGCGCGCACCAAGACCGATGGCTACAAACCGCCGGCCCACTGGGAATGGATCCCGCGCGTGCAGGACGTGGTCAAGGTCCCTGTGTTTGCCAACGGCGATATCTGGAGCGTCGAAGACTGGAAGCGCTGCCGCGAAGTCAGCGGCGCCGAAGACATCATGCTCGGCCGCGGCCTGGTGGCCCGTCCGGACCTGGCGCGGCAGATTGTGGCGGCGAAAGCCGGTGAAGAGGTGGTGGAAATGACCTGGGCGCAGATGCAGCCGATGCTCCACGAGTTCTGGCGCCAATCGATGGCGCAACTCACCGAAAAACAGGCGCCGGGCCGTTTGAAGCAGTGGCTGGCAATGCTGACGCGCAACTACCCCGAAGCGGTCGAGCTGTTTACCGCGCTGCGCCGCGAAACCGGGCTGGAGCAGGTCAGCCGCTTGTTGGGAGTGGCGCATCCGCAGCCGCTTGAAGCATAAGCGCTGATGCCCGAAGGGTTTTCTGGCGTTGCAAAAAATGCCCCGTATCGACAGGTACGGGGCATTTTTTTTGTATACGGCACACTGAAGCGCGCCTGACCGCTATCCCAACAACTGCCTGAACCCTTCGATCGGCAATGGCCGGCTGTGCAAATACCCCTGGAACAAATGGCACCCCAGTTTTTGCAGGAACGCCAGTTGCTCCGGCGTTTCCACGCCTTCGGCGATCACGTCCAGGTTGAGGCTGCGCGCCATGGCCACAATGGCGCGGATGATTTCCGCATCGTTGGGGTCATGGGTGGCATCGCGCACAAAGGACTGGTCGATCTTCAGCGCGTCCACCGGCAAGCGCTTGAGGTAGGTCAGCGATGAATAGCCGGTGCCGAAGTCATCCATGGCAAAACTCACGCCGAGTTTTTTCAGGCGGCGCATCTTGGCCACGGTGTCGTCCAGGTTCTGGATGACGATGCCTTCGGTGATTTCCAGCTTCAACAGGCTGCAGGGCAGATGATGCTGTTTGAGGCTGCGTTCTACCCGTTCCACAAAGTCGTTCTGGCGAAACTGCCGGGGGCTGATATTCACGCACAGGCTGAAATTAAGCGGGTCTACCAGGCCCTCGGCAATCAGCTGTGCAAAGGCGCCGCAGGCTTCATCAAGGATCCAGGTGCCGACCTCCAGGATCAGGCCGCTGTCTTCCAGGACCTTGATAAATTCGGTGGGTGACTGCGCGCCCAATTGTGGGTGCTCCCAGCGCACCAGCGCCTCGGCACCGACAATTTTGTTGCCACGTGCATCCACCTGAGGCTGGTAATGCACGCTGAACTCGCCGCGTGACAGCGCCAGGCGCAGGTCGGTCTCCATGCGCAGGCGCTCGCTGGCGGTTTTCTGCATGCTGTTGTGAAACATTTGCGTGGTGTTGCGCCCGGAGTCTTTGGCGCGGTAAAGGGCGATGTCCGCGCGCTTGAGCAGGTCGGCGGGCGTGGAACCATGATCGGGAATCAGCGCCACCCCAATGCTCGGCGTGACTTGCAGGCGGTGGCCATCCAGAAACATCGGCTCCGACAGCAGTTCGCGCAGCGTGTCGGCCAATAGGTGCACTTGGCTGCCGACCTCTGCACGTGTGCCCTCCAGGCCACTGAGCAACACCACGAACTCATCACCGCCCAGGCGCGCCACGGTGTCTTCCAGGCGCACGCTGGCTTCCAGCCGTGCAGTGACTATTTTCAGCACGGTGTCGCCCACCGGGTGGCCGAGGGAGTCATTGATGTGTTTGAAGTGGTCAAGGTCGAGGAACAGCAGCGCGCCACGCAGGTTATGGCGTTTGAGCAAGGCGATCTGCTGGCTCAGACGGTCCATCAGCAGCGCGCGGTTGGGCAGGTTGGTCAGTGGGTCGTGATACGCCAGGTGACGAATCTGCGCCTGGGCGTTTTTCAGCAGGCTCACATCCCGCGCGGTCAACAGCAGGCACGGGGTTTCATTGAGGGTGATGGGTTCCACCGAGACTTCCACCGCCAACACTTCACCGCGCTTGTTGTGCCAGAGCATTTCCAGGTGATGAATGCGGCCCTTGATCTGCAGCTCGGCCAACAACGCCGCGCGCTGGTTTTCATCGGCCCAGATGCCGATCTGGTAGAGCGTGAGGCCGATGGCCTCTTCGGCGCGGTAGCCGGTCAGGCGGCAAAAGCCGTCGTTGACCTCGACGTAACGGCCGGTGTCGCGTTCGGTGATGGAAATCGCATCGGGGCTGGAATGGAAAGCCTTGGCGAATTTCTCCTCACTGGCCTTGAGCGCAGCTTCCGAGCGCTGTTGCTGGGTGATATCGCGCAGCGTGGTGACGATGCACGGCTGATCGCCGACCTTGATCAACCGGCTGGAAATCACGCAGGTCAGGCTTTGGCCGTTCTGGTGAAGCACCACCAGGGCCACATTGCTCAACGACTGTTCGCGAATCACCTGCTCAATGCGTTGCAGGCGCTGGCTCGAATCGTCCCACAGGCCGATCTGCTCGGCGCTGTTGCCGATGACGTCGGCGGCGGTCCAGCCGAAGGTCTGGGTAAAGGCCGGGTTGATCTCGATAAACACGCCGCTGTCCAGGCAGGTTACGCAGATCGGGTCGGGGCTGGCCTGGAACAGGCTGGCGAATTTTTCTTCGGAGGCGGTCAGGCGTTGTTCGCGTTCAACCTGGTCGGTGATATCGAGCAAGGTGCCGGCCATGCGCAGCGGTTTGCCGGCGTCATCGCGATACAGACGTGCGCGGCTTTCCAGGTAGCGCGGGCTGCCATCTTCGATTTCCACGCGGTAGGTCAACTGGTAGTTGCCGTCCGGGCCTTCGCGCAGGCTGCGGTAGGCGTTGCGCATGCCCTCGCGGTCGGCATCGGACATGCCTTCAAAAAACGCGTCGAAGGATTCGTGAAAAGGCTCGGGCGGCAGGCCGTGCAGTTGGGCGGCGCGGGCCGAGCCGTAGAGCATGCCGGTGGGAATGTGCCAGTCCCAGGTGCCCAGTTGCGCCGAATCCAGGGCCAGGTCGAGGCGCTCCTGGCTGTCCTTGAGGGCCTGTTCGGCATTCTTGCGGTCGGTGGTGTCGAGGAAGGTGCTGATCAGGTAAGCCTCGCCTTCAAGCTCGACCTTTTGTGCACTCAGGGTGCCATCGTGAATTTGCCCGTTGCTGGCGCAGAACTGCACGTCCATGGTGATCGGCTCGCCCTTGCGCTGGGTGGCCTTGACCAGCAGCGCGCGCTCCTCGGGGTGGCGCCACAGCCCCAGCTCCAGGGTGGTGCGGCCGATGGCCTCGGCCACGGGCCAGCCAAAGTGAATCTCGAAATATTGGTTGGCTTCGCTGATGCGGCCGTCGGACTGGCGGGTGAGCAACACCATGTTGGGGCACAGGTGAAACAGCGTGGCGAAGCGTTTTTCCGATTGCATGAGGGCGTGTTCGCGCTCGCGCTGGCGGGTGGTTTCGCGGATCACTCCGATCATGCGGCGTCTGCCGGCTTTGTCCGGCGCCAGGCTGCCGTTGACTTCCAGCCAGTGATGGCTGCCATCCGGCCATTGGATATGGTGGTGCATGGCCTGCTCGAACGGCTCGCCGGCCAGCACCGCATGAAACGCGCGCACCACTCGGGCGCGGTCCTGAGGCGCCAGCAGGTCCAGGTAGTCCAGGTCTTTGGGCAGTGGTTGCCGAGGGTCGTAGCCGAACAGCGCCTGGGTGCCGCGTGACCAACTGATCCTGCCGGTGTCGATTTCCCAGCACCACGCGCCAAGGCGGGCAGCATTGAGGGCTGCCAGCAATTGCGGGGCACTTTCCCAGCTTTGTTCCGCCTCTTGAGGGTCCAAGGCGTAAATACGCGGCAGGGGCGGCACAGAATCGAGGGGGTTGCGCATTATCAAAGGGCCTTGGCTCAATGGGCGTTCGGCGCGGTTCTATTCAGGCTTTATGGGCCGCACAGCTTCATGCCGGTGTCCCTGGCAGATCGACCTGTGCATCCAATAGGCTCATGAAAGCCCGCGCAGCGTTCGACAGCGTCCTTTCGGTGTGCACGATATAGCCTAGCTGGCGACTGAGCTGTATGCCCGGCAAAGCGATGCTCGCCACCTGATCATCGAGCATGGTGCGCGGCAACACGCTCCAGGCCAGGCCGATGGAGACCATCATCTTGATGGTTTCCAGGTAGTTGGTGCTCATCGCAATGTTGGGCGTAAGGCCTTGCGCTTCGAACAGCCGGCTGACGATATGGTGGGTGAAGGTGTTGCCGCCGGGAAAAACCGCCGGGTGTTTGGCAATGTCGGCCAGGCTGACCGTGCCGTTGCCGGTCAAGCTGTGTTCCGGCGCCACCACAAAATCCAGCGGGTCATCCCACACCGGCGTGGCGCGCACCAGGTTGTGCGGGTCGGGTGCCAGGGTGATGACCGCCACTTCGGCGCGGCCGTGGAGGATTTCCTCGTAGGCCACTTCCGAATCAAGGAACTGAATATCCAGTGCCACATTGGGATATTGCCGGGTAAAGGTGCGCAGAATCGGCGGCAGGCGGTGCAGGCCGATGTGATGGCTGGTGGCCAATGTCAGCCGTCCGCTGACTTCGCCGGTCAGGTTGGTCAGCGCGCGGCGCGTATCGTCCAGCACATTCAGAATCTGGTAAGCGCGCGGCAGCAGGGCGCGTCCGGCCTCGGTCAGGCCGACTTCACGGCCCAGGCGATCGAACAGGCGCACCTTTAATTGCTGCTCCAGCCCGGCAATGCGTTTGCTGATGGCCGGCTGGGTCAGGTGCAGGCGCTCACCGGCGCCGGAGAAGCTGCCGGTCTCGGCGATGGCAATAAAGGCGTTGAGGTTGGCCAGGTCCATGGTGGTATTCCAGTTGGTAATCCAAAGCATAAAAAATATGAATTTGAGTTATTTAATGTAGCGCCATACCATCAGCCTCACAAGCCAAAGGGTTATTGAAAAGCCCGGCGTTTAGATGCACCTGTGATGAGGACCGACTGATGGCCGGCAAAACGCTTTACGACAAGCTTTGGGATTCCCATGAAGTGAAACGGCGCGACGATGGCTCGTCGCTGATCTATATCGACCGTCACATCATCCATGAAGTGACCTCGCCCCAAGCGTTCGAAGGCCTGCGACTGGCCGGGCGCAAGCCTTGGCGCGTCGACTCGATCATCGCCACCCCGGACCACAACGTGCCGACCACCCCGGAACGCAAGGGCGGGATCGACGCCATCGCCGACACCGTGTCGCGCCTTCAGGTGCAGACCCTCGACGACTATTGCGACGAATATGGCATCACCGAATTCAAGATGAATGACGTGCGCCAAGGCATCGTCCACGTGATCGGCCCGGAGCAGGGCGCCACCTTGCCAGGCATGACCGTGGTCTGCGGCGACTCCCATACCTCCACTCACGGTGCATTTGGCGCTTTGGCCCATGGCATCGGCACCTCGGAGGTCGAACATGTGTTCGCCACCCAGTGCCTGGTCGCCAAAAAGATGAAGAATATGCTGGTCAAAGTCGAAGGCACCTTGCCCTTCGGCGTGACCGCCAAAGACATCGTGCTGGCCGTGATCGGCAAGATCGGCACCGCTGGTGGTAACGGCCACGCCATCGAGTTTGCCGGCAGCGCGATTCGCGACCTGTCCATCGAAGGCCGCATGACCATCTGCAACATGTCCATCGAAGCCGGTGCCCGCGTGGGCATGGTGGCGGCGGACGAAAAAACCGTTGAATACGTCAAAGGTCGTCCATTTGCACCGGCGGGCGCCGATTGGGATGCTGCGGTCGAGGCCTGGAAAGACCTGGTCTCCGACGCCGACGCGGTGTTCGACACCGTGGTCGAGCTCGACGCGGCCCAGATCAAGCCGCAAGTCAGCTGGGGCACCTCGCCGGAAATGGTCCTGGCGGTTGACCAGAACGTGCCGGACCCGGCTAAAGAAACCGACTTGGTCAAGCGTGGCTCCATCGAACGCGCCCTGAAGTATATGGGCTTGAAGGCCAACCAGGCGATCACCGACATTCAGTTGGACCGCGTGTTTATCGGCTCCTGCACCAACTCACGGATCGAAGACCTGCGCGCTGCGGCGGTGATCGCCAAGGGCCGTAATGTGGCTTCGACCATCAAGCAAGCCATCGTGGTGCCGGGTTCAGGCCTGGTGAAGGCTCAAGCTGAAGCCGAAGGCCTGGACAAGATCTTCCTCGAAGCCGGTTTTGAATGGCGTGAGCCGGGCTGCTCGATGTGCCTGGCGATGAACCCGGACCGTTTGGAGTCGGGCGAGCATTGCGCGTCCACGTCCAACCGTAACTTCGAAGGGCGTCAGGGCGCTGGTGGCCGTACCCATCTGGTCAGCCCGGCCATGGCCGCTGCGGCTGCCGTCAACGGTCGTTTCATCGACGTTCGCGAATTGATCTGAGGAATACCCGATGAGAGCTTTTACCCAACACACCGGCCTTGTCGCCCCTTTGGATCGCGCCAACGTCGACACCGACCAGATCATCCCCAAGCAGTTCTTGAAGTCGATCAAGCGCACCGGTTTCGGCCCTAACCTGTTCGACGAGTGGCGCTACCTGGACGTGGGCTACGCCTACCAGGACAACTCCAAGCGCCCGTTGAACAAGGATTTCGTGCTCAACGCCGAACGCTATCAGGGCGCCAGTGTATTGCTGGCGCGGGAAAACTTCGGCTGCGGCTCCAGCCGTGAGCACGCGCCGTGGGCGCTGGAAGAATATGGCTTTCGCAGCATCATTGCGCCGAGCTACGCCGACATCTTCTTCAACAACAGCTTCAAGAACGGCTTGCTGCCGATCATCTTGAGCGATGCCGAAGTGGATGAGTTGTTCAAGCAGGTGGAAGCCGATGTGGGCTACCAACTGACCGTTGACCTGGCGGCGCAGACCGTGACCCGCCCGGACGGCAAGGTGTATCACTTTGAGGTGGATGCGTTCCGCAAGCACTGCCTGATCAATGGCCTGGACGACATCGGCCTGACCTTGCAGGACGGCGATGCGATTGCCGCGTTTGAAGCCAGACACCGGGCGAGCCAGCCCTGGTTGTTTCGCGATGCCTGATTGGCGGTAACCGTGCGGGCCCCATCGCGGGCAAGCCCGACTCCCACCTTGGAATGCATTCCAACTGTGGGAGCTGGCTTGCCTGCGATAGCGCCCGTACAACCACCCCAAAACCCAAGGAAAGCCACCATGACCACCACCGCCCACACCCAAGTCGTGCAAAAACAGTTCGGCGAGCAAGCCTGCGCCTACTTGAGCAGTGCCGTGCACGCCCAAGGCACCGAATTCGCGCTGCTCCAGGCCGAACTGGCCGGGCAGGGCGCTGCACGCCTGCTGGATCTGGGTTGCGGTGCGGGGCATGTGAGTTTCCAGGTGGCGCCACTGGTTAAAGAAGTAGTGGCCTACGACCTGTCCCAACAGATGCTCGACGTGGTTGCCGCAGCTGCTATTGACCGCAACCTGGCCAACATCCGCACCGTACACGGCGCCGCCGAGCGCCTGCCATTCGCCGACGGCGAGTTCGATTTCGTGTTCAGCCGCTACTCGGCCCACCACTGGAGCGACCTGGGCCTGGCGTTGCGCGAAGTGCGCCGGGTGCTCAAGCCGGGCGGCGTGGCGGCCTTCGTCGACGTCTTGTCACCGGGCAGCCCGCTGTTGGACACTTACCTGCAAACCGTCGAAGTGCTGCGCGACACCAGCCACGTGCGCGATTACTCCGCCGCCGAATGGATGCAACAGCTCAGCGAAGCCGGCTTGCATGTGCGCACCAGCAGCCGTCAGCGCCTGCGCCTGGAATACACCTCGTGGGTCGAGCGCATGCGCACACCAGAGGTCTTGCGCGCCGCGATCCTTGCGCTGCAACAGGCAATGGGCCAGGAAGTGCGCGATTACTACGAGATTCAAGCCGACGGCACCTTCAGCACCGACGTGCTGGTGGTTTTCGCTGAACGCTGATTGATTTTTCCCGACCTGCCCACGGGCGGGTCGCTTGATGAAATGAGGAACGCATGAGCAAGCAGATTCTGATTCTCCCTGGCGACGGCATTGGTCCGGAAATCATGGCCGAAGCGGTCAAGGTCCTGGAACTCGCCAACAGCAAGTACAACCTGGGCTTTGAACTGAGCCACGACGTGATCGGCGGCGCGGCCATCGACAAACACGGCGTGCCGCTGGCCGACGAAACCCTGGACCGCGCCCGTGCGGCCGATGCCGTGCTGCTCGGCGCCGTGGGTGGCCCGAAATGGGACAAGATCGAGCGTGATATCCGCCCGGAACGCGGCCTGCTGAAAATCCGTGCGCAACTGGGCCTGTTCGGCAACCTGCGCCCGGCCATCCTCTACCCGCAGCTGGCCGACGCGTCGAGCCTCAAGCCGGAAGTGGTGGCGGGCCTGGACATCCTGATCGTGCGTGAACTGACCGGCGGTATCTATTTCGGCTCGCCACGCGGCGTGCGCGAGTTGGAAAATGGCGAGCGTCAGGCCTACGACACCCTGCCGTACAGCGAGAGCGAGATCCGCCGTATCGCCCGTGTCGGTTTCGACATGGCCCGTGTGCGCGGCAAAAAGGTCTGCTCGGTGGATAAAGCCAACGTACTGGCCTCCAGCCAACTGTGGCGCGAAATCGTCGAGGAAGTCGCCAAGGACTACCCGGACGTCGAGCTGAGCCACATGTACGTCGACAACGCTGCCATGCAACTGGTGCGTGCGCCCAAGCAGTTTGACGTGATCGTGACCGACAACCTGTTCGGCGACATCCTGTCCGACCAGGCTTCGATGCTCACCGGCTCCATCGGCATGCTGCCGTCGGCGTCCCTGGACACCAACAACAAGGGCATGTACGAGCCGTGCCACGGTTCGGCGCCGGACATCGCAGGCCAGGGCATTGCCAACCCGCTGGCGACCATTTTGTCGGTCTCGATGATGCTGCGTTACAGCTTCAACCTGAGCGAAGCGGCGGATGCCATCGAGAAGGCGGTCAGCCTGGTGCTGGATCAAGGTTTGCGCACCGGTGACATTTGGTCACAGGGTTGCAGCAAAATCGGCACGCAAGAAATGGGCGACGCAGTAGTCGCCGCGCTGCGGAATCTGTAATCTCTCCGGCCCGCTTGCAGTTGTTGCTGCAAGGCGGCCCACTTTTTAACAAGGTGTAGTTGCGATGAAACGTGTAGGTCTGATCGGTTGGCGCGGTATGGTCGGTTCCGTGCTCATGCAGCGGATGCTGGAAGAGCAGGATTTCGATCTTATTGAGCCGGTGTTTTTCACCACTTCGAACGTAGGTGGCCAAGGGCCGTCCGTGGGCAAGGATATCGCCCCGCTCAAGGACGCCTACAGCATTGAAGAGCTGAAAACCCTCGACGTGATTCTGACCTGCCAGGGTGGCGACTACACAAGCGAAGTCTTCCCCAAGCTGCGTGAAGCCGGCTGGCAGGGTTACTGGATCGACGCCGCCTCCAGCCTGCGCATGCAGGACGACGCGGTGATCATCCTCGACCCGGTGAACCGCAAGGTCATCGACCAGCAGCTGGATGCCGGCACCAAAAACTACGTCGGCGGCAACTGCACCGTCAGCCTGATGCTGATGGGCCTGGGCGGCTTGTTCGAAGCCGGCCTGGTTGAGTGGATGAGCGCCATGACCTATCAGGCGGCGTCCGGCGCCGGCGCGCAGAACATGCGCGAACTGATCAAGCAGATGGGCGCCACCCACGCCGCTGTCGCCGATCAACTGGCCGACCCTGCCAGCGCGATCCTCGACATCGACCGCCGTGTGGCCGAAGCCATGCGCAGCGAGGCTTACCCGACCGAGAACTTCGGTGTGCCATTGGCCGGCAGCCTGATCCCGTGGATCGACAAGGAACTGCCAAACGGCCAGAGCCGCGAAGAGTGGAAGGCTCAGGCCGAAACCAACAAGATTCTGGGTCGTTTCAAGAACCCGATTCCGGTGGACGGCATCTGCGTGCGCATCGGCGCCATGCGCTGCCACAGCCAGGCGCTGACCATCAAGCTGAACAAAGACGTGCCGATCGCCGATATCGAAGGGCTGATCAGCCAGCACAACCCATGGGTCAAGCTGGTGCCGAACAACCGCGACATCAGCATGCAGGAGCTGAGCCCGACCAAGGTCACCGGCACCCTGAATGTACCGGTGGGCCGTCTGCGCAAGCTGAACATGGGCAGCCAGTTCCTCGGCGCTTTCACGGTGGGCGACCAACTGCTGTGGGGCGCGGCCGAGCCGCTGCGTCGCATGCTGCGGATCTTGCTCGAGCGTTGATCGCTTGAAGCCGTAAGAGAAACCCGCGCTCTGGTGACAGGCGCGGGTTTTTTTATTGCCCTTGAGGCCGCCATCGCAGGCAAGCCAGCTCCCACACTGATCGTTCCCACGCAGAGCGTGGGAACGATCAGTGTGGGAGCTGGCTTGCCTGCGATGAGGCCATCAGCCTCACCACAAAGGCCAGCTTAATTGCCTCACCCCGAGCCACCCGGTAAAGTGCCGCTCCCCCCGCAATGCCCGAGGCAGCCCCCATGACCCAGACCTTTGAAATCGCCGTGATCGGCGCCACCGGTACCGTCGGTGAAACCCTGGTGCAGATTCTCGAAGAGCTGGATTTTCCGGTGGGCACCCTCTATCTGCTGGCCGGCAGCAATTCGGCCGGCGCCTCCGTGCCGTTTCGCGGCAAGAACGTGCGGGTCAAGGAAGTCGATGAGTTCGATTTCAAAAAAGCGCAGCTCGCCTTCTTTGCGGCCGGCCCGGCCGTTACCTTGAGCTTCGCCCCACGCGCCACCGCTGCTGGCTGTGCGGTGATCGACCTGTCTGGCGCCTTGCCCGCTGAACAGGCGCCCCACGTGGTGCCGGAAGCCAATGCCCATGTCCTGGGCAGCTTGAAAAAGCCCTTCCAGCTGAGCAGCCCAAGCCCATCGGCGACCAACCTGGCCGTGGTGCTGGCGCCGTTGCGTGAATTGTTGGGGATCCAGCGTGTCAGCGTCACCGCCAACCTGGCGGTATCGGCCCAGGGCCGTGAAGCCGTCAGCGAGCTGGCGCGACAGACCGCCGAACTGCTGAACGTGCGCCCACTGGAACCCCAGTTCTTTGATCGGCAGATGGCCTTCAACCTGTTGGCACAAGTCGGTACGCCAGATGCGCAAGGTCATACAGCTCTGGAGAAACGTCTCGTACACGAACTGCGCGCGGTGCTGGAAACTCCATTGCTGAAGATTTCTGCAACCTGCGTTCAAGCCCCGGTGTTTTTTGGCGATAGCCTGACGGTGTCGTTGCAATTGGGCGCGCCGGTCGACCTGGCGGCGGTGAACCGTGCATTGGAAGCGGCGCCGGGCATTGAGCTGGTTGAAGAGGGCGATTACCCCACGGCCGTGGGCGATGCGGTCGGCCAGGATGTGGTCTACGTCGGCCGTGTGCGGGCGGGTGTGGATGACCCGGCGGAACTAAATCTGTGGCTGACGTCAGATAACGTACGCAAGGGCGCGGCACTCAATGCCGTACAGCTGGCGCAGTTGTTGATAAAAGGCCTTGTGTAAAAGATACTTGGCGGCAATTTGTAGATTGATTCTAGCCAGGCGCTATGCTTGGCCCCAAGCGGTAAAGAAGCGCGTCGGTAACCTATCGGCTCGCCATGCCTTATGGCAGCGGTTACCAACCTTCTCGCAGGCCGGGGAGTGTTCAGACAAAGGATGAGGCTATGGTTCAAGTTCGCAAACTGGTGTTAGCAATAGCGGCCGCCTCGGCGCTGTCCTCCGGTATGGCGCAGGCGCTGCAACTTGGGGAGATGACCCTCAAGTCGAAGCTGAACCAGCCGTTGTCGGTGGAAATCGAATTGCTCGACGTGGGCGGCCTCACGGCTGCCGAGATCACCCCGAGCCTGGCTTCCGACCAGGCCTTTGTCGATGCAGGCGTAGACCGCCAGGCGTTCCTCAATGACCTGACGTTTACCCCGGTGGTCAACCCCAGTGGCCGCAGTGTGGTGCGTGTCACCTCCAGCAAACCGTTGCCCGATTCCTACGTACGCTTCCTGCTGCAGGTGCAGTGGCCCAATGGCCGCCTCATGCGCGATTACAGCGTATTGCTCGACCCGGCCAAATTTGAGCAATCGGCGCCCGCCACCAGCGCGCCCACGCCGCGCTTGAGCGCACCGACCACCACTGCGCCCGCCAACACAGCGACGCCCGCCAGCAAATCCGCTCAACACACCACGACTTCTCACGACACCTTGTGGGAAATTGCCGAAAAGAACCGCAACGGTGCGTCGGTGCAGCAAACCATGCTGGCCATTCAGGCGCTTAATCCTGATGCCTTCGTCGACGGCAACATCAACCGCCTGAAAACCGGCCAGGTTCTGCGCCTGCCGGACCGCCAGCAATCCACCAGCTTGCCGCAGCCCGAGGCGATTGCCGAAGTGACTGCGCAAAATGCTGCCTGGCGCGCAGGTCGTCGCACAGCCGGTAACCCGGTAGCGGGCAAGCAGCAGTTGGACGCGACCAAGCGCACCCAGGCGGGCAATGCGCCGTCGAGCACCACGGCCAAGGACAACTTGAGCCTGGTGTCGGCGGAGTCGGCCAAAAAAGGCGCGAAGGGCAAGGCCGGTGACAGCCGAGCGGTGAGCGACAAACTGGCGATGACCCAGGAGCAGTTGGACACCACCCGGCGTGACAATGAAGAGCTCAAAAGCCGTGCGGCGGACCTGCAAAGCCAACTGGACAAGCTGCAAAAACTCATTCAACTGAAAAACGATCAACTCGCCAGGTTGCAGGCCGGTAACCCTGGGCCGGCAGCACAGGCGACAGCGGCGATGCCGGCTCAATTGGCAACTGAACCTGCGCCTGCGCCAGCACCCGCTGAGGCTGCGCCCGTTGCCGCAGCACCCGCGCCCGAGCCGATCAAGGCGCAGGACACGCCAGCCACCAGCGAAGGCAAGTTCAACGACCTGCTGACCAACCCGATCGTCCTCGGTGTGATCGGCGGCGCGGCCGGCTTGCTGGTGTTGTTGCTCCTGCTGCTGTGGGCGCGCCATCGCAATGCGCGCCTCGAAGAGGAAAAGCACCTGCGCATGGCGCGCGCGCTGGCCGAAGAGCCGGCATTTACGCCAAATGTGGATCACGATCTGCCTGCGGACAGCTTCGAAGGCCTTGAAGTGGCAGCACCGAACGTTAAATTGGCCGCCACTCCCGCGCCGGCGGCTGTTGCTGAGCCCGTGGTGGTGCCATCGGTTGCCTCCGTACTCGCGCCGTTGGCCGTTGCCGTCGCCCCGGTAAACTCCAGTGATGCACTGGCGCAAGCGCAATCCCATATCGACCGTGGCCACCTGAACCAGGCCGCCGATGTGCTGGAGCAGGCGATCAAGCGCGAACCCAAGCGCAGCGACCTGCGCCTGAAGTTGATGGAGGTCTATGGCCTGCAAGGCGACAAGGACGGTTTCGTCACCCAGGAGCGTCAACTGGTGGCCAATGGTGAAAACCATGCCCAGGTCGAGCAGCTGAAAAACCGCTTCCCGGCCATGGCCGTATTGGCGGCGGGCGTCAGTGCTGCGGTGGCAGCGGCGGCCCTGGATGCTCAATACGTCAAGGACTTGCTCGAAGACAAGCCCGCCGCGCCGGCCCCGGAGCCGGAGGCGTTCGACACGGATTTCGACCTGAGTCTGGATGACCTGGAAGCGGCGTCACCTACCGTCGTCAACCCGAAAGACGCGCCGAGCTTTGAGTCGGTGCTGCAACAGCAGACCGAAGCCAAGGCCAACCCGGATGACCTGTCGGATTTCGACCTGGATTTGCAGCTCGAGGCACCGTCTTCACTGGCAGATGATGACTTTCTGTCGGGCCTGGAAGATCAAATGAAGGACGTGCCGGCCGTCGAGCCGCCGACCCTGGCGCCCACTGCGCTGGACGATTTTGACCTGCCGGAGGACTTCGATCTGTCCCTGGCCGATGAGCCACAAGCCCCGGCCGCAACCAAGCCTGATGCCTTCGCCTCGCAACTTGATGACGTCAACGCAGAACTCGATCGCTTGTCCCAGAGCCTGGAGCATCCGCCGATCGAGCCTTCCTTCACCGCTGAAGATGCGGCGTTGGGTGCTGATGAGCCCGAGTTCGACTTCCTTTCCGGTACCGATGAGGTCGCCACCAAGCTGGACCTGGCCCAGGCCTACATCGACATGGGTGATACGGATGGTGCAAAGGAGATCCTGGAGGAAGTGCTGACCGCTGGCACTGTAGAACAGCGCGATGAAGCCAAGGAAATGCTCGGCAAGATCTAAAGGGCGCTGCAAAACCCCTGTGGGAGCTGGCCTGTGTGGGAGCTGGCTTGCTCCACACAAGCCAGCTTCCACACAACAAAAGCGCCCCGCAGAGGTTCTACCGCCTTTATAATGGCTCTCTTCGCGCAACTCATCGGGCTCTCAGTTCTTGGCAAATATAGATAACGCGGCCGCCGAAATGGCGGCCGCAGGCTTTAACCGCATCGCCTTGGGCGTGGAATACAAAGGTTCGCGCTATCGCGGCTGGCAGCGCCAGGCTTCCGGTGTGCTGACCGTGCAGGAAACCCTCGAAAACGCGTTGTCGAAGGTGGCGGATTCGCCGGTCTCGCTGATGTGTGCCGGGCGTACCGATGCCGGTGTGCATGCCTGTGGCCAGGTGGTGCACTTTGACACCCAGGCCGAGCGCACGCTGAAAGCCTGGGTGATGGGCGCTAATATCAATTTGCCCCATGACGTCAGCGTGACCTGGGCCAAGGTCATGCCTGCGCATTTTCATGCGCGCTTCAAGGCCATTGCCCGGCGCTACCGCTATGTGATCTACAACGATCAGATCCGCCCGGCGCACCTGAATCAGGAAATCACCTGGAACCACCGCCCGCTGGATGCCGAGCGCATGGCCGAGGCCGCCCGGCATCTGGTCGGCGTGCATGATTTCAGCGCCTTCCGTGCAGGCCAGTGCCAGGCCAAGTCGCCCATCAAGGAAGTCCACCACCTGCGCGTGACCCGTCACGGCAAGATGATCGTGCTGGATATCCGTGCCGGCGCCTTCCTGCACCATATGGTGCGCAATATTGCCGGTGTGCTGATGACCATCGGCACTGGCGAGCGCCCGGTGGAGTGGGCGCGCGAGGTGCTGGAAAGCCGCGTTCGCCGCACCGGCGGTGTCACGGCGCACCCGTTCGGCCTGTATTTGGTGGATGTGGAGTACCGCGACGAGTTTGAATTGCCGCAGCGCTTTATCGGTCCACATTTCCTCACAGGTTTCAGCGAACTTGACGGCTGACGCCTGCAAGCGCTTTTGTTACCATCCGGGACTTTCTCGGCCCAACCCCTGAGGTTTCCACGCCATGCCAGCCGTTCGCAGCAAGATTTGCGGGATTACCCGCATAGAAGACGCGCTGGCGGCAGTCGAAGCGGGGGCGGATGCCATCGGTTTCGTGTTCTATGCCAAGAGCCCGCGGGCGGTGAATGTGTTGCAGGCGCGGGCGATCATCGCTGCACTGCCGCCATTCGTGACCACCGTGGGGCTGTTCGTCAACGCCAGCCGTTGCGAACTCAACGAAACCCTGGATGCCGTGCCGCTGGATATGCTGCAATTTCACGGTGACGAAAGCCCCGATGAATGCGAAAGCTATCAGCGCCCGTACATCAAGGCGCTGCGCGTCAAGGCCGGGGATGACATTGCTGCTGCGTGCGCCGCCTATACTGGTGCTCGCGGCATTTTGCTGGATACCTATGTCGAAGGCGTGCCCGGCGGTACGGGTGAGGCCTTCGACTGGTCGCTGATTCCCGAAGGCTTGAGCACGCCCATCATCCTCGCTGGTGGGCTCAACCCCGCGAATGTCGCGGAGGCCATCGAGCAGGTCCGGCCTTATGCGGTGGACGTCAGCGGCGGAGTGGAGCAGGGCAAGGGCATCAAGGATCACCACAAGATTCGCGCATTCATGCAGGCCGTGCGCAACAGCAGTGGCGCGATGTGACGGCTGGCAGTCTGCCGCCGTCCATAACTACCACTGTGTAGAACAGCACCGGCGCCGCCTGCGGGAGGCCCGGAAATGAAGTGGCAACCCTGCGCTGGCAGGTTGTCTGGAAGGCTGAGGATACAGGCGGGAAATGGCCGGTCGAACGTCTGACCCCGTCCAGCCTGTGTCATCGCCACATATGAATTTAGCTCAAGGGCATACGCGGGGCTGTGTTCAAGCCACCGGTACTGGAGAAAGAAAGCATGAGCAACTGGTTAGTAGACAAACTGATCCCTTCGATCATGCGTTCCGAGGTGAAGAAAAGCTCGGTTCCTGAAGGTCTGTGGCACAAGTGCCCATCCTGCGACGCGGTGCTGTACCGCCCGGAGCTGGAAAAGACCCTGGACGTTTGCCCCAAGTGCAACCACCACATGCGTATCGGCGCCCGCGCGCGCATCGACATCTTCCTTGACGCCGACGGCCGTAACGAGCTGGGCGCAGACCTGGAGCCGGTAGACCGTCTCAAGTTCCGCGACGGCAAGAAGTACAAGGACCGCCTGACCGCTGCGCAGAAGCAAACCGGTGAAAAAGACGCGCTGATTTCGGTCAGCGGCAAGCTGCTGGGCATGCCGGTGGTAGTGTCCGCGTTCGAGTTCTCCTTCATGGGCGGCTCCATGGGGGCCATCGTTGGTGAGCGTTTTGTGCGTGCGGCCAACTACGCGCTGGAAAACCGTTGCCCGATGATCTGCTTTGCCGCCTCCGGTGGTGCGCGCATGCAGGAAGCGCTGATCTCCCTGATGCAAATGGCCAAGACCTCTGCGGTGCTGGCGCGTCTGCGTGAAGAAGGCATCCCGTTCATCTCGGTGCTGACCGACCCGGTTTACGGCGGCGTTTCCGCCAGCCTGGCGATGCTGGGTGACGTGATCGTCGGCGAGCCCAAAGCGCTGATCGGCTTTGCCGGCCCACGCGTGATCGAGCAGACCGTGCGTGAAAAACTGCCGGAAGGCTTCCAGCGCAGCGAGTTCCTGCTGGAGCACGGCGCGATCGACCTGATCATCCCGCGCGGTGAACTGCGTCCACGCCTGGGTAACCTGCTGGCGCAAATGATGGGCTTGCCGACGCCTGTGTACGTTGCACCTAAAATCGAACCTATCGTTGTTCCGCCGGTGCCAGCAAACCTATGACCCAACGTACCCTGGGCGAATGGCTCGCCTACCTTGAGCAGTTGCATCCGTCCGCCATCGACATGGGCCTGGAGCGCTCGCAACAGGTAGCGGCCCGCCTCGGGTTGGGCCGGCCGGCGCCGCGTGTGATCACGGTGACCGGCACCAACGGCAAAGGCTCTACCTGTGCCTTTGTCGCGGCGCTGCTGCAAGCCCAAGGGCTTAAAGTAGGCGTCTACAATTCTCCGCACCTGCTGCGTTATAACGAGCGGGTGCAGCTCAATGGCGTCGAAGCCACTGACGCGCAGCTCTGTGAAGCCTTCGCCGCACTGGATGCCGGCCGTGGCGAAATTTCCCTGACCTACTTCGAAATGGGCACCTTGGCGGCGTTCTGGCTGTTCGAGCGTGCGCAGTTGGATGTGGTCGTGCTGGAAGTCGGGCTTGGCGGGCGCCTGGATACCGTCAACGTGGTGGACGCCGATATTGCGCTGGTGACCAGTATTGGCGTAGACCATGCGGACTATCTGGGCAACACCCGCGAGTCGGTCTCTTATGAAAAGGCCGGGATCTTCCGCCAGGGCAAGCCGGCGCTGTGTGGTGACCTGGACCCGCCGCAGCCTTTGCTGGACAAGGTGCGCGAGCTGGATTGCGCGTTTTACCTGCGCGGCCGCGAATTCAATCTCGAAGTTGGCGACCAGCATTGGCAATGGCGCGGGCGTGATGCACACGGTCAGGTGGTAGAGCTGCGGGATTTGCCGCTGCTGAACCTGCCGATGGAAAACGCCGCCCTCGCGCTGCAAGCCTACCTGTTGATGGATCTGCCGTGGAACCCCGAGCAGATTGCTGCCACGTTGCTGGCTACCCGTGTGGTGGGGCGCCTGGATCGCCGCACATTCGAGTGGGAAGGCAAGCGCCTGAGCGTGCTGCTGGATGTGGGGCACAACCCGCACGCCGCCGAGTACCTGGCGCAACGCCTGGCGCGTACGCCGCCGGTGGGTCGGCGCCTGGCGGTGTTCGGCTTGTTGGCCGACAAGGACCTGGACGGTGTGGTTGCGCCGTTATTCGGCAATGTCCAGGCTTGGGCGGTAGCGCCGCTGGACACGCCGCGCAGTCGCCCGGCTGCCGAACTGCAAGTGGCCTTGCAGAACCTTGGCGCCCCGGTGGCGTCGTATGCAAGCGTCACTGCAGCGCTTGAAGCGCAATGTGCGGTGGCGACGGCCGAGGACGAGATTCTGTTGTTCGGATCATTTTATTGTGTTGCCGAGGCGCTTGAGTGGTTGGCCCGGCGCTCCACGGAGGAAGCTGCACATGGCATTACTGGATAGCGCATACAAGCAGCGAATGGTCGGAGCGCTGGTATTGGTGGCATTGGCGGTGATTTTCCTGCCTATGCTGTTTTCGCGCCAGAACGAACAGCGTCAGGTGGTGGTCGAGGCACCGGCAGCGCCACAGGCGCCGGCGATGCCGCAGGTTCAGGTGGAACCGGTGGTGGTGCCTGAGCCGCAGGCGCTGCCTGAAGAGCCTGTGCCGAGCGATGATGAGGTGGCTGCGCAAACGGCTCCAGCGGCGCCAGCAGTGCCGGTGCAACAGAGCGTGCCGGTGGTCAAGCCGGCGCCCGCTCCAGCAGCTCCGGTGGTGGCTGCCAAGCCTGCAGCGCCAGCCCCTGCACCCAAGCCGGTAGCGCCACAACCTGCCGCACCGGGTAAGCCGGATGTCGGTCAAAGCCGTATCGACCCCAATGGCCTACCGATCAGCTGGTCGATCCAGCTCGCCAGCCTGGCCAACCGTGAAAGCGCCGATGCCTTGCAGAAAAAGCTGCGTGCCCAGGGCTATAACGCCTATATCCGCAGTGCCGACGGCAAAAATCGCGTATTTATCGGGCCGCTGATCGAGCGCGCCGAGGCGGATCGCCTGCGTGACCTGCTGGGGCGTCAGCAGAACCTGAATGGGTTTGTCATGCGGTTCCAGCCTGAGCGCGGTTGAGTAAAGGGTTGGAATGCAGGCCAAATGTGGGGGCTGGCTTGTGTGGGAGCCAGCTCCCACATTGGTTTTGGGGTGGTTATAAATGGGGTTGGGTTGCCACAACCCATTGATTTGCAAAGCACCCACAATCACAGCTTACCGATAGCCCAGCGCTCTGCTAAAATGCGCCGCCTTATCCGTACGTAGGCTGCACTGTGCCATTTACCTGGGTTGATTGGGCGATCGTAGCAATCGTCGCCATCTCCGCTTTGATCAGTCTAAGCCGCGGCTTCGTAAAAGAAGCACTGTCGTTGCTGACCTGGATCATCGCAGGAGTCGTAGCCTGGATGTTCGGTGGTTCACTGTCGGTTTACCTGGCCGGGTATATCGAAACACCTTCGGCTCGCGTCATTGCGGGCTGCGCCATCATGTTCATCGCCACGCTGTTGGTGGGGGCAATGGTCAATTATCTTATTGGCGAGTTGATACGTGTCACCGGCCTCTCCGGGACCGATCGATTTCTCGGCATGGCCTTCGGCGCCGCACGTGGCGGCTTGCTGGTGGTTGTGGCGGTCGGGCTGTTGAGCCTGGGGCCGGTACAGCAGGATTCGTGGTGGCAGGAGTCGGTACTCGTGCCAAAATTTCTATTGGTTGCAGATTGGTCCAAGAACCTCATATTGGGGTGGAGCAGTCAGTGGCTTGCCAGCGGAATCAGCGTACCCGCTGATCTTCCGTTCAAGGAACACCTCTTGCCGGCCAAAACGCCTCAGTAAGCAGTGTTCAGTCAAGATTCATTAAGTAGGGGTTGCGTCGCATGTGTGGCATCGTCGGTATCGTCGGTAAGTCGAACGTCAATCAGGCGCTGTATGACGCGCTAACCGTCCTCCAGCACCGCGGCCAGGACGCTGCCGGTATTGTGACCAGCCACGACGGCCGGTTATTCCTGCGCAAGGACAATGGCCTGGTGCGTGACGTGTTCCATCAGCGTCACATGCAGCGCCTCGTCGGGCACATGGGTATTGGCCATGTGCGTTACCCGACTGCCGGTAGCTCGACCTCGGCCGAAGCTCAACCGTTTTACGTCAACTCGCCTTACGGCATTACCCTGGCGCACAACGGTAACCTGACCAACGTTGAACAGCTGGCCAAGGAGATTTACGAATCTGACCTGCGCCACGTCAACACCAACTCCGACTCGGAAGTGCTGCTCAACGTGTTCGCCCACGAGCTGGCCCAGCGCGGCAAGCTGCAGCCGACCGAAGAAGATGTGTTCGCTGCCGTGACCGACGTGCACAACCGTTGTGTCGGTGGCTATGCCGTCGTCGCAATGATCACCGGTTATGGCATCGTCGGTTTCCGTGACCCGCACGGCATTCGCCCAATCGTGTTCGGCCAGCGTCACACCGACGAAGGCGTCGAGTACATGATCGCCTCCGAAAGCGTGTCTCTGGATGTGCTGGGCTTCACCCTGATCCGCGACCTCGCGCCGGGCGAAGCCGTATACATCACCGAAGACGGCAAGCTGCACACCCGTCAGTGCGCGATTGCGCCGAAACTCACCCCGTGCATCTTCGAACACGTCTACCTGGCGCGTCCGGATTCGATCATTGACGGTGTTTCGGTGTACAAGGCGCGCCTGCGCATGGGCGAGAAGCTGGCCGAGAAGATCCTGCGCGAGCGTCCCGAGCACGATATCGACGTGGTGATCCCGATCCCGGACACCAGCCGTACCGCTGCGCTGGAGCTGGCCAACCACTTGGGCGTCAAGTTCCGCGAAGGCTTCGTCAAAAACCGTTACATCGGCCGTACCTTCATCATGCCAGGCCAGGCAGCCCGCAAGAAGTCGGTGCGCCAGAAGCTCAACGCCATCGAGCTGGAGTTCCGCGGCAAGAACGTGATGCTGGTCGACGATTCCATCGTGCGTGGCACCACCTGCAAGCAGATCATCCAGATGGCCCGCGAAGCCGGTGCGAAGAACGTGTACTTCTGTTCCGCCGCACCTGCGGTGCGTTACCCGAACGTATACGGTATCGACATGCCGAGCGCCCACGAGCTGATCGCTCACAACCGTTCGACCCAGGATGTGGCCGACCTGATCGGTGCTGACTGGTTGATCTATCAGGACCTGCCGGACCTGATCGAAGCGGTCGGTGGTGGCAAGATCAAGATCGCCGAGTTCGACTGCGCCGTGTTCGACGGCAAGTACGTGACGGGCGATGTCGACGAGGCCTACCTGAACAAGATCGAGCAGGCGCGTAACGATTCATCGAAGATCAAGACCCAGGCGGTCAGCGCGATCATCGATCTGTACAACAACTGAGTAAACACCGGCCCTGAGGGGCCGGTTTTGTATCTTAAACAGAGTATTGAGTAAGGAGTCGCAGCATGAGTCAGGAATGGGATGCCGGTCGGTTGGACAGCGACCTCGATGGCGTAGCTTTCGATACCCTGGCTGTGCGCGCCGGTCAGCACCGCACCCCGGAAGGTGAGCACGGTGACCCGATGTTCTTCACTTCCAGCTATGTATTCCGTACCGCCGCTGACGCGGCTGCGCGTTTTGCCGGTGAAGTGCCGGGCAACGTCTATTCGCGTTACACCAACCCGACCGTGCGTGCGTTCGAAGAGCGTATCGCCGCCCTGGAAGGTGCCGAGCAGGCGGTGGCCACGGCGACCGGCATGGCCGCGATCCTGGCCGTGGTGATGAGCCTGTGCAGTGCTGGCGACCATGTGCTGGTGTCGCGCAGTGTGTTCGGCTCCACCATCAGCCTGTTCGAGAAGTACTTCAAGCGCTTCGGCATCGAAGTGGACTACGTGCCCCTGGCGGATCTGTCCGGCTGGGATGCGGCGATCAAGGCCAACACCAGGTTGCTGTTTGTCGAGTCGCCTTCCAACCCGCTGGCCGAGTTGGTGGATATCGCCGCGTTGTCCGAAGTGGCCCACGCCAAGGGCGCGATGCTGGTGGTCGATAACTGCTTCTGCACGCCGGCGCTGCAACAGCCGTTGAAGCTGGGCGCGGACATTGTTGTGCACTCGGCCACCAAGTTCATCGACGGCCAGGGCCGCTGCATGGGCGGCGTAGTCGCCGGCCGCAGCGAGCAGATGAAGGAAGTGGTGGGTTTCCTGCGCACCGCCGGCCCTACCCTGAGCCCGTTTAATGCGTGGATCTTCCTCAAAGGCCTGGAGACCCTCAGCCTGCGTATGAAGGCCCACTGTGCCAACGCCCAGGCCCTGGCCGAGTGGCTGGAGCAGCAGGAGGGGATTGAGAAAGTCCATTACGCCGGTCTCAAGAGCCACCCGCAACACGCGCTGGCCCAGCGTCAGCAGCGTGGTTTCGGCGCGGTGGTGAGCTTTGAAGTAAAAGGCGGCAAAGACGGCGCCTGGCGCTTTATCGATGCGACGCGCCTGATCTCCATCACGGCCAACCTGGGTGACAGCAAGACCACCATCACCCACCCGAGCACTACCTCCCACGGGCGCCTGGCGCCACAGGAGCGTGAAGCGGCCGGCATCCGTGACAGCCTGATCCGCATTGCAGTGGGCCTGGAAGACGTAGCCGACCTGCAAGCTGACCTGGCTCGCGGGCTGGCGGCCTTGTGATCGAGTGGTCCATGGAAGCGGCGGCGGCCGGTAACGGCCGTGTTGCGCTGGTGACGGGCGCGGCCCGGGGCATTGGTCTCGGGATCGCGGCGTGGCTGATCAGCGAAGGCTGGCAGGTGGTGTTGACCGACCTGGACCGCGAGCGCGGTTCCAAGGTGTCCAAGGTGCTGGGTGATAACGCCTGGTTTATCACCATGGACGTGGCTGACGAGAAGCAGGTCGCCCAGGGCGTTGCCGAAGTGCTCGGCCAGTTTGGGCGCCTGGATGCGTTGGTGTGCAACGCCGCGGTGGCCGACCCGCGCAATATCACCCTCGAAAGCCCCGACCTGGCGTACTGGAACCGCGTGCTGGCGGTGAACCTCAGCGGGCCGATGCTGCTGGCCAAGCACTGCGCACCGTACCTGCGTGCCCATGGCGGTGCGATCGTCAACCTGGCCTCGACCCGTGCGCGTCAATCGGAGCCCGATACTGAGGCCTATGCGGCGAGCAAGGGCGGGCTGCTGGCCCTGACGCACGCCTTGGCCATGAGTCTTGGGCCGGAGGTGCGGGTCAATGCCGTCAGCCCTGGCTGGATCGATGCGCGTGACCCTGCGGCGCGGCGTGCCGAGCCTTTGAGCGATGCCGATCATGCCCAGCATCCGGCGGGCCGGGTGGGCACGGTTGAGGACGTGGCGGCGATGGTGGCGTGGCTGCTGTCGCGTCAGGCGGGGTTCGTCACCGGGCAAGAGTTTGTGGTCGACGGCGGCATGAGCAAGAAGATGATTTACAGCGAGTAGGGCGGGTAGCCGTCTTGAAGCAATTTTGTCTTTTTCAGAAAAACTTCAAGCAGGCTATTGACTTAGGTCCGCTACCTGCGTAAATTTCGCGGCCTCAACGAAGCAAAGGGTGATTAGCTCAGCTGGGAGAGCATCTGCCTTACAAGCAGAGGGTCGGCGGTTCGATCCCGTCATCACCCACCACTTCTTGAGAGTTTTGCCTTCGGGCAAGACGCAACGTTAAAGGTTGCACCGACGCGCAGCGGTAGTTCAGTCGGTTAGAATACCGGCCTGTCACGCCGGGGGTCGCGGGTTCGAGTCCCGTCCGCTGCGCCATATTTTCCAGGTCCGATTTGTCGGGTTTGAGATTGAGACGCTTAGGCTGATCAGTCAGATGTTTAAAGACAGTTGAGGGTTTACGTTCAACTGGTCAAGCGATACGCAGCGGTAGTTCAGTCGGTTAGAATACCGGCCTGTCACGCCGGGGGTCGCGGGTTCGAGTCCCGTCCGCTGCGCCATATCTGTTTCAAGGCCCACTGAACGCCTTGGAACACAAAGCAAGCGTTAAGCTGCTTTGATCCGATAGCAAACACCCTGGTCGAAAGACCGGGGTTTTTTGTGTCTGCGATTTGATATTTTAATTTGAGCTACTTCCAAAGCTCCCTCTATTCAATGTGGGAGCTGGCTTGCCTGCGATGGCTTCACCTCGGTCGAAGGTAAAGCCATCGTCGGCAGCCAGCTATCGCAATCAGAACCCCAACTTATCCCGCAGCCCGTAATACCAAGCGCCCAGTGCCGCAAACGGTGTGCGCAACAGTTGCCCACCCGGGAACGGGTAATGCGGCAAGTCGGCAAACGCATCAAAACGCTCTGCCTGGCCTCTCAACGCCTCTGCCAGCACCTTGCCAGCCAGGTGCGTGTACGTCACGCCGTGGCCACTGCAGCCTTGTGAGTAATAAATGTTGTCGCCCAGGCGACCCACCTGTGGCAGGCGCGACAGGGTCAGCAGGAAATTGCCGGTCCAGGCGTAGTCAATCTTCACATCCTTGAGCTGCGGGAAGGCCTTGAGCATCTTCGGGCGGATGATCGCTTCGATGTTGGCCGGGTCGCGTGCGCCATACACCACGCCGCCGCCGAAGATCAGGCGCTTGTCACTGGTGAGGCGGTAGTAGTCCAGCAAGTAGTTGCAGTCCTCGACGCAATAATCCTGTGGCAGCAAGGTCTTGGCCAGTTCATCGCCCAGCGGCGCGGTGGTGATGACCTGGGTGCCGCACGGCATCGACTTGGCCGCCAGCTCCGGCACCAGATTGCCCAGGTAGGCATTGCCCGCCACGATGATGAATTTGGCCCTGACCTTGCCCTCGGCGGTGTGCACCAACGGGTTGGCGCCGCGCTCGATGCGCACCGCCGCCGATTGCTCGTAAATCGTGCCGCCCAGGGACTCCACCGCCGCGGCTTCGCCCAGTGCCAGGTTGAGCGGGTGAATGTGCCCGCCGCTCATGTCCAGCAGGCCGCCGACATAGTTGTCACAGGCCACCACTTCGCGGATACGGCGCTCATCCAGCAACTCAAGTTGCGTATGGCCATAGCGCTCCCACAGGCGCTGCTGCGACTCCAGGTGGCCCATGTGCTTGCTGTTGAGTGCAGCGAACACGCCGCCGTCCTTCAAGTCGCACTGGATCTGGTACTTGGCCACGCGCTCACGAATGATCCTGCCGCCCTCAAACGCCATTTGCCCCAACAGTTGCGCCTGCTTGGGGCCGACGCTGCGTTCGATCACATCGATGTCGCGGCTATAGCTGTTGACGATCTGCCCGCCATTACGGCCCGAGGCGCCAAACCCGACCTTGGCGGCTTCCAGTACCGTCACGCGAAAACCGTTCTCCAGCAGAAACAGCGCGCTGGACAGGCCGGTGTAACCGGCGCCGATTATGCATACATCGGTTTCGACTTCACCTTGCAGCACCGGACGTGGCGGAGCCGCATTCGCGGACGCGGCGTAATACGACTGGGGGTAGGGGGTGTTCGCCATCCTGGAACCTCTGTTTTATATTTTTTACGAGTGCGCCGATCCTACCTGAGTTGAAAATTGCCTGCCAGCCACCCAAAAATCCAAGGCATGCCTTTCACAAATAAAAAATTCGCATATTCATAGGGTTAGCTGCAAAAAAGAGGTTGACACACCTTCGGAATTCCGTAGAATGCCGCCTCACAGCAGGCACGTAGCTCAGTTGGTTAGAGCACCACCTTGACATGGTGGGGGTCGTTGGTTCGAGTCCAATCGCGCCTACCAAACAAAATCCGCTCTGCTGGGCGGTCTGGAAGGGCTCACCGAAAGGTGGGCAGAACGTTCACAAAATATAGGCTTCGTTCACACAGGGCAATGTGAACGCCTAAAAGACCTGTTTTGGGCTGTGACTCTTCTATATTTCGTTGGAGGGGAAGGTGGGGTGTTGTGTTGTCGAATGGTTTTGGTGAACGTGTGATGTGTTGGCGACTAGACAGGCTTTGTCGGAGTCGTTAGCGTCCACACTATCTTGATCATGGTGAATGGAGTCGGAATGGACGTACTGAAACAACTGCAGTCCGATCTGGCTGCGTTTGCTATCGAGAGGGACTGGGATCAGTTCCATAGCCCCAAGAATCTAGTGATGGCATTGTCCGGTGAGGTGGGGGAGCTTACAGAGCTCTTTCAATGGGTCACTGCTGAACAGAGTGAGCGTGCTGCTCTTTCCGATAAGGCAGCAAAGGCCGTTGAAGAAGAGATGGCCGACGTTCTGCTTTACCTGCTGAGACTGGGCGATAGGCTGCAGATCGACGTTGCAGCGGCGGCTCAAGCCAAAATCAAGCTGAATGCAGAGAAGTATCCCGTTGATAAGTCCAAGGGCAATGCTGTGAAGTACTCAAGGAGAGGGGAATGACTGTCGCAATTGTGTACCAGCCTTGCTCTGATCCGGTTGCGAGGAAGAATCTTCAGAACACCATACTCAACCCCATCTTTCTTGACGATATCGTGCATCTTCTTGATCCTGCGCTTGCTGCGATACTTCGAGCAGAGAATCCCTCGGGCAAGCTTTATATCTGGGGGCTATCGCCCAGCAATACCGAAGCTGCTTGGCTGAGAATGGCTCCAAACGACGTAGTCATCTTCAACGTCAAAGGCGTGGTTACAGTTGCGGCGAGGTTTACTCATCGCACTCGTAATCGAGACCTTGCTCTTCATCTGTGGGGGTTTAAAGACGTCAGTGAGGGCATCACTTGGGAGAACGTTTACTTCGTTTCGGATGTACACCATGTGTCTATTCCATATCCTGACATCCTGCACTGCACCGAAAGCCAGCCTCGTATGTCTTTCAATCGCTTCTCCGAAGCAGACAGTGCAGCGATTATTGATCGCTACGAGGAGCTGCACGAGCTTGCTGATGAGCCTATAAGTCTCGAAGCGGCTCGGGTTGAAATTAGTCTCCAGATGGAGACGGATGGTTCTGCTACGAGGTCGACAAGAAACGAGCACCGCTTCATCGTGAAACACCTCTTTAAAGGCTTGGCCACTGGTACATGCTGCATCTGCTTAAACGACTATCCCCGTAACATGCTGGTTGCTGCGCACATCAAAAAACGGGCTTCCTGCGACAGAAAGGAAAAGCTGGATATCGAAAATATTGCAGCCCCTATGTGCCGTATGGGATGTGACCCACTTTTTGAGTTCGGATATATTTCGGTAAAGAGCGGGGTGGTTGTTAGGCATCCCTCCCTCGAAGCACCTGCTGCTATATCGAGTTACATTGATGGTGTGTTGGGTAATTTCGTACCTGCTTGGAGCGAGAAAACGAAGAAGTACTTTAAATGGCATAGAGATACGCATGGCTTCGAGCCCGCTGACGCTTTGGAGCTACTTGAAAACTAGCTGCATAGCCGTTACTCATCGTTTTAGTGCCATGTTAATGTCAGTACAGGTAAGTCATAGGGCTTAGCAAGTCCAATGCCCATAATACAAAATTAATATAATAATAAATTGTGGGGCACTAGAAAAAAGTATCCTCTAATGTTAGCTATCGCAAATGTTTCGGATATAAAGCATAAGGAGAAAGGAAGTGGATTTCAGAGACACCTAAAGCCTCCGCATGGAGGTTTTTTGTGCCTGCCGATGTCGTAGGGTCTAGAATAGAAATGCCCTAATACTCTCCATACTTCTCGGAGGTTATAATTGACGCAGTGTTGAATGGTAATAGTTTGGATGTAAAGGAGAAATAAATCATGATGGTTCGAAGTGAAAGCGAGTAGCCCAGTCAGTCGAGCGATATTAGAGAAGCTGAGCCAGTTAGTGTCAAATTATTTTTGCGGGTTTTCTGGCTCAAACTTCTTCTTGATCATTTTTATTTGCGTTTGCTTGCTGACTCTTTCCTGTTCCCATCAACTAAGTATATTGCTGATGTTTTTTGGCCTGCTTCAATTGCCTCTCGTCTCATTCGTTGTACTTCGTTGTATTTTTGGCCTAGACTGCCTACGTCAATAACTAGATATACTCCAACCTGAGTATCTTCAGCTTTTTTGTATATTTCAAGTTGCTTGGTGTAGCCATGCGCTAAATCGTTTGTTGAGAGCTTAATTTCTACTGCAATTCTAGTGTTAAAGCCGAACGAGAATTTAAAGTCGACTGGGCCGTTTCCAGTATCAGCTTCTGGTGTTACATCTAAGTTGTTGGCTTTGCAGTATGAGTATGCAATAACAAAGAATAACCTTTGTGCGGCTTTTTCTCTGCGAGGTTTTTTATCGTCAGACCAAAGCTCCTTCCAGATTCCTTTGTTTTCGACTAAGTCTTGAAATTGTTTAATAATTGTGTCGACTAATTTTTTTGCTTCTTCTAGATCGGTTATTTTTTGGGGGGTGCCTGTTACTATTAGCGGGTGTTGCTCAGCAATATCCTTTAGTCGCGTCCAGAATGCCTCTCCATTTCGATCTGCATCAAAGTTGTAGGGGGTTTTTGGAACTTCCTTAAGCAATTCAAGTATCTGCTCAAACGACTCTTTGCTTCTGAGTGCATTATCTCGGAGTGCTTGCTTTCTTTTCTTTGACATAGTAGCCCATACTTTTCCTATGCCCCCGCTCACTTTTTCCCGATATTCTTCGGTTTCTCGTGCAATGCGAGAAATATCACTCCAATCACTGGCTATTGGCAAGTCCCTAACAATGTCTCTTGGAACAAATATTAAGGGGTCTTTCGAGTATGGGTTTTCGGGAAGGTAAATAATTTCATCTTTGATCTTGAAACCCTTTGTTGGGAGGTTTAGTGATTTATTTTGTCTAATTGTGAATTCTACAAGGTGAGGAAGTATTATGTTTGTGGTCATATCACTGATTCTGTCAGGGCCAATACCCTCCTCAAATAGTGATAATCCCATGAAGAAGTCAATATCTGTGACTCCTAAAGCTACTATTTGAGCAGCAGTTTCTAGTGTGCTAGAGGTAAGCTCTGGACCAAATCCTGAGCCTCTTACGGATGAGCTATAGCCCAGACAAGTCCAGCTAACTTCGGAGAAATTGAATAGTTTTTCCGCTTTTCTCCACGTGATATCGCCTTTTTGTTTCGATGCGGCGAGTAATTTTATTATAAATTCAAATCGTTGTTCATAAGCTGTTGCTGCGCCAGTGTTTATTTCTTCGTGTTTACTCTCTGGTAGGAGCAGAGGGTCAATAAACAAGTTTGTATCGACAGTAAGTTGGGTGTCGATGATGTCTAACTTTTCAAGCTCCTTTGGGTCAATGCCGAACTTGCTAGATATTGTATCTAAACTGGTTATTTTGGCCATCGCAACCTCCTGTTGGTTAGTCATGTCATCTCCGGTGTATATCCCGAACGCGACAAAAAATCTACCACGATGATGTGATGATTCGTTTCTCCTCAGATTGAATTCCAAAAAATCGGAAAAAGTCGTGGATTCGAGCTTGGATGGAGGTACCTCCATCCAAGCTCGAAGCGGTCACCCTGTCCGAGTTGCTTAAACGCTCAGACGTGCACGATCACCTTTTTCGGGGGATTTATGGCGAAAATTCATTTACTTTGATAACCTCGCCATTGATTAATGGGGTAGTTATGGCTAGGGCTAGGTTTTTTCGAATTCTCTCTTCGGTGGGTTGAATGGATCGTGCGTACTGCGTAAGTCTCCAAAGAGAAGTGGGGATTAATGAGGTGGGGGAGTTGTACCGGCAAGGTTTGATTGCTGATAGGGGAGACTTTGCCTGTCTCGACCCAAAGTGCAGGGCAGGTTATGTTTGTGTAAATCTTGGGAAATCAACCTTTAAGGTTAGTCCGCACTTTAAGACAGCTATAAACGCGGATCGCAGTCATGCTGATGGTTGTGCTTATGAGGTTGAGTGCAAAATTCCAGTTGCTATTAAAATGGGGCGACCCAGGAAGCCGCGACTTTCGATAACCGCTGATTGTGAGATTATTTTTGGAAATGCTCGACCTAAAAAATACTTTGCCGTGCCCGGTAAATTTAATGGGATGCGTATTGATGTAAAAAGTCCACTAAAATATATCCCAAGTGGTTACTCTGAAACGAGCTCAGGGGCTGCCAATCCAAAGTGTTATTCAATAGAAAATCTCTTGAATGGTGGGTGGGATAGCAGGCAGAAGATTGTGTTGGATGGTTATAGTGGGGTGGTGAAGTCCACTTTTGTTCCTATAGATAATAACGTCCCAGATATGTATCGACGGTATATATATTGCGGGCTGGCAAAAATTACAGTTTCAGACGATAAGTATTACACATTTAGATTTGGGCGCTCATTCAGTGATGGGGTCCGCTTGGTTGATGTTTACCTAAAGATTGCGCAGCCTATTATTAGTGCGTCATTTGAGACAAGGTCTCCGTATTATCGGGAGTTGATTGATAGAGTTATAACTGCTGCTAGAGAATCGGGGAAGTACCCGAATAATCCGCTATTTCTTTATGCGCTTGGTTGTCCGAAGCTAGATAAAGAGTTGGGCGGTTTTGTTTTAGTTGTTGAAAACTTAGACCACTTTTATATAGCAAGTCGTGGTGATCGCCAGGGTATTGTTTCGCCCGTATACAGTAATTTGGAAGTGAATCAACATTATTTTGCTAGATGATTTTTAAGGTGAGATACCGAAAGCATTTATGTTATGGGCGCTTACCGTCACACAGTTGCGTGCTGTGTACGGCATCATATTAAAACCTAACTACGACTTGAAATGCTTGAAATCAATTGTTGATGGTTTTCTGTGATCAGCTCTAATGTGAGACGAAAAATAGATATCGCTAACTAAGCAGGCACGCTGCTCGGAGTTTCAAGTCGGTCGTGTTTTTGAGCGGGTATTATTACGGAAATAAGGGGGGGCTGAGATGCGCCTGTATTACCTAACATCTGAGCATTGGGCCAAGGTCATCCTAAAGGAGCGTCGAGTTAAGCTATCGACAATAGATGAGCTAAATGATCCTTTCGAATTGCTCGGTGCATCCATAGGCGAAAATAAAGCTCGCAAAGTTATGAAATATGCGCAAATGCGGTTGAGTGAAACATTCGGACTAATTTGTCTGAGTCGAACATGGCAAAGTCCGGTGATGTGGGCGCATTATGGGGACAAGCACAAAGGTATTTGTCTCGGGTTTGATGTGGTGGATGCAGCTCCCAAAGAGGTCCGATACACATCGGATCGGCTAACGCACTTGCTTGGAGAGAACCCGGTCTTAAGTGATCTTAATATAAACGCCATTGAAGAGCTCATGACTACGAAGTACGAAGATTGGTCTTATGAGCGGGAGTGGCGCTTTATCGTGGGGTTTAAAAGTGATGCGGTAGTTAAAGGTGCTGATGGTAAGCACTTTCTACCTTTTGATGACCGAGTGTTTGTTTTGCGAGAGGTTATCCTTGGTCACCGCTGCCCATGGACGCTCCAAGCCGCCGCCAAGTCCGTAGGAAAGGTGATTAAGTCAGTCCAAGTAAAAAAAGTCCGGCCATCTTTCAATGATTTCAAAATGGTTCAGCAACGTCGAGAAGCTGTGGTTCATGTTAAACCAGTAAGCCAGCGACGGACAAAGAGCGACTCGAATGGGCGCGCTGCAGGTCTTACTGGGTCAGAGTCACGGGGTGCTGAAAGATCACCTTAAAGTGAATCCGTGTGACCAACTCTATGATCACGTGAATTCAACTGCGCGGCTTCCTATATAAGGATAGGTGGTTCAAGCTTGTGTGTCGTTTATATTCCCATAATCCTGCAAATACAAAGTCGAGGTTTGGCGAAAAAGCGTATTTTGATGGTGATGGAATCCGAGGGTATTGATCGACTAGACTTAACTGCCCTGACTTCTGTGGCGAAGGGTGGGTGGCTTAAATCGCCAAATCCGATGGAAGCGGCCTGCCAGGCTTCTTGAGTGGTCCTATACAGATTCCGGGTGCATGCACACACTCAACATTGATCGTTGCTTCTACAGGCTTTGAGAGCGATTTATTTCAACGGGAACTGGAGCCCAAGGTTCTTCATTACTCGACTTACTTGGATTGACGACCATTCACCGCCCCGGCTTGTGGTGATGCCCTTACCATTTAGGCAATCAGCCACCTGTTGCAGTGTGCGGCCGCCCTTGCGGATACAAAGATCTATCGGATCGCGCACTGATTCTTGCCACGAACTCACACGATCTTGAATAGCCTTGCTGGCCTTCGCCCGGTTGGTAGGGGTACGACCTTTTTCCAATGCCGCAGTACGGCGTGCAATCTTTTCAACAGACTGTACGTCACCACCATCAGCACGAGCCTGTAGGGCTGCCAGAGCTTCTCTTGTACGGCTGGCAATGAAGGATCGCTCCTGCTCAGCCAGTGCGGCGAACAAATGAAGTTGGAACTTGTCGGCCTGCGGCATGGTTGCCACTTTGAAATCCATCGTCTCATCCAACAGACGGGCGATGTGGTGAACTGAACGGGACAACCGGTCCAACTTGGCAACTACCAGCTTTGCTTTCGTCTGTTTGCACAGGGCTAAAGCTTTGGCACCCTCTGGACGATCTTCAATTGCCAACTTACCCGACACGACATCTACGAACTCACCGATGATGATCCAGCCGTTCTGTTGGGCTGCACGAGTGATGTACTCACGTTGAGCTTCAAGACCCAGTCCACTTTCACCCTGTCCTTGACTCGACACGCGGTAGTAGCTCACTACATCGATGGTATTGGTGGTCATATCTTGGCTCCTGAAAATCTCTCTAGGAGCCAGTATAACATTATTTGAATGGTAGTTCTAGGTTTGTAATGTTTGTTGTTCGACTATTTTCTATTCCCTAAGCTTGAGAATACTTGCGGTAATGGCTGATGCGTTCGCATCTAGAGTTTCGAGTGCGTTGAGTGCTTTTTCATGAGCTTCAGGTGAGCCTGTCGTCCTTGCCCACAATGCCAATTCTTCAATGGCTGCCGCACAGGCCAGTTGCCCTTCCCATAAAAGGGTTAGTACATCTGCTGTGGCTATGTTGTCTTGCATGGCTGTCATCCGTAAACCATGTGTGATGAGCTTCAGAGTCCTTGTAACAGCTCCGATAGGGAGAGACCCAGACCGTCTGCAAGCACTTTGGTGGCCTCAAGGCTGGGGTTCGCTGTGCCTGTCTCAATGCGCGACATGTATGTTCGTACAAAGCCGCACCTATCAGCAAATGCTTCTTGGCTGAAGCCCTGACTATGGCGTAGATCACGCACACGTTGCCCGAAGGTCTTTCTGAGATTTTGATTTTTCTGCATTCCCGAATGATGGGCGTCTGTGCTCTAATCGGGAACACACCAGATGGTGACACACCAGATGATACATTTGAGTATTTTTATGGAAGCTCGCAAAGGGATGTTTGTAATGAACGTAAAGCTATCAACGGCATTGGCAATTCTTTGTTTGGCAACTTCGGTGTTCGGGGCTAAGAAAAATGCTGAACCTACGCGATGGGTCCAAGAGCCCACCACTTTTTTAGGAATTAAGCTTGATGAGAAACTGATTTATCAGATGAAGCAGTGTCCAGCGGACTACACTGTTCCTGCCGAAATCTGTTATCAACGTCCATTTCAAGGTTACTACCCTCTGTTTGCTGTGCCTTCTCTAGGTTTGCATGGCTATACAGCTGGCGTGTTGACGCATGACTCCTTGATCCGAGAAATTGTACTCAATACGAAGATAGATGATTACGATGCGGTGGTCGCTTTACTCACTCAAAAATACGGGCGTCCACAAAGTCAAAAGACGGAGATGGTGAAGACGAAGGTTGGTGCCACGTTCCAGAATGAAAAATCATATTGGGAAGGTAAGGAAGTACAAATTATCTTGAGAAAGTATAGCGACAATATTGATACCAGCTCCATATCAGTGATAAATAAGCCTGTTGCTGTAGAAGCTTTGAGAGATGAGCATGGGAAAGTAAACGAAAATGCTTCGAAACTTTGAAATCCTGTGCCGAATTGTTTAAATTCTACGATTTCGTAGAGGATGTGGCCGCTGCTTAGTCAGGAGTGACGAAAGGCTGCGTACAATCAGGTGCACAGCCGCTCTCTCTCAAGAGTATCGTTGTATTGGCTCAGTTATTACCCCTGATAAAGAACCTGATAAAGCATCTGATAAAGCCTTGGATGATCACGTTGTTCACCGTTGTCCACTATCTGCATACTTGATGGTAAGTATGGATAAATCGCAGATGGTGATGTGCGGGACGCTCCCTACACCCTATATAGGCAAAATAAAATGATGCAGGCGGCACATTATTATTAAAATAGCGAAAATAAGCCTTCAACAAATATAGGGCTTCTTAGTTCAGTAAAACAAAGCGTAACGCGACAAGTAGAATATTTTTAAATTTAGGAAAATTCAAATGGAACCTATACACTGGCTTATTGTATTTATCATTCTTTGCGTTCTTATCTCGTTTATTGCAAACAAAAAAGGACGCTCTGGTTTGCTTCTATTTTTCTCTATGGTTGCCCCTGCAGTGCCGCTGATGATGTTAGCTTCCTTTTCTCTAGGAAATAATATGGAAGCTAAGCCCCTTGCAATGTGGGTTGTTGCTTTCCTCTGTCCGGTTATTGGTTTTATTTGGGTAATAATGGCTAAGAACAAAGAGCAAATGGCTGCTGATACTGGAAGCTTCGGAGGCATGAAAAAGTGCCAGTTTTGTGCTGAGTCTGTAAGAGTGGAGGCTATTAAGTGCAAACATTGCGGTAGTAAATTGGAGCTCAATGCCTAGCTATTCAGGTTTGTTAAAGCTAGGAGTCTGTAGTGCGGTCTTCTGTGCGATGCACAGTGATACCCACTGGGTAAACTACCTGTGTATTTCACACAGAAGACAGGGCGCGTACATTGGTTTGCAACCAGAGGTGATTGATTAGAGAGATTTACTACCCCTGATACAATCAGTGTACGCAAGTGAGCGAAGCGAATGCTTTTGGGAGGAAAAGGGGAGAACCCCCTCCCGCTTTTGATCTGTCTTATGAGTCTACTCAGGATCCTATTCCTATCGTAACTACGATAGTGATCACATGCTAAGGCTAAGGAATATACAGCTATGTCGTGGTAACGACATGATGATCATCCTTTTAATTTTTATGGTTTTTCCTGCTCATCTTCTCTCATATTTCCTTAAGTTTATCTCCGGGTGATCCCCGGAGAAAACAAAACAGAGCACGCTTCACCGTTTCACGCTTCGCTATATATATCCGACGCTAAATGTGACTCGCTAAGCGTGGTCTGGTTTGCCTTCTGTTCTTCCCAATCGGCAAAGAATTGACTATCAATCTTAGCGCTTTCGCGCTCGAACTCATCAGATCCCGCGTTTGATAACGAGGTGAGCTTGGCTTTGATTGCTGGATGGCGATCTAGGTACATCTCAATGCCATTAAGGGCGATGCCTGCAACCTTGACCAGCCGTTGAGCATGTCGTTCACTGACGGGCAAAATTTGATGATTCCAGATCAACGATTGAACACCTTTGACTGAGATGTCATCAAGCTTACAAATTTTACGAATGTCCCCGGGGCTTACATCAAGGCGACCATTATCAGCAATCATGGACACATAGCACGCACCCATAATGTAATCGTCAAACCATTGCGGGTCAGGATGGCGCACTAGCTTCGGATAAGCCGTGCCATCCTCAGAAGCCTCAAATGCAACTTCTAAACTTTGGTTCATGACGCGTAGCAGGGGGGCAATTGCATTCTGTCTGCGAGGGGCAGTTCTGCCTCGAGAGCGCCGAGGTTGTTCGGATGCAGCCTTGCGTACCGTACGTACTCCGTTGGTTGAATGATCCTTGCACTTCCGACCACAATATTTTGCTGTAACTCGCAGGGCTGTGAACTCGGCACCGCATACCGGGCACGTTTTGGACAGAGGGTTGGTTGGTTTAATGATTGCCTGGTGCATTTCCATTCTCCTTTTCAAATTCAATTCATAGGCATTTCCTCTCGGGTATCTGCCGGTGGGTTTTGATAAATCACAGGCGCACAAAAACCCATGCGATCCTGATCTGGGGTGAGCCAGACGAGTGCATGAGACTTGATTTGATACTTTTTGGTGCTATCTGTAAGGGTGGATTTATACGCGAATGATTCGCATTTGTCAAGGGGTTTCTTGTTTGCTTTCCCGACTTGCGCGTTTGTTGCTTAATCGTTAAACAATGGGCAACCAACTAAGAACGAGATGTTGCTCGTGCCGTCCTCATACTTTTCCAGAAGGCACGTAAAGCCCCATACAGCCTTGGTAGCTGTCGGGGTCATGATGGACAGAGTTGCATCGGGAACGCCCTATAAAGCCGCTGTGGGAGCTTCTGGCTGCTGTCGTTTGTAGCGTGTGTTGCTGGGTTACTCAGGGATACCCAAATCACCAAATGTTTCGAGTACTTCCTTTTCGACCTCTGAAAGTAACTTAGCTCGCCTGTCGTCTTCTTTCTTTTTCTCTTTAGCCTCTGCTATTTGAAGCAGTTGCTCAGTGAGCATTTTTTTATACCTATCATGCTCGCTTTCAATCCAAGCGATGTACTCAAGCTTCACTTGGGCATCAAGCGCTTGGCGTTCACCAATCTTGATGGTGTCAGGCTTCTCCATACGACACCAGTAACTACCAGAGCCAAAAGAGGGTGGATACTTCATGCTTAGCGTGTAACCCTTAACATGATGATCAATTACATTGGTCAGAAACTGAACAGGGATCTCACCACGAACGAGAGCAGTGCACTCATCAGTTTGATCATAAACAATATGTCGAGCCTCTTGGCGCTGCTTCAAAACTTGCTCGTCAAACTTCGGAGCGGCGCCTTTGATGGATACTTTAGTGGTCATTATAGTTTTTCCTTTTTCTGTCTGATGTGAGTTAACGCTGCTTCGATGATTGCAGTCCTGTATTGCTCATCGCTGAGCTTAGTACTGGTGCTGAATACATTACTGGTTTTTGCATGGTTCGTGATGATTGCATCATTACTATCGTCGGCCTTCTGTACAAATTGTGTGGTTTGTTGCTGTGTCTTTCCTTTTGCACGCTGCCGTTCAAATGCCCTTACAAGTCCCCTGTGGACGTGATGTAAGCTGGTACTCATTTGGATTGCGCCCGAGCTTCATGAAGTAATGAAGCGCCATACTCTGTCGAAAGTTTGTCAATAATGTTAGTAGTACGTCTGAACTCTTGCTTGTCACTAGTTGATAATGCCGACTGCTGGAGATGCTGGTAGTGCTGAATTTGCTTGACTGCTAAGTGACGTTCAAGCATTGGTGTGTTAAAAACTTTGCCAGTATGAGTATTCATTATTTATCCTTTGGGTTGGTATGTATCATATACGTGCAGCTTTCCTCTCGTCTGCACGTCTAAGGTTATTGGTGACGGTACTGATCAACACCTGTAGACAGTGCTGATAATTCTTATGCCCAGTTCGACACATTAGCGCTTTCAGTTGAAAAACAGCTTGTTCATTGAGGAATACCTTCATTGTGAAAGCTCCAAGTTTTTAGTTAGACGGCCATGCACGTACTTGTTAATAGATGCGCCAGATGCCTTAGCAGCTTCTTTGATTGCTTCAAAGTGATGGATGCGGAATGCCAGCTTCAGAGACACCAATGGTGTTTTGTTTGCCCTCCAGCGAATTCCGCGACAGGTAGATGAGCAAGTGACGGCGTGGCTACGAAAGCCGATCATTGCTTTATTGCAAGTTAGACAGCGTTTTACGACGGGCATGGTGGTACCTCCAGTTGAGGATTGGTTATAAAGAGTTAGGTGTGTTTTGGGGTGGCAATAAAAAACCACAATCTGTGATGATTGTGGTTCTAGCAATAAGAGGAGAGAGTTATCAATATAGCTGTCAAGAAACGACTAGTAATCTAACAGGCTCACCATAAGGGGGTGGCATCGTTTTCCTCTATATATGTAACATTATACGCGAATGACTCTCATTTGTAAATACCCGTTGAGTGATTTTGTCAACTCTTTTTAAGTTTCTTTTCAAGGTCAAGGCTGAGGTGTTTGATTGCTTCGATCAAAGGGGGGGGAGGCAGCCAACAACTAAGTCATCATGGTTGCCTGCCCTGCTTGATCAGTCGATCAGGTGTAGTACGTCCCTGACATTCAAGTGGGAGTATCGCGCTACGGATCGTGTATCTCTGTGCCCTGAGACAATCATGATCTGAGCGTTATTGAATCCCTTTTTAGCTACGTTGGTGATTCTGGTGTGCCTGAGCTGATGCAGTCGGACACTGCTATCTAATCCTGCCTTCACTCTTGCCAATCGCACTGCCTGAGAAACGGCATGCGGAGTGACGGGGAAGATCAGGTTGTTCGGGTGACGTTCTACGGTGGCACACAGTTGCGCGAGTTCAAGAATCTCCACTGCACGATGTGTGAGGGGAACTGACCGTGTTCCATTCTTTCCGTCAATCACATCGGCAATGCGCTCCTTGAGGTGCAGGCAGTCTTTAGTCAGCTTCAGGATTTCAGAGCGTCGCATGGCAGTCTCGTATGCCAGTTCGACAATGGGTTTCATAATGGCTGACAGCTTCGCCAATAACCGCTCAAGCTCGTTTGCACTAATTACTTTATCGGAAGATCGATCAGGCTTTGGAAGTGCGATATCACTGACAGGGTTGTGAATGTCGATCAGCAAGCCGCGCTTGGCGAACCTATAGAATCGGGACATAAATGCGAGCTGCGTCCTGCACGTGGACGGCTTCACCTTCTTCAATCGCATAATCTTGAAGTCGTTGACCATCTGCGGCGTGATTTCGTTAATGGGCTGAGTGAAGTGCCTGCCCAGATGCTCTACGATCTTCAGTGCGTGGTCGTAGCTACCTTTACCCTTGAGCATCGTGTCGCAGTAGGTCATGCCCAACGTATAGATGGTGTGGTGCTTGTGCCCCATTGTCACGGCTTCGAGCTGGTTTGCCCACGACTCTACTTCGGCCTTCGTGTTGAAGGTTTTCGACTGAGAGGGGTTACCTTTTACCCGTACCTGAGCATTCCAGTTACCGGACGGAAGTAAACGAAAATTGGCCATTGTTGACGCCTCATGATGTGAATGGGCGTTCTGTGAAATCCAAGAGCACCAAGGCTTGCAGCTTGCGCAAGCAGACCTTGACATGGTGGGGGTCGTTGGTTCGAGTCCAATCGCGCCTACCAAACAAAATCCGCTCTGCTGGGCGGTCTGGAAGGGCTCACCGAAAGGTGGGAAAACTCCCTTCTCAGCACTCCCGCCGCCATCGTTAAGCGTTTACCCGTCGTGTTACTGCTCTTCTGCACGCTTATCGAAGGCCTCCTGGGCGTTCTTGACCGCGTCAGAATATTGAAGCGTCCACCTGTACAACGCACGAAATGGCTCCTCCAACGTATGCCCCAGGTCGGTAACGCTGTATTCGACGGCGACTTGAGAAGAGGGAATGACCCGGCGCGACAAAATGCCGTTACGCTCCAGGCGACGCAGGCTTTGCGTGAGCGCTTTTTGCGTTATTCCATCGAGTCGACGTTTGATTTCGTTGAAGCGCAGCGGGCTTTTACACAGGGTTGCCAGTATCAATACGGACCACTTGTCCGCGATCTGATCGAGCAATACCCGGCTTGAGCAATCAGCGGCGTAGACGACTGGAGGGCTCTGGTTTTGTTGCAGCGCCTGAATACCTTGTTCCTGCATGTGGTTTCCTCGCGTAAACCTGAGCACTTATAAGTGCCTTATTGATATTAGGTATACATCTTATACCATCAGATCTCCTTTTCGCTCGGAGCATCTTTTCATGAGTTCTACCCAGCTCGACTCTCTGTTTCAGCCGTTTACGATCAAGTCTTTGAGCCTGAAGAATCGAATTGTAATGGCCCCTATGACGCGCGCTTTCGCCAAGGGCGGTGTGCCTGACGAGCAAATCGCCGCCTATTACCGCAAGCGCGCGGAAAACCAGGTCGGGTTGATTCTGTCTGAGGGGACTGTGGTGGATCGTCCTGGCGCGCGTAATATGTCGGGGATCCCGTTTTTCCATGGCGATGAATCACTCGCAGGCTGGAAGGCAGTCATCGACGGTGTTCATAGCGCAGGTGGCAAAATGGGGCCGCAGATTTGGCACGTAGGCGCTGCGCCCAGCTTCCAGGAAGACTGGGCACCTGCCGGAGGATTCGAGAGCCCGTCCGGGCTTGCCGGCCCGCACAAACCGCTGGGGCAGGCCATGAATGATGAGGCGATTGCCGACACCATTGCGGCATTCGCCAAGGCCGCCGCTGATTCCAAGCGGCTGGGGTTTGATACGGTGGAAATACATGGGGCCCACGGCTACCTGCTGGACCAGTTTTTCTGGCCGGGTACGAATGAACGCGCCGACCGTTTCAATGGTGCAACGATCAAGGAGCGTTCACGGTTCGCAGCGGAAGTGGTCAAGGCCATACGCGCAGCCGTAGGCCCGGATTTCCCGGTGATTCTGCGTCTGAGTCAGTGGAAGCAGCAGGATTACAGCGCCCGTTTGGCGACAACCCCTGAAAGCATGTCCGATTGGCTGGTGCCACTGGTGGAAGCCGGCGTGGACGTTTTGCATTGCTCTCAACGGCGCTTCTGGGAGGCCGAGTTCCCGGAGCTGGACGGCGAGCAGGGTCTGAATTTTGCCGGTTGGGCCAAAAAGCTCACGGGCGCTGCGACCATCAGTGTCGGCTCTGTGGGCTTGTCCGGCGACTTCCTCGGCGCTTTCAGCGGCGAAAGCTCCCAACCGGCAGCGATCGACAATTTGGTAAAGCGATTGGAGAACGAAGAGTTTGACTTGATCGCTGTCGGGCGGGCACTGCTGAGTGACGCGCAGTGGGTAAGGAAAATCCGATCGGGTAACTCGGCCGACTTGAAGCCTTTTAACGTGAAAGACTTGGCCGAGCTGGCCTGAGTTTCGCACCTGCGGCACGTGCAAAACCTTGAGTGTTGAAGGGCTCACCGAACGGTGGGCTCTTTTTTTTGGCTGGAATTTTGGCAATACCTGCCCAGACCGCTTGGCGGGTTACTGCGTTAAAAAGTGGTTTAGCAGAAAAGCGTCGCCACCGATAAAAGGCAGATAATCTGTGCAAACATCTGGCAGCGTATCTCACCATTTGTTGTCGCCATACTCTTTTGTCCGGCGTACATAGCGTTTGCCTCCGTCGGCACTACTGCGCTGAGCGCTGCGCAGTATCGCGCAGCACTATGCTGAGTATAGGTATGGAACGAGATCCATGCTGTCGAGCCGACTTAAGGTTATTGAGCGCCGCTGGGTTAATGAACCTGGCGCAGATCCACCCAGGTTTGGCGCGGCCAAGGCATACTGAGCGGCGATTGAATTCAACCCAGGGAGTCTGTGATGGCATTGGCAATGGAAGTATCGTTCGACGTGACGGCGCAGGAGCGTGAGGCCATCCTCACGCCGCTGAGGGCTTACAACCGCAGCCACACCGGCAAGATGCCGTCCGAAACGGTCGGCATTCTGCTGCGTGACCCCGCTTCTCAAGAGGTGGTCGGCGGTCTTTACGGCGAGATTTCCTTTGGATGGTTGTTCATTGAGCTCTTGAGCATTCCCGACCAGATGCGCACCCAAGGTACGGGCACACGATTGATGCGTGCGGCTGAAGACTTGGCCCGTGAGCGCGGATGCGAGGGCATCTGGCTGGACACTTTCAGCTTCCAGGCGCCCGGGTTTTATCGCAAGCAGGGCTTCACTGAATTTGGCCACATTGCTGATTTCCCACCGGGCCATAAACGCCATTTTTTCCACAAGCGCTTGAGCTGAACGCCCTCAAAGCGCCGGGCCATCCGGCGCCAATCACCGACAAAATTTATTGGTTTGCAGCAACAATTTTTCTTGTTGGACACCTCCCGCCCCCAAGCAGCACAGTTGCCGCCACTGACGCTCGACCTTCCAGGTCAACAATAAAAAACCACGTCGGGCTGCACGCCACTTTCATGCTGTGAACCCTTTGTTCACATCCTGCCGTCATGGCGCCGCAGCGCGCATTCTAGGACTTCATCGTCATGCAAACTGTTGTGAACCTATGGCCTTTGATCGGCGTACTTGTCATCGTGGTTGGCTTCGTCCTGCGCTTCAATCCATTGCTGGTGGTGACTGCCGCCGCCATCGCCACCGGGCTTGCCGCCCACTTCCCATTGGAAAAAATCCTCGCCAGCATGGGCGAAGGCTTCCTTCAGACCCGCGCCCTGCAATTGATCCTGTTGCTGCCCCTGGCCGTCATTGGCCTGCTGGAGCGCCATGGCCTGCGCCTGCATGCGCAGAACTGGATCGCCCGCTTCGAGCGCGCCACAGTCGGGCGCTTGTTGATCATGTATCTATTTGTGCGCGAGTCCACGGCCGCCATGGGCCTCACCAGCCTGGGCGGGCATCCGCAGATGGTGCGCCCGTTGTTGGCACCGATGGCCGAAGGCGCAGCGGAAAAACGCTACGGCAAGCTGCCGGACACGGTGCGCCACAAGGTGTTGGCGATGTGTGCGGCGACCGACAACGTCGGCCTGTTTTTCGGTGAAGACATTTTTGTCGCCTTTGGTGCGATTGCGCTGATGCACACCTTCCTGCTCGGTTCGGGAATTGATGTAGAGCCTTTACACATCGCGGTATGGGGCATCCCGACGGCGATCTGTGCGTTTATCATCCACGCGATTCGCCTGCACCGGTTCGACCGCAGGCTTACTCGCGAGATGACGCCCGTCGCCACGCCGGTGGAGGCTGCGCAATGATTATCTCGATTGAGTACCTGTACTGGCTGGCCGGCATTCTGTTGTTGATTACCGCCGGCATGATCCTGATGGATCGAACTCATCCCAAACGCTGGTCCAGCGCGGTGTTCTGGCTGTTATTCGCCATTCCGTTCCTGGTCGGGGAGCGCTTGCCACCGGTGGTTATCGGCGTGGGCGTGGTGATCATGGCCTTGATCGCTGGTTTGGGCGGCGTGGGGCGTGGCACGCATGCCCAGTTGCATGACAAGTCTGCCCGCGCCAGTGCCGGTCGGCTTGGCCACAAGCTGTTTATCCCGGCGTTGGCCATTCCGCTGACCACCGTGATCGGCTCGGTATTGCTCAAGCACACCGAAATCGGCGGTGTGCCGCTGCTGGATCCGAAAAACACCACCTTTGTCTCCCTGGGCATTGGTTGCCTGATCGCCCTCGGCCTGGCCTGCTGGCTGACCCGCGACACACCGGTACAAGCCTTGCGCGAGTCCCGGCGCCTGACCGAAGCCCTGGGCTGGGCCATGGTGCTCCCGCAAATGCTCGCCATGCTCGGCTTGCTGTTCAATGAAGCCGGGGTCGGCACAGCGGTTGCCCATGTCACCACCACCTATATCAACCTGGATTTCAAACTGGTGGCGGTGATGGTGTATGTATTGGGCATGGCGCTGTTTACGGTGATCATGGGCAATGGTTTTGCCGCGTTCCCGGTGATGACCGGCGGTGTCGGCGTACCGGTGCTGGTGGGCATCTATGGCGGCAACCCGGCGGTAATGGCGGCGATTGGCATGTTCTCCGGCTATTGCGGCACGTTGATGACGCCGATGGCGGCCAACTTCAATATTGTCCCGGCGGCCTTGCTGGAGTTGCCCGACAAGAACGCGGTCATCAAGGCGCAGCTGCCGACGGCACTGATGATGCTGGTGGTCAATATTGTGCTGCTCTACCTGTTGATGTGAGGCGAGGATGCAAACGTTACTGTTGATGGGCTTCGAGCCCTTTGATCAAGACCCGGTCAACCCGTCCTGGGAGGCCGTGCGCCAGTTGGATGGGATGCTTTTGGGTGAGGGTGTGCAGATTGTTGCGCGCCGACTGCCTTGTGCATTTGCCTTGGTGGAGGAGTGCCTGGCTGAGTGGATCACCCAATTGCGCCCGGCGATGGTGATCGCCACGGGGCTTGGGCCTGGGCGCGACAGCATTTCCATGGAGCGGGTGGCGATCAACGTTAACGACGCGCGCATCCCTGACAACCTGGGTGCGCAACCCGTCGATACGCCGGTGGTGGTCGATGGGCCGGCCGCGTACTTCAGCACACTGCCGATCAAGGCCATGGTCAAGGCGCTGCGCGAGGCCGGTGTGCCTGCGGCGGTTTCGCAGACGGCGGGCACTTTTGTGTGCAATCAGGTGTTTTATCTGTTGCAGCATGCGCTGGCCGGCACGGGCGTGCGCAGTGGCTTCATCCATGTGCCGAACCTGCCGGAGCAGGTGGTGGGAACCGGGCTGGCATCGATGCCATTGGTGACAACCGTTGAAGGCCTGCGCCTGGCGGTGCAGGTGGCCTGGAGCACACAGGTTGATGTGGTGCAGGCCGGTGGCCAGGTCAGTTGACCCGGCTCGCGGTGTTCAGGCTTCGCGCCTGGGGAAAAACAACTCAAAACAGGTCACTCCGGCCTCACTGGTGACGCTGTAGCGACCGTTGTGCAGCTGCATGATGGTCGCCACGATCGACAGCCCCAGCCCGTTGGATTGGGCTGAACGTTCCCGCGACTCATCCACCCGGTAAAAACGTTCGAACAGGCGCGGCAAATGCTCGGCGGGAATGGTCTGCCCCTGGTTGCTGACGCGCAGGTGGATACCCTCGGCGTCTGGAATGGCCTGAATCAGCAACTGCGAACTGGGTGCGCCGTACTTGATGGCGTTTGCACATAAATTTGCCAATGCGCGGCGCAACAGCATCGGTTCGGCCCAGATCAGGCCTTCGCCTTCGGCCAGAATGTGGATATCCACATCGCTCGCCAACCCTTCGAAGTAGTCCGCTATACGCTCCACTTCATCCGCCGCATTCAGTTCCTGGCGTTGGCGCAGTGCGCTGGCCGGGTCGGTACGGGCGAGGAACAGCATGTTGTCGAGCATTCGCGCCAGGCGTTCGAGTTCTTCCACATTGGACGCCAGCAGTTGCTGGTAGCTCTCGACGTTACGGCTCTGTTGCAGCGCGACCTGGGTTTCTCCCAGCAAGTTGTTGATCGGCGTGCGCAGCTCGTGGGCCATGTCGGTGGACACCTGGCCCAGTTGTACAAAGCCCTTGGCCAACCGTTCAAGCATGGTGTTGAAGGCGTCGATCATCGGCAGCAGCTCTTTGGGCGCGCCGTGGCTGTCGAGGCGTTCGGCCAGGTTGCCCACGCCGATGCCCTGGGTGTGCACGGCCAGGCGCCGCAGCGGCACCAGCCCGCGGTGCACCAGCAGGTAGCTGACGATGGCGAGGATGACTGCGGCGATGCTGGCGAGGATAAACACACTCAAGCGATAGCTGGCGAGCATCGCCGTGCGTTCGGTCATCAGGCGCCCGGTGGTGACTTGCAGACTGCCCAGGTCGCCCGAGGCGATTGACGCGGCCACGGTGGCGAAGGGCACGCCATTGATACCGGGTAAATGGTGAACGTCGGCGAAGCCCAGTTCACGGTTGGTGGGCACAGGCGGCACATCCGGCATTGCAATATTGCCCGGGTTTACCAGCAGCAACGGCTTTTGCCCCGGCGCCGCGATGCTCAGCACCGACTCGCTGTTGCCGAGCATGTTCTGGAACAGCTCCGGCTTGGTCTTGATCAGGTCCAGGGTGTTGCTGTCCTTGAGCAGGTTGCGCAACTGGTCGGCGCGATAGATCAGCGCGGCGTCGTCACGCTTGATCAGCTCACGCTCAAGCTCGCGGTACAACGCAACGCCCAAGGTGGCGAGCAGGGCGAAGGCGAGCAGGGCGAAGATCAACGCCAGGCGCAGGGTCAGCGAATAATGGCGGCGACGGTTCATGGCTGGGTGTCGAAGCGGTAGCCGATGCCCCGCACGCTGTGGATCAACTTGAGTTGGAACGGGTCGTCGATTTTCAGGCGCAGGCGCCGCACGGCGACGTCGACCACATTGGTGTCGCTGTCAAAGTTCATGTCCCAGACCCGCGAAGCAATCATCGAGCGTGATAACACCTGGTCCTGATGCGTGGCGAACAGGTGCAACAGGGCGAACTCCTTGTTGGTCAGCGTTATGCGCGTGCCGTTGCGGGTGACGCGGCGCTTGAGCACGTCGATCTGCAGGTCGGCGATGTGCAGTTGTTCTTCTTCGCGACTCGGGCCGCGACGCGTCAGGGTACGCAAGCGCGCGACCAGTTCGGCGAAGGAGAAGGGCTTGATCAGGTAATCGTCGGCGCCCAGTTCCAGGCCTTTGATGCGGTCGGCGATGTCATCGCGAGCGGTGAGGAACAGCACCGGCGTGTCGGCCTCTTTGCGCAGGCGGCGCAGCACTTCCCAGCCGTCCATTTTCGGCATCATCACATCCAGCACGATCACGTCGAAGGGCGTTTCCAGCGCCTGGTGCAAGCCGTCTACGCCGTCGCGGGCGAGGCTCACCGAGTACCCCAGTTCCTGCAGGCCATTGAGCAGGTAATTGCCGGCCTTGGGTTCGTCTTCGACTACGAGGATGTTCATGGGAAATGCCCTGGTTCGCTGCGTTGCGCAAGTTTAGCCGGATCAATTGTCACTGGCGCAACCGATGCCTTGTACCTGGTAGTCCAGCACGTGTTCGCGGTCCTGGGAGTCGAGGTATTTGAGTTGCGCCGGGACGATTCCGCATTGGCCGTAGGTGTCGGTGCTCGACAGCACTTTGGCCACGTCCAGGTGCACGAAGAAGCCGGTTTTGTCGTGGATCACGTTAGCGTCGGGGGCGGTGTCGGCAGCGAACGCGGAACCGGTGGCAAGCAAAGCGGCAAAGCCCAAGATAAACAGTTTCATGGCAGTAGCTCTCTTTAAGGGTTGGCTGCCGGGGCTGGCAGTGAGTTCACAGTAACCAGGCACCCCAAACAGCCAACCAACAGGATGATGACAAGTTTGTAATGCGTGGCTTAAGGCTGGCGGCCGGACGCTTCAAGGATCAGGTCGGTGATTTCCCTGGCGTGGGACACCAGCGACAAGTGGCTCGACGGCAGTTCGATGGTGGTGGCGTTCATGCGCTTGGCCAGAAAACGTTCCAGGTCCGGGTTGATGGTCTGGTCATTGCTCGACACCGCGTACCACGACGGTTTGGTGTGCCAGGCGGCATTCACCGTGCGGCCGCTGAACAGGGTTTTGGCGATCGGCTGTTGTACGGCGAACAGCTCCAGGGCTTTGGCGCGCGGCACGTCGGCGGCGAAGTACTTGAGGAAGGCGTCCTGGTTCAGCGTCAGGTAACCGTCGTGCTCGACGACACCGGCGCGCACCGGCGTGCTGGGGTATTTGGCAGACAGGGCGACGAAGTCTTCGTTGGCGTCCGGTGCACGGGCGGCCACATATACCAGCGAGCTGACCTTGGGGTTCGCCCCGGCGTCGCTGACCACGGTGCCGGCGTAGGAGTGACCGACCAGCACGGTAGGGCCGTCCTGTTGGTCCAGCACGCGGTTGGTGGCAGCGACGTCATCGGCCACCGAAGTCAGCGGGTTCTGGACGGCAGTCACATGCAGCCCGGCGGCCTGCAGGCGCGTGATCACCTCGGACCAGCTCGAGCCGTCAGCCCAGGAGCCGTGCACCAGCACCACGTTGTTGGCCTTGACCGGCGCGACAGTGCCGGCCATGGCGGTGCCGGTGCCCAGCATCAACAGGCTGGCGGCGATCAGGCAGAGTTTGCTGGCAGTTTTCATCGTGCGGCCCTTCATCATCAGTGGGAAGTTGTGCCACCCGGTGCGGGTGACTGACGACGCCACTGTATGAAGCGAGGGTGCTGACAAGGCTTACAGGTTCATTACAAACCTGTAATCCAAACGCCAGGTCCGCCAGGTGCTACTGGCGTTTACAAGCGAGAAGGTGACCCGTAGATTGCATCGGGCCGATTATTTGTTACCGCCTATGAGGAATCCACGCAGTGTCCATCCGAGGTTCAGTTGTGTTTAACCAGCGTTACCGCGCCTTCCTGTTCGACATGGACGGCACCTTGCTCAACTCCATTGCCGCCGCCGAGCGTGTGTGGAGCATCTGGGCTGAACGCCACGGTTTGGAGGTGGCGGCGTTCCTGGCCACCATTCATGGCGCACGCGCCATTGACACCATTACCCGTCAGGCGCTGCCAGGTGTGGATCCCGACGTTGAAGCGCAGTGGATTACCGAGGCGGAAATCAACGATGTCGAGGGCGTGGTGGCGATTCCCGGTGCTGTCGAGTTTCTGAATAGCGTGCCCGGTGATCAATGGGCACTGGTTACGTCTGCGCCCAGGGAACTGGCGTTACGTCGCCTGGCCGCGGCAGGTATCGCGCCCCCAGCCGTGCTGGTGACGGCCGAGGACGTTGCCAGCGGCAAGCCGGATCCCGCCTGTTACGTGCTGGGCGCCCAGCGTCTGGGTGTGCCGGTGCAGGATTGCCTGGTGTTCGAAGACGCTGCGGTGGGGATTCGTGCCGGGGAGGCGGCCGGCGCGGATGTGCTGGTGGTCACCGCTACACACCTGACGCCGATCGTCACGGCGCATGCCTGCATTAACGACTATCAGCGGCTGCAGGTTCTGCGTGCCCCAGAGGGTACGTTGCGCTTGCAGCGCCCGGAAGGCTGAAACGAAAAAGCCGAGCCCGTTAGCGGTCTCGGCTTTGTGCGCAGGAAGGGGAGTCGGGTGGCGGCTGCAGTCGGCTGCTCTTGATGCCTTGGCGCGAAAGCACCATTTCCCTGAGGATTTCATTGGCAAGCCGGGCAATCGCCTCGGGGCCACGGTAGTGCGCGCGCACGATGCCGGTAATCGCGAAATGGTCGGTTTCGGGGCCACTCAGGATGGCGGAAAGGGTGCCGTCAGCGTGTAACGTACAGGTGATCGCATAGCTGGGCAAACGCGCCGCCAGGGCCGCTTCGATTTGAGATTTGCTGAGGGTATCCATCTGCGTCAACGCCTTTCAGAAACCGTGCAAGCCCAAGCATAGATCCTGCCGCCGACCTGTAAATACCGGCAATCTGATAGCAAATTAGCGGCCATCAACGTGCGGTTTTCGGATGCTCGCGTTGCGCGGCGCGCTGGCATAATTTGCGCAAAATGGCTTTCTGGATAGGCTGCAGGCAGAACACGAACAGGTAACCGCACAAGAAGAGTGTAAGTTCCATCGACGAACGCTTGCCGGGGTCACTGACTGTTTCGATCTCGAACTTCACGCCATATCCCAGCACCACGAAGGCCAGCCCTATCAGCAGGGCGATCCCCCAAGACTTGGAGGCAAGCGGTTGTTTTGCAATCGGTCTCATCGACGTGCTCCTGAACGCACACTGATGGTAGGGTTATAGTCAGTGGATTCGGCCGCGAATTACGCAACAAGTTCCAGTCGCCAAGGCAGTTTCATCTTGCAGCGTAGCTGAAAGCACAGAGCGCGCCGGTCATGCAGGAACCGCGAGCGTGAGGAAGGGTTTTCGCCAGCCATCACAATGAACGAAAAGGCTGGCTACTGAGTGAAGCGTCAAGGAGTCTGGTTTTTGTCTGGAGCGGTCAGGCCAGCCTGAATGCGCTGGTAGATCTCCTCGCGATGCACGGCAACGTCCTTGGGGGCGTTGATGCCGATTCGTACTTGCTGGCCGCTGACGCCCAGGATGGTGATCGTGATGTCATCACCGATGTTTATGCTTTCACCAACTTTGCGGGTGAGTATCAGCATGGACTTCTCCTTGATTACTTTTAAGGACACATGTTTCAGACAGGGCAGGTGTCGGATGTGTGTAGCTTACTGCTAAGCGCTTCCCTGTGACTGCCTCTTTTAGGACGCATAGAGGCGACATTAATTCCCATGGCGGCATCATACAGGTCTGCGATACATCATTCGCATTGTTTAAGCCAACGTTTATGACGGCCAGAATAGACAGTGAATGATAAAGTTGCCTCTTTATCCTTAAAGGAGCAGGGCAGTGCGTAAAGTAGCGATGGCAATTGCGGTGTTGGCGTTGGCCGGTTGCGGGGAAGGTAAACCGGTTGACGCCCCCAAGGCCAAGCCTGCCGTGACCGAGAGCCAGCCACAAACCGGGGCGATTGCCGCTCAGGAATGGGACGTGTGGGTAGGCCCGCCGGGGCATAAGCTGCAAGCAATCACCGACCTGACTGCCTGGCTGCTTGAACATGGTTTCAATTTTTATATCGTCAAAACAGACGGCAAGGACGAGGTGTATCTAGGCCCGTTCGCGAGCAAGGCCGAGGCTGAAGCCAAGCAGGCGCTGCTGACCGAAAAGCTCGCACGTGCCAAGAAAAACGATACCGAATCCGAGGTTATCGAGCACAAGACTGCGCAATAACCGGCAGAGTGGGCGGCAACCCCGCCCACACTTAGCCGCAGGTCTTAAGGTTTACCGGGCCGACAAACTCGTTACCGCGCCCCATCACACACGCCACAGTCTGGTTGCGCTGGCGCTCCCAGGGTTGCACCGGGTAGGTCTTGTTCCAGGCTTCATACAACTGGCGGTCCTGTTTTGACAGGCGCAAGCCGTATTGTTTGCTCATGTAAAAATACGTTCGGGCGATCATTCCGCGAATAGACGGGCGCGGCATGACTTTTTTGGCCTTGAAATCTACCTGGGTCAGGCATGAACCGTACTGCCCACGTTGCGCCGGCAACCAGCCGAAACTGAAGTTGTTACGGTCGCCATTGACCTCGCCAATGCTCGGCACCAGGTTGTGCAGGTCGGCCTCGGCCCGCTTGAACACATCATCATGACGCGTGCAGTTTTTGCGCCCGCCGGCTTGCCAGCACTGGCGTTGATGCCCGATCTGCCAGGCCGGGACGATATGTTCCCATTCGATGCGTGCGGCACGGTTGGCATTTTTGCGCGGTACGTAACCGCAGGCTTTCAAATCCACGCGGTTGCCGGTGTATTTGCAGCCACAGTAGAACTCCGTGGATTGCGGGGCGTAGAGCTTCCAGGCGACTTTCTTGGCCTCGCTGAAGGTTCGAGGCGCCTGGGCGTGGGCTGTAACGGCAAAAAACAGGCAAAAAACAGCAATAAAACGGCCACTCATTGAATCAATCTTCCTTCGGCACAACCCAGAAAATCTGCACGCCGCCGTCATCCCGGTAGGCGAGGGTGACGTTGTCGTTCTCCGCAATCTCCTCCAGCAAGCGCGCCCATTCCTCCTCAGGCTCATCCGGCAAGCGAAAGATCAAGGCTGCCTTGGCTTTTTGGGCATTGGTCGAATTGATGATTTTTTGCACGCGAACGGCAAGGCGTGCGTACGCATCAGGGGTTGGCGCTGCAGAAGAGGACGTTGCCACGGAGTATTCCTTAGTGTGCTGTACGGGCATACAGTATTTAACTGTTACGATTTTCGCAACTGCTTAAAATTCAGGAGGTTTGTCTGGCAGCGTTTTCAGCGAGGTGGTGCAGCGCGGGGAGTTGTATCGAAGTGTAAGAGCAAAGGTAGAAGCGGGTGAGCCCGCCTCTACCTGTGTTTGCGGGGATCAGTATTCCCAGAACATCCGTTGCAGCTCTTTGCTGTCCTGGGTCTTGGTCAGGGCAACCATCGCCAGAATCCGGGCTTTTTGTGGGTTCAGGTCATGTGCGGCGACCCAGTCGTACTTGTCGTCAGGCTGTTCGGCATTGCGCAGAACGAAACCGCCGGCATTCACGTGGGAAGAACGAATGATCTGCACGCCTTGCTTGCGCAGTTCCTGCAGGGCCGGCACTACCTTGGAAGACACCGAACCATTGCCGGTACCGGCGTGGATGATGGCTTTGGCACCTGCCTGGGCCAGGGCTTTGACGGCGGTGTCGCTCACGTTGCCGTAACCGTAGGCGATTTCAACGTCCGGCAGGCTCTTGATGGTCTTGATGTCGAATTCGGAATCCATGGTGTGACGCTTGGCAGGCAAGCGGAACCAGTAGGATTTGCCTTCAACCACCATGCCCAGCGGGCCCCATGGGCTCTTGAACGCTTCAGTCTTGATGTTGATCATTTTGCTGACGTCGCGACCCGATTGGATCTCGTCGTTCATGGTCACCAGCACGCCCTTGCCGCGCGCGTCTTTGCTGCCGGCAACGGCCACGGCGTTGTACAGGTTGAGCATGCCGTCCGCCGACATGGCGGTGCCTGGGCGCATGGAGCCGACCACCACGATTGGCTTGTCGGTTTTTTCCACCAGGTTGAGGAAGTAAGCGGTTTCTTCCAGGGTGTCGGTGCCGTGGGTGATCACGATACCGTCCACGTCCTTGCTGTCGGCCAGCTCGGCAACACGGCGGCCCAGTTGCAGCAGGTTTTCGTTGTTGATGCTTTCGGACGCAATTTGCATCACTTGTTCGCCGCGTACGTTGGCGATCTGACTAAGCTCAGGAACGCCGGCGATCAGTTGTTCGATGCCGACTTTGGCCGCCTGGTACGTGGCACTGTTGGCCGCACTGGCGCCGGCGCCAGCAATGGTGCCGCCGGTGGCGAGGATCACCACGTTGGACAGTTTGGTCTTGGTTTCAACTTCCTTTGCCTGGGCGGCAACGGGGAACAGCAGCAGAAGGGCGAGGGCGCCCGGAACAAAAGTCTTCAGTGCAGATTTCATTATTTTTCTCTCTGGTTTTTGATGAGTGCTGTAGCAGGTTCATCGAGAACACCCGGGCCGTTCTGAATGCCGCGAGGTGCTTGGAAAGAGCAGGATTTGTACCAAGCCCATGATGTTCGCGGTCATAAATTAACGTGTTGATTTAAAACAACTTATATTGAATTTTAAGATGAGTGGGCAGCCTGCTCGTCCGGCATTCCGAACAGCAGGGTGGTATTGCGTTCGGTTGTCCGAAAACCATGATGGAATATCAACGGTGGGTGTGTGACTTGGGCGCCATAGCCTGTCGTTTTAGACAGCGACCGGGAGAAGCTGAGGTTCAATCCTGCGACCCGCAGGGTGTAAGGGAAGGTAACCGAGCGCCTGGATGAAAGACGCTTTTCACCCGTTGACAAATCTCGACAAGGTTCTCATAGTTTGAACAACGCAAACGTTTGCGAGATGTTTCACAGTGCAAGCGTTGCTCACAATAATCATAAGATCGGAGTGAACCCATGAAGCTGCCATTTGCTGGACGTCTTCTTGCTGTCGCTGTGCTTGCCGCCGCATCCGCTGCTCTGCCCCTTTCCTCTGCCTTTGCCGATGACGCCGCCGCCAAACCCAAGGTCGGCCTGGTGATGAAGTCCCTGGCCAACGAATTTTTCGTGACCATGCAGGACGGCGCCAAGACTTATCAGAAAGAACACGCTGCCGATTTCGACATGATCACCAACGGGATCAAGAACGAAACCGACACCAGCGCGCAGATCGATATCGTCAACCAGATGATCCTCGCCAAAGTGAACGCCATCGTGATCGCGCCGGCGGATTCCAAGGCGCTGGTCACCGTGTTGAAGAAAGCTTCCGATGCCGGCATCAAGGTCGTCAACATCGACAACCGCCTTGACCCGGACGTGCTCAAAAGCAAAAACCTCGATATTCCGTTCGTAGGTCCGGACAACCGTAAAGGCTCCAGGCTGGTGGGTGACTACCTGGCCAAGCAACTGACCTCGGGCGACAAAGTCGGCATCATCGAAGGCGTGCCGACCACCACCAATGCCCAGCAGCGCACCGCAGGCTACAAGGATGCGATGGACGCGGCAGGCATGAAGATTGTTTCCACCCAATCGGGTAACTGGGAAATCGACCAGGGCCAGAAAGTGGCGTCCGCCATGCTGAGCGAATACCCGGACCTCAAGGCGCTGTTGGCGGGTAACGACAACATGGCCCTGGGCGCTGTCTCCGCCGTACGTGCGGCAGGCAAGGCCGGCAAGGTACTGGTTGTTGGCTACGACAATATCGAAGCCATCAAGCCTATGCTGCAAGACGGTCGTGTGCTGGCGACCGCGGACCAAGCCGCCGCGCAGCAAGCGGTGTTCGGTATCCAGAACGCGCTCAAGCTGGTCAAGGGTGAAAAAGTCGAGTCCAAAGACGGCGTGATCGAAACCCCGGTCGAACTCGTCCTCAAGAAGTAATCCTGGCAGCACCCAACAGCGCCCGCTCGTCCTGAGCGGGCGCCCGGAGATTTTCCTATGTCATCTTCCGCCCCGAACGCTGTCCTCTCGGTCAGCGGTATCGGCAAGACCTATGCCCAACCGGTGCTGTCCGACATCACCCTGACGCTCAATCGTGGGGAAGTGCTGGCGCTGACCGGTGAGAACGGCGCAGGTAAAAGCACCTTGTCGAAAATCATCGGCGGGCTGGTCACGCCGACCACCGGGCACATGCAGTTCAATGGCCAGGATTACCGGCCCGGCAGCCGCACCCAGGCTGAAGAGCTGGGCGTGCGCATGGTCATGCAGGAACTAAACCTGCTGCCGACCCTGACCGTGGCCGAAAACCTGTTCCTGGACAACCTGCCCCGCAACTGTGGCTGGATCAACCGCAAGCAGCTGCGCAAGGCCGCGATCGAAGCCATGGCCCAGGTGGGCCTGGATGCGATCGACCCGGACACCCTGGTGGGGACGCTGGGCATTGGCCATCAACAGATGGTCGAGATCGCCCGCAACCTGATCGGCGACTGCCATGTACTGATTCTCGACGAGCCCACGGCCATGCTCACGGCCCGTGAAGTCGAGATGCTTTTTGAACAAATCACCCGCCTGCAGGCTCGGGGCGTGGCGATCATTTATATTTCCCACCGGCTCGAAGAACTCGCCCGTGTTGCCCAGCGCATTGCAGTACTGCGCGACGGCAAGCTGGTGTGCGTCGAGCCGATGGCCAACTACAACAGCGAGCAGTTGGTGACCTTGATGGTCGGCCGCGAGCTGGGTGAGCAGATCGACCTGGGGCCGCGCACCATCGGCGGCCCGGCCCTGACGGTCAAAGGCTTGACCCGCTCGGACAAGGTTCGCGATGTGTCCTTTGAGGTGCGTGCCGGTGAGATCTATGGCATTTCCGGCCTGATCGGCGCCGGCCGCACTGAATTGCTGCGTCTTATCTTCGGTGCCGACCTGGCCGACAGCGGCACCGTGGCCCTGGGTTCGCCAGCCCAGGTGGTGAGCATTCGCTCGCCGGTGGACGCAGTGGGCCATGGCATCGCGCTGATTACCGAAGACCGCAAGGGCGAAGGCCTGCTGCTGACCCAATCCATCAGCGCCAATATTGCCTTGGGCAACATGCCGGAAATCTCCGGTGGCGGCGTGGTCAACAGCCGCGACGAAACCGCCCTGGCCAAGCGCCAGATCGACGCCATGCGCATCCGCAGTTCCAGCCCGGCGCAGTTGGTGTCCGAGTTGTCGGGCGGCAACCAGCAGAAGGTCGTGATTGGCCGCTGGCTGGAGCGCGACTGCGCGGTCATGCTGTTCGATGAGCCAACCCGTGGCATCGACGTCGGCGCCAAGTTCGACATTTATGCCTTGCTCGGCGAATTGACGCGCCAGGGCAAAGCGCTGGTGGTGGTATCGAGTGACCTGCGCGAATTGATGCTGATCTGTGATCGCATCGGTGTGCTGTCCGCCGGGCGCCTGATCGAGACCTTTGAGCGCGACAGCTGGACCCAGGACGAATTGCTCGCCGCCGCCTTTGCCGGCTATCAGAAACGTGACGCGCTGCTCAACGACGCAGTGCTTAGGGAAACCCCATGAAAACCACCTCTTCCCCGGGCAAAACCGGCGGCAACTTCTACGGCCTGGGCACCTACCTGGGGCTGGCCGGCGCCTTGCTCGCGATGATTGCGCTGTTCTCGGTGCTCAGCGACCACTTCCTGTCCTATGACACCTTCAGCACCCTGGCCAACCAGATCCCGGACCTGATGGTGCTGGCCGTGGGCATGACGTTCATCCTGATCATCGGCGGCATCGACCTGTCGGTGGGCTCGGTACTGGCATTGGCTGCCTCGGCGGTCAGCGTGGCGATTCTCGGCTGGGGCTGGAGTGTGTTGCCGGCCGCGCTGCTGGGGATGGGCTGCGCCGCGCTGGCAGGTACCATCACCGGTTCGATTACCGTGGCGTGGCGCATCCCGTCGTTTATCGTGTCCCTTGGCGTGCTGGAAATGGCGCGTGGCGTGGCCTACCAGATGACCGGCTCGCGCACCGCCTATATCGGTGATTCCTATGCCTGGCTGTCGAACCCGGTGGCTTTCGGGATTTCGCCGTCGTTCATCATTGCCTTGTTGGTGATCATCGCCGCTCAGCTGGTGTTGACCCGAACCGTATTCGGCCGTTACCTGATCGGCATCGGCACCAACGAAGAAGCCGTGCGCCTGGCCGGTATCAACCCCAAGCCCTACAAGATCCTGGTGTTCAGCCTGATGGGCCTGTTGGCCGGGGTGGCGGCACTGTTCCAGATTTCCCGCCTGGAAGCGGCGGACCCGAATGCCGGCTCCGGCCTGGAGCTGCAAGTGATCGCCGCCGTGGTGATCGGCGGCACCAGCCTGATGGGTGGACGTGGTTCGGTTATCAGCACCTTCTTCGGTGTGCTGATTATTTCGGTGCTGGCCGCCGGCCTTGCGCAGATCGGTGCCACGGAGCCGACCAAACGCATCATTACCGGCGCCGTCATCGTGATTGCCGTGGTCCTCGACACCTACCGCAGCCAGCGCGCCAGTCGGCGGGGCTGAACCATGGCAACGATCAAGGATGTGGCCGCGCTTGCAGGTATTTCCTACACCACCGTGTCCCATGTGGTGAACAAGACGCGGCCGGTCAGCGAGCCTGTGCGCATCAAGGTGGAAGCGGCGATCAAGCAACTGGACTACGTGCCGAGTGCCGTCGCGCGCTCGCTCAAGGCCAAGACCACTGCGACCATCGGCCTACTGGTGCCCAACAGCCTCAACCCGTATTTTGCCGAGCTGGCGCGGGGTATCGAGGATTACTGCGAGCGTAATGGCTATTGCGTGATCCTCTGCAACTCCGACGATAACGCCGAAAAGCAGCGCAGCTACCTGCGCGTATTGCTCGAAAAGCGCATCGACGGCCTGATCGTAACCTCGGTGGGCGGCGACGACAGTGGCCTTGCCGCAGGCTTGAGCGCGGTGCGCACCCCCATGGTAATTGTCGACCGAGCACTGGACGGCATTGATGTCGACCTGGTGCGTATCGACCACGAACAAGGCGCCTACCTGGCGACCCGGCATTTGCTGGAGCTCGGTCACCGCGACATCGCCTGCATTGGCGGCCCCAGTCATACCCGCGTGGCGCAAATGCGCCTGGCCGGCTATCACCGCGCGCTGCGTGAGGCGGGGGTGGAAGTGGCAGCCAATCGCACCGAGGAAAGTGATTTCACCAGCATCGGTGGTTATGCCGCAGCGGTACAGCTGCTGTCGGAAAACCCGCCCAGCGCGATTTTCGCCAGTAACGATATGATTGGTTTCGGCGTGTTGCGTGCAGCAGCCGAACGCAATATCCGTGTGCCTGGCGAGCTGTCGGTGATTGGTTTTGATGACATTCAAATGGGCCGTTACGTGTACCCGGCGCTGACGACGGTCGGGCAGTCGATCGTGCAACTGGGCGAGACGGCGGCCGAGCTTTTACTGCGACGAATTGCAACACCCCAACTGCCGATCGATCAGCGCATCGTGACGCCGAGCATTGTTTTGCGTGAGTCGACGGCGCCGTTTGCCGGTGTGTTCGCCCAATACCGCTGAACCGAATTGATGAGTACTGATGTATGCCAGCAAAAGTAGTGGTAATAGGCAGCTTGAACATGGACCTGGTCACCCGCGCCAGTCGCTTGCCGCGCGCCGGTGAAACCCTGATCGGCCAGACGTTCTCCACCGTTCCGGGTGGCAAGGGCGCCAACCAGGCGGTGGCCTCTGCACGCCTTGGCGCTGAGGTGGCGATGATCGGCTGTGTGGGCACCGATGCCTACGGCGCGCAATTGCGTGATGCGCTGCTGGTGGAGGGTATCGATTGCCAGGCCGTCAGCACCGTGGATGGCTCCAGCGGCGTGGCGTTGATCGTGGTGGATGACAGCAGCCAGAACGCGATTGTGATCGTGGCCGGCAGCAACGGTGAGCTCACGCCTGCGTCGTTGCAGGCAGCTGATGCGGTCGTGCAGGCGGCAGACGTCATCGTCTGTCAGCTGGAAGTGCCGATGGACACGGTTGGTCAGGCGCTCAAGCGCGGTCGTGAACTGGGCAAGACCGTGATTCTCAACCCGGCACCGGCCAGTGGCCCGCTGCCGGAGGAATGGTATGCCTCGATCGATTACCTGATCCCCAACGAAAGCGAAGCCAGCGCCCTGAGCGGTGTGACGGTCGATTCCCTCGACAGCGCCAAGGTGGCTGCGACGCAGCTGCTCAAGGCGGGTGCCGGTAAAGTCATCATCACCCTGGGTGCCCAGGGCGCGTTGTTTGCCGATGGCAAAGGCTTCGAGCATTTGCAGGCGCCCAAGGTCAAGGCGGTGGACACCACGGCTGCCGGTGACACCTTTGTCGGTGGTTTTGCCGCGGCGCTGGCCAACGGCAAAAGCGAAGCCGAGGCCATCCGGTTCGGCCAGGTGGCTGCCGCGCTTTCGGTCACGCGGGCCGGTGCGCAACCCTCTATTCCTACGCTGCAGGACGTACAAGGTTTTATGCCCTCATGAAAAAGACACCATTGCTCAATATTGCGCTGTCGCGCGTGATCGCATCCCTCGGCCACGGTGACATCCTGGTGATCGGTGATGCCGGCTTGCCGGTGCCGCCAGGTGTCGAGTTGATCGACCTGGCGCTGACCCAGGGCATTCCGGATTTCATCAGCACCCTGCGCATTGTGCTCAGCGAGATGCAGGTGGAAAGCCACGTGCTGGCCGAGGAAATCCTGCTCAAGCAGCCGCCTGCGCTGACGCCACTCAATGTGTTGACCGAACAGGCCGCCCTGGGCGAGCGCCGTTTGGTCAGCCATGAAGACTTCAAGCAGCTCAGCCGCAAGGCCCGCGCGGTGGTGCGCACGGGCGAATGCCAGCCGTATTGCAATATCGCGCTGGTGTCCGGCGTTACCTTCTAGAGTTTCCCTACGACAAGGAGTGTTTCATGCAACGTGGTCTTCCAACCCTGAAGAATCTATTTCGGAGTGTCCTGCTTTTGTCCGCACTCACCGCAGCCAGCGCCCACGCGGCGGAAAAAATCGACCTGATCATCGACACCGACCCAGGCGCCGATGACGTCGTGGCGTTGCTGTTTGCCATGGCTTCCCCGCAGGAGCTGAGCATTCGTGCGCTGACCACCGTCGCCGGTAACGTGCGCCTCGACAAGACCTCCCGCAACGCGCGCCTGGCCCGCGAGTGGGCAGGGCGCGAGGACATCCCGGTATACGCCGGCGCGCCGAAACCCATGCTGCGCACGCCGATCTATGCGGAGAACATCCACGGCAAGGAAGGCATTTCCGGGGTCGCCGTGCATGAGCCGAAAAAAGGCCTGGCCGAAGGCAATGCCGTTGACTACCTGATCAAGACCCTGAGCACCGCCAAGCCTCACAGCATCACTATCGCCATGCTCGGTCCACAGACCAATCTGGCACTGGCGTTGACCCAGGCGCCGGAGATCACCCAAGGCATCAAGGAAGTGGTGGTGATGGGCGGGGCGCATTTTAATGGCGGCAATATCACCCCGGTGGCTGAGTTCAACCTGTTCGCAGACCCTGTCGCGGCTGAAATCGTGCTCAAGAGTGGCGTCAAGCTGACTTACCTGCCGCTGGACGTGACCCACAAGGTGCTGACCAGTGACGCGCGCCTGAAACAGATTGCCGACATCAAGAACAATGCGAGCAAGGTGGTGGGCGATATTCTCAATGAATACGTCAAGGGTGACATGGAGCACTACGGCATCCCCGGTGGCCCGGTGCATGACGCTACCGTGATTGCCTACCTGCTCAAGCCTTCCCTGTTCAGCGGCCGTGAAGTCAACGTGGTGATCGACAGCCGCGAAGGCCCTACCTTCGGCCAGACCGTCGTCGACTGGTATGACGGCCTCAAGCAGCCGAAGAACGCATTCTGGGTTGAGAACGGCGACGCCCAAGGCTTCTTCGATCTGCTGACCGAGCGCCTGGCACGTCTGAAGTAAGCTGTTTGCCGGTCGGCGTTCGCCGGCCGGGTCTTATTCGCGCTCGGGGTTGTGGGCGCCCATGTGGTCGGCCGGGTATTTCTCGAATACCTGGCCGATGAAGGCCTGTGCGGCCTGCGTGCCGAGTTCCTTGACCAGCAGGTCGATTCCGATGATGGCCAACTCCTCCGTGCTTCCGGGGCTGTAGGAGCTTTGTCCTTGAGGCCACTTGGCTTTGATGTCGGCTTGGAGGGTTACGGTACTCATGGTCGGGGCTCACGGGGCTGGAATGCTGGGCAGTGCGCTGGAGCGCGCTTTTAACCGGGGCAGTTAACCATTTTTGCGCGGCGTTTGGCAGTGCTACTTAGGCATGAGACGTTTCGGGATGAGGCCGATGCTGTGCGACACTGTTGGCCTATTCAACTACCGGGGACACCAGGTGCAGATCGATTTGAACAACCCCGAGAACCTCACGCTTAAGGCCGTGCGCGAATTGCTCGCGAGTGCCAGTGACGATGAACATACCCAACTGCGGGTGACCAAGGGCGGTATCGCCTATATCTCGTCCGGGAAGGCCGTAGGCGGAGTCGACATCGATGGCCTGCTGTTTCGCCTCGAGACCTGGGCCAAAGGTTCGGGTTATGTCGGTAACGTCGCCGCCAGTGATGAAGTCTGGGTCCGGCAGATTTTCAATGCGCTGCAGCAGAACTGGCCAAAGCCACCGTTTGACTACATCGACATCTACTGAATTCGTTCATATCTGGTGACGATTGATCGAGCGAATGCTCGCCGTGAGTCAGGCAGACTTACCCTTCGGCGATTTACGTCTTGAAACCAAACCGCCAGATCGCTGTCGCACGATCTCTGTCCATTTTTTTCATAGGAGGCTTCATGCCTTGGAAGCTCGCATCATTCGGTACTTTGTTGGCAGCACTCGCGTTGGCGGGTTGCAGCACCCCGGGTGCACCTGAGCCAGGCAAAGATGCCGCCGTTGCCGATGCAGGTCACACCCGCTGCGAATCGAAGGCCGCCGAATTCGCCATCGGCCAGAAAGCCTCGCCTCAATTGCTGGAGCAGGCGCGTACCCGTGCCGGCGCGCAGAACGCACGGATCCTCAAGCCTAACGACATGATCACCCTGGAGTACCGCTCCGACCGTCTGAACCTGAACACCGACGACAACCTGGTGATCACGCGGGTCAACTGCGGCTGATCGCCTTGCGGCTTTTGCAGCGCCCATAAAAAACCCCGTCACATGGACGGGGTTTTTTTAGCTCAGCGGAGAATTACTCGCCGCGAACCTGTGCAGCTTGCATACCCTTTTGGCCTTTCTCAGCCACGAAGGAAACGGTTTGGCCTTCTTTCAGGCTTTTGAAACCGTCGCTTTCGATAGCTTTGAAGTGTACGAACAGGTCGTCACCGCCACCTTGAGGAGTGATGAAGCCGAAGCCTTTTTCATCGTTGAACCATTTAACGGTGCCGGTTTGGCGATTAGACATGGTGTATCTCCAAGAAACATATATTTTCAGTAGTGCTGTGCTGCTCAGGCCAACTGGGCACACCGGGGTATCATAGTCGAAATGTTCGGCTTGTAAGCCCCCCCAAGGCATTGTTTGCTAATCAATAGCGTTGCGTTTAGTGCCTTGGTCGGCTGAAAGCCCCGATCTACGGGGCTTTGCTGCGAAATATCAGCTGTTAAAAAAAGCCGTAAAAGCTGCGTAATTTGTGCGAAATGGCAGTTTTCAGGCTGTTTTTTCAGTCAAATGGCCGTCTGATCAGGGGTCGTAGTTATTTTTTCTTCACGACTTTGCAGGACGAAATAGCGGTGACCGCTTTGGTTTTCAGCGCCTGACTGGCGTTCGGGTTGGTCATCAGTTCCTTGATTTCAGCAGTGCTCAATTCGGCATTGAGCTTGTCCGCGCCACATTCGCAATGGTCTTTGGCAGTTTTGGCATCAACGCTCTGCTGGGCTGATGAACTGCAGTCTGCGATAAAGCTGTCGCGCGCACCGGCTGGCCAGTTCGACGGGGCGGCAGCCTGTGCGCCAAGGGAAAGGAGGGTCAGGGAAGCGGCGAGAGCGAGGGTCGAGGTAAAGCGCATCATGAAGTGCTCCTTTGATTCGTGGGCAAACAGCGATTCTCAGCGGGTTTGAGGGCTTTCGTACAGCCCAAGTTCACTTTTGCAGGCATCAAACACGGGAATTTATGTTTCGCAGGGCAGGGCAGGCGCGATGACCGTTCATCTGTGCTAGCATCACCCGCTTGGCTATTTCCAGGCGCGCCCATTGCCGCCTTGCCACGTTTTTTGAGTTCACTCCAGTCACTCTGGTTCGATTATCGGTTGGCCGAAAGGCTCCTGCCGCTGTAAGGCAGGCGTTCATCACTGAACGGCCTGGTGTTGGATCTTGTACTGGCTCATCCCAACCCACGTGACCTTTGGTAGGGGTCACCACTAGGAGAGGAGGCGCCATGCCAACTATTACTCTTCCCGACGGCAGTCAACGTTCATTCGATCATTCGGTTTCCGTAGCCGAGGTCGCCGCATCCATTGGTGCAGGTCTTGCCAAGGCCACCGTGGCCGGCAAGGTCGACGGCAAGCTGGTGGACGCCAGCGACCTGATCACCGCTGATGCCAGCCTGCAAATCATCACGCCCAAGGATCAAGAGGGGCTGGAGATCATTCGCCACTCTTGCGCGCACCTGATTGGCCATGCGGTCAAGCAACTGTACCCGACGGCAAAAATGGTGATCGGCCCGGTCATTGACGAAGGCTTTTACTACGATATCGCCTATGAGCGTCCTTTCACTCCGGACGACCTGGCCGCTATCGAAGCGCGCATGCACGCGCTGATCGAAAAAGATTACGACGTGATCAAGAAGGTCACACCGCGCGCCGAAGTGATCGACGTGTTCACCGCCCGTGGCGAAGACTACAAGCTGCGTCTGGTGGAAGACATGCCGGACGAACAGGCCATGGGCCTGTATTACCACGAAGAATATGTCGACATGTGCCGTGGCCCGCACGTGCCGAACACACGCTTTCTCAAGTCGTTCAAGCTGACCAAGCTGTCGGGTGCCTACTGGCGCGGTGACGCGAAGAACGAACAATTGCAGCGGATCTACGGCACGGCCTGGGCTGACAAGAAGCAGCTGGCGGCCTACATCCAGCGCATCGAAGAAGCTGAAAAGCGCGACCACCGCAAGATCGGCAAGCGCCTGAACCTGTTTCACCTCCAGGAAGAAGCGCCGGGCATGGTGTTCTGGCACCCGAACGGCTGGACCCTGTACCAGGTGCTCGAGCAGTACATGCGCAAGGTTCAGCGAGACAACGGCTACCTGGAGATCAAGACGCCTCAGGTTGTTGACCGTAGCCTGTGGGAGAAATCCGGGCACTGGGCCAACTACGCCGACAACATGTTCACCACTCAGTCGGAAAACCGCGACTACGCCATCAAGCCGATGAACTGCCCGTGCCACGTGCAGGTGTTCAATCAGGGCCTGAAGAGCTACCGCGAGTTGCCGATGCGCCTGGCCGAGTTCGGTGCCTGCCACCGTAACGAGCCATCGGGTGCGCTGCACGGCATCATGCGTGTGCGTGGCTTCACCCAGGACGACGCCCACATTTTCTGCACCGAAGAGCAGATGCAGGCCGAATCCGCCGCGTTCATCAAGCTGACCATGGACGTTTACCGCGATTTCGGCTTCACCGAAGTCGAAATGAAGCTGTCCACTCGTCCGGAAAAACGTGTTGGCTCCGACGAGCTGTGGGATCGCGCTGAATCTGCACTGGCCGCTGCGCTAGACAGCGCGGGCCTTGCGTACGATCTGCAGCCGGGTGAGGGCGCCTTCTACGGTCCGAAGATCGAGTTCTCGCTGAAAGATTGCCTTGGTCGCGTCTGGCAGTGTGGTACCCTGCAGCTCGATTTTAACCTGCCGATCCGTTTGGGAGCCGAATACGTCTCCGAAGATAACAGCCGTAAGCACCCGGTTATGCTGCACCGGGCGATCCTCGGCTCGTTCGAACGGTTCGTCGGTATCCTGATCGAGCACTACGAGGGTGCATTCCCTGCGTGGCTGGCTCCGACCCAGGCAGTGATCATGAATATCACTGATAAACAGGCCGATTTTGCCGCTGAAGTTGAAAAAACTCTCAACGAAAGCGGATTTCGTGCCAAGTCCGACTTGAGAAATGAAAAGATCGGCTTTAAAATCCGTGAGCATACTTTGCTCAAGGTTCCCTATCTTTTGGTTATCGGAGATCGGGAAGTCGAGATGCAGACTGTCGCTGTGCGTACTCGTGAAGGTGCTGACCTGGGCTCGATGCCCGTCGCCCAGTTCGCTGAGTTCCTCGCGCAAGCGGTTTCCCGGCGTGGTCGCCCAGATTCGGAGTAATTATTATTAAGCGTGAAATGAGACAAGATAAACGAGCTGCACCGAAAGCCCCGATCAACGAGAATATCTCGGCACGCGAGGTTCGGTTAATTGGCGCTGACGGCGAGCAGATTGGCATCGTCTCGATTGATGAAGCGCTTCGTATTGCTGAAGAGTCCAAATTGGACCTGGTGGAAATCTCCGCCGATGCAATCCCACCTGTTTGTCGGGTGATGGACTACGGCAAATCGATCTTCGAGAAGAAGAAACAGGTTGCCGCAGCGAAGAAGAACCAGAAGCAGATTCAAGTAAAAGAAATCAAGTTTCGTCCAGGGACGGAGGAAGGGGATTACCAGGTAAAACTGCGCAACCTGGTACGTTTCCTGAGTGATGGGGACAGGGCCAAGGTATCCTTGCGATTCCGCGGCCGTGAGATGGCCCACCAGGAGCTGGGGATGGAACTCCTCAAGCGGGTTGAAGCTGACCTGCTCGAGTACGGTTCTGTCGAACAGCATCCTAAGATGGAAGGACGCCAGCTTATTATGGTCATCGCCCCGAAAAAGAAGAAGTAATCAACAGGGCACGGCAGGCCTTCTGATTATGTTTATCAACTGAATGCGGAGTACCGAACATGCCAAAGATGAAAACTAAAAGTGGTGCTGCTAAGCGGTTTCTGAAAACTGCTAACGGTATCAAGCACAAGCACGCTTTCAAGAGCCACATTCTGACCAAAATGTCGACCAAGCGTAAGCGTCAACTGCGCGGTAGCAGCTTGCTGCATCCGTCTGACGTGGCAAAAGTCGAGCGCATGCTGCGCCTTCGTTAATTTTAGTCAAGAATAGAGGAATAACTCATGGCTCGTGTAAAGCGTGGCGTCATTGCCCGTAAGCGTCACAAAAAAATTCTGAAACTTGCTAAAGGCTACTACGGCGCGCGTTCACGCGTATTCCGTGTTGCCAAGCAAGCGGTAATCAAGGCAGGCCAATACGCCTACCGCGACCGTCGTCAGAAAAAACGTCAGTTCCGCGCTCTGTGGATCGCTCGTATCAATGCTGGTGCACGTGTTAACGGTCTGTCCTACAGCCGTTTCATCGCTGGCCTGAAAAAAGCGTCCATCGAAATCGACCGTAAGGTTCTGGCTGAACTGGCCGTGAACGAAAAAGCGGTGTTTGCTGCGATTGTCGAGAAAGCTAAAGCCACCTTGGCTTAAGTACCCCCGACAGTCACCCTGGGCTGCTCCTGTAGCCCAAGGTGGTAAACGTCATAAATAGGGGAAGAGCCTTCAAGCTCTTCCCCTATTTTGTATCTGGAGTCTGTACATGGAAAACCTGGATGCGCTCGTTGCCCAAGCTCTTGAGGCTGTGCATAGCGCTGAAGATGTAAATGCCCTGGAGCAAATCCGGGTTCACTACCTTGGCAAAAAAGGTGAATTGACTCAGGTGATGAAGACCCTGGGGAATTTGCCGGCTGAAGAGCGCCCGCAAGTCGGCGCGCTGATCAACGTCGCCAAGGAGCGTGTCACCGAGGTGCTCAATGCGCGCAAGGCGTCGCTCGAGGAGGCCGATCTTGCGGCCAAGCTCGCCGCCGAGTCCATTGACGTCACCCTGCCTGGTCGTGGCCAGGCCTCGGGCGGTCTGCATCCGATCACCCGGACTCTGGAACGTATCGAGCAGTTCTTTACCCACATCGGCTACGGCATTGCCGAAGGCCCCGAGGTCGAAGACGACTATCACAACTTCGAGGCGCTCAACATCCCAGGCCATCACCCGGCCCGGTCGATGCACGACACCTTCTATTTCAACGCGAACATGCTGCTGCGCACCCATACCTCGCCGGTACAGGTCCGCACCATGGAAGCGAACAAGCCGCCGATCCGCATCGTCTGCCCAGGCCGTGTGTACCGTAGCGACTCGGATATCACTCACTCGCCGATGTTCCACCAGGTCGAAGGCCTGCTGGTCGATCGCGACATCAATTTCGCCGACCTCAAAGGCACCATCGAAGAGTTCCTGCGGGTGTTCTTCGAGAAAGAGCTGGCGGTGCGTTTCCGTCCATCGTTCTTCCCGTTCACTGAGCCATCTGCTGAAGTCGACATGGAATGCGTGATGTGCAGCGGCAAAGGCTGCCGCGTCTGCAAGCAGACCGGCTGGCTGGAAGTGATGGGCTGCGGCATGGTTCACCCTAACGTGCTGCGCATGTCCGGGATCGACCCGGAAGAGTTCTCGGGCTTTGCCTTCGGCATGGGCGTTGAGCGCCTGGCCATGCTGCGTTACGGCGTGAACGACTTGCGTCTGTTCTTCGACAACGACTTGCGGTTCCTCGCGCAATTTCGCTAGTCGTAACGAATCTTTAGGAGAGCAGGATGAAATTCAGTGAACAATGGCTGCGTGGCTGGGTAAGCCCGCAGGTAGATCGCGACGAGCTGGTTGCTCGTCTGTCGATGGCCGGCCTTGAGGTCGATAGCGTAACGCCGGCCGCCGGTGTTTTCACCGGCGTGGTGGTGGGTGAAGTGCTGAGCACCGAACAGCACCCCGATGCCGACAAGCTGCGCGTGTGCCAGGTCAGCAATGGCGTGGAAACCTTCCAGGTCGTGTGCGGAGCGCCAAACGTGCGCCCGGGCCTGAAGATTCCGTTTGCCATGATCGGCGCCGAACTGCCGGGCGACTTCAAGATCAAGAAAGCCAAGCTGCGTGGCGTTGAGTCCAACGGCATGCTGTGTTCCCAGGCCGAGCTGCAAGTCGGCGAGGGCAATGATGGCCTGATGGAACTGCCGGCCGATGCGCCAGTGGGCCAGGACATTCGCGTTTACCTGGAACTGGAAGATGCCAGCATCGAGGTCGACCTGACCCCGAACCGGGGTGACTGCCTGTCCCTCGCTGGCCTGGCCCGTGAAGTGGGCGCGCTGTACAACGCCCCGGTCACCCGCCCAGTGGTTGCCGCAGTCGCCGCAGTGCATGACGAAGTGCGCCCTGTCGACGTACTGGCGCCAAACGCCTGCCCACGCTATCTCGGTCGTGTGATCCGCAACGTCGACCTATCCAGGCCAACCCCGCTGTGGATGGTTGAGCGCCTGCGTCGCGCTGACGTGCGCAGCATCGATGCCGCCGTGGACATCACCAACTACGTGATGCTGGAGTTGGGCCAACCGCTGCACGCCTTCGATCTCGCCGAAATCAATGGCGGCATCCGCGTGCGCATGGCCGAAGAAGGCGAGAAGCTGGTATTGCTCGACGGCCAGGAAGTCAGCCTGCGCGCCGACACCCTGGTCATTGCCGACCATTCCCGCGCCCTGGCGATTGCCGGCGTGATGGGTGGCGAGCACAGCGGCGTGTCCGAAACCACCCGCGATATTTTCCTTGAGAGCGCGTTCTTCGACCAGATCGCCATCGCTGGCAAGGCCCGTTCCTACGGCCTGCACACCGATGCCTCGCACCGCTACGAGCGTGGCGTGGACTGGAAACTGGCCCGTGAAGCCATGGAGCGCGCCACTGGCCTGCTGCTGGAAATCACTGGCGGCGAAGCCGGCCCGATCACCGAAACCGTCAACGAGCAGTTCCTGCCGTCGATTGCACCGATTACCCTGCGTGCCAAAAGCGTCGAGCAAATGCTTGGCCTGGTGATTGAACCTGCGCAGATCGAGCAACTGCTGTCCGCACTCGGCCTGGGTATTTCCGCCGGTGGGGAAGGGCAGTGGCACGTAGAAGTGCCAAGCCATCGTTTCGACATCAGCCTGGAAGTCGACCTGATCGAAGAGCTGGCCCGCCTGTACGGCTACAACCGCCTGCCGGTTCGCTACCCGCAAGCGCGTCTGGCACCGCAACCCAAGGCCGAGGCGCGTGCGCACCTGCCGGAATTGCGTCGCCTGCTGGTTGCCCGTGGCTACCAGGAAGCGGTGACTTACAGCTTCATCGATCCAAAGCAGTTTGAGCTGTTCAACCCAGGCGTTGAGCCGTTGCTGCTGGCTAACCCGATCTCCAATGACATGGCGGCCATGCGTTCGTCGCTGTGGCCGGGTCTGGTCAAGGCACTGTCCCATAACCTGAACCGTCAGCAAGACCGCGTGCGCATGTTCGAAAGCGGCCTGCGTTTTGTCGGCCAACTCGACGGCCTCAAGCAAGAGCCGATGCTGGCGGGTGTTGTCTGCGGTAGCCGCCTGCCCGAAGGCTGGGCACAGGGCCGCGATGGCGTGGACTTCTTCGACGTTAAAGCCGATGTGGAAGCGGTGCTGGGCTTTGCCGGTGCACTGGATGACTTCACGTTTGTGCCGGGTAGCCACCCGGCGTTGCACCCGGGCCAGACTGCACGTATCGAGCGCGAAGGGCGTTTGGTGGGTTTTGTCGGTGCTATCCACCCTGAGCTGTCGAAAACCCTGGGTCTGGACCGTCCGGTCTTTGTTTTTGAGCTGGTTCTGGCTGAAGTGGCGTCGGGCAAGATGCCTAAATTCAGCGAGTTGTCGCGCTTCCCTGAAGTGCGTCGTGACCTCGCGCTGATCGCCGACCGTGAAGTGGCCGCCACTGCCGTTCTGGACGTAATCCGTGAAAATGCAGGGGAATGGCTGACAGACCTCAGGCTATTTGACGTCTATCAGGGTAAAGGCATTGATCCGCATAGAAAAAGCCTTGCAGTTGGCTTGACCTGGCAGCATCCATCGCGCACTCTTAATGACGATGAGGTGAATACCACGACACAAAATATCCTCACCTCGCTCGAACAAAGGTTGAACGCCACGTTAAGGAAGTGACGTATGGGGGCTTTGACGAAAGCTGAGATGGCGGAACGTCTGTACGAAGAGTTGGGTCTGAACAAACGCGAAGCCAAGGAATTGGTCGAGCTGTTCTTTGAAGAAATTCGGCACGCTCTGGAAGACAACGAACAGGTCAAATTGTCCGGTTTCGGCAATTTTGACCTGCGGGACAAACGCCAGCGGCCTGGCCGCAATCCAAAAACGGGAGAAGAAATCCCGATCACGGCTCGCCGTGTGGTCACCTTTCGTCCAGGGCAGAAGTTGAAGGCCCGAGTTGAGGCTTATGCTGGAACCAAGTCATAACGACGAACTACCCGTCATCCCAGGCAAACGCTACTTCACCATCGGTGAAGTCAGCGAGCTCTGTGCGGTCAAACCGCACGTGCTGCGCTATTGGGAGCAGGAGTTTCCTCAACTCAACCCCGTCAAACGCACCGGGAACCGTCGGTATTATCAGCGCCAGGACGTGCTGATGATCCGACAGATCCGTGCGTTGCTGTACGATCAGGGGTTCACCATCAGCGGCGCGCGCCAGCGTATGTCCGGTGATGAAGCCAAAGACGACACCACCCAATACAAACAACTGATCCGCCAGATGATCTCCGAACTCGAAGATGTGCTGGTGGTGTTGAAGAAGTGATACGAGCTTTTAAAATACTTCCACATTTCAAAAGCTTGCGGTATATTCCGGATCGCTTCATTACGAAGCAAACCCAGTAACACGCCTAGTCGGGGCGTAGCGCAGTCCGGTAGCGCACTAGCATGGGGTGCTAGGGGTCGAGTGTTCGAATCACTCCGTCCCGACCATATTATTCAATGACTTAGCCCAATCTGAAAAGGTTGGGCTTTTTCATGTGCGCGTTTTTTGGGGAACGCCCCAATTTTTCACCCTTGTACCGTCTGCCATACCCAAGCGTATCCCTAAGCAGGCAGTACTCTTATACGGTTTTTCGGCGCTTTAGAATGAAAGTATCCGAGATGAAAGGTTGCATAACGCACCCAGCGTCTTGGAGAAACTCATGAGTTGTGAACAGCAAACCCCTACCGCCCATGCACGTGGCATTGATGTATCGCGCTGGCAAGGAGAGATCGACTGGCGCCGCGTCGCGTCAGCCGGTGTCACCCATGCCATTGTGAAGATGACCGAAGGGGGCACCTACACTGACCCTCGGTTTGCAACAAACTTTGCCGGGATGCTGGCCCACGGTTTGACTGCGGGGGTTTACCACTACTTTCGTGCACTGAGCAGTACCCCTGGCGAACAACTGGCCAATATTCGGCAGCGGCTCTGCGAGGCCAACTTCGAGGTCGGGAAGCACATCCTGGCCATTGATGTAGAAACCTCGCGCAACGAAACGGCGAGCCCGGATCAGATGGCCGATGCCTTGCACGAACTGGTCACGCTGCTCAGCACGCAGGTGCTCGATGGCTCCCATCCCTACATCTACACGTCACCCAGCATCTGGGCTGACCGTGTGGCGTGGCGAAAGTACGATTTCAGCCCGTGCCCGTTGTGGATCGCCCACTGGGATGCCAAGCAGCCGACGGTGCCCGAAACCTGGAGTAGCCACGGCAAAAGCTGGCACTGGTGGCAGCACAGCAGTAAAGGTCAGGTTGATGGCATTCAAGGGGCGGTGGATCTGGATTGGATCAAGCGCTGAAGGCTTCAGCCAGCCGAACGCGCTCGCTGGCTGAGGTACTCTACAAACGGCCCGATATCCGTACTGCAGAGCAAATGCGCGACCTCACGCACCTCAGCCTCCGGCCAGTCCCACCAGCCGGATTGCTCAAGGATCAGCCGAGTCGGTTCATCAAAACGCCAGCGGATATGTTTGGCCGGGTTGCCGCCGACGATGGCGTAAGGCGCCACATCCTTGGTCACAATCGCGCCTGCCGCCACGACTGCGCCATTGCCGATGGTCACGCCCGACAGAATTTTCGCGTGGGAGCTGATCCAGCAATCATTGCCAATGATCACGTCGCCTTTGCTGCCACCAAAGTCGGTAATGTGCGCGAGGCTTTTCATCTTGGCGGGGAAGGGGTAACAACTGAGCCAGTCGGTGCGATGATGGCCGCCCAAATACACTTCCACATTGCCGGCAATCGAGGTGTAGGCGCCGACACGCAGCGTCGTGCCTTCATGCCAGTCGTGCACCTTCAAATCGCCGTAGGTGCCTATGCCAAAGCTGTAGTTTGGATAGCGGTTGCGCAGTTTTTGCGTAGAGCGCTCCAGCGGGGAGAGCGCGCGTATTGCCTTGCGCGCTTTTTTTTCGCGCCATTTACGCAATAACTTCATGCGGTGAGCCTTTATGCAGAGATTGAAATCAGGCGACATCGTGAGCAATGGCTGCTCTCTATGCAAGACGAAGGCTTTATCTGCTGAAAAAAATCGCCAACCCCTGTCCCTTTTTTGCGCCTCGCCTGTCATTCCAGGCAAGTGAACAAAATCGAGAGCTTCTCCCCATGCCCGCAGTCCGACCCATGCGCTTGCGCCCGTTGCTGAACCTGAGCCTGATGCTGAGCCTCAGTGCCAGCCCGTTATTTGTCCCGCTCAGCTATGCCGAAGACAGCACCGCCCGCCGCAGTTACCAGGTGCCGGCCGGTAGCCTGAGCGCCGCATTGACGCGCTTCGCCGGGCTCGCCGGGGTCAACCTGTCGGTAGACCCGGCGCTGGTCAGCGGTCGCAGCAGCGCCGGCTTGTCGGGTGAATACGGCGTGGAGGAGGGCTTTGCCCAGTTGCTGACGGGCTCGGGCCTGCAATTGCAACCGATGGGCGCGCAGGCCTATAGGCTGATGCCGGCGCCGGAAAGCGGCAGCCTGCAATTGGCTCCCACGTCCATCGTCGGCACTACTGGGTTGGCCGATGGCGATACCTACGCCGGTGGTCAGCTGGCGCGGCGTGGCTCGCAAGGCCTGCTCGGCTCGCGGGACTTTATGGAAACGCCGTTCAGCATGACCACCTACACCGCCGAGGCGGTCAAGAACCAACAGGCGCGTACCCTCGGCGACCTTGTCGCCAGCGACCCGTCGGTGCGCGCCACCAATCCGGCGGGCGGGCGCTACGAGCAGTTCACCATTCGCGGGTTCAGCCTGTTCAACAGTGATGTGGCCTACAACGGCCTCTATGGCGTACTGCCGACGTACACCATCGACATGGAAATGGCCGAGCGCGTCGACATCCTCAAAGGCCCGAGCCAGTTGATCAACGGCATCTCGCCGCGCGGCAGCGTGGGCGGCGGGATCAACGTGGTGCCCAAGCGCGCTACCGACAAGGACATCACCTCGCTGACCGGCACCTGGGCCTCCGGCAGCCAGGCCGGTGGCGCAGTAGATGTGGGGCGGCGCTTTGGTGAGGACAACAAATTCGGCATCCGTTTCAATGGCGTGAAGCAGTCCGGCGATACCGAATGGGATCACCAGAGCGTCGACCGTGAAATGGCGGTGCTGGGCCTGGATTTTCGCGGTGAGCGCCTGCGCCTTTCCACGGATGTCGGCCACACCGAGCGTGACACCGATGCGCCGCAGGAACGTGTACAAGTCGGCGCCAATGCCAGGGTGCCGAGCGCCAATGACGTACGGCATAACTACGCACAGCCCTGGAGCAAAGCCCGTACCGATGACACCTTCGGCACGGTTAACGGCGAGTTCGACCTCAGCGACAGCGTCATGCTGTATGGCGGCGTCGGCGCACGTAAAAGCAACCACGACTTCTTGCGTCACGCGGTGTCCGTCACCAACAACGCCGGGGATTTCAGCGTATTGCCACGGGATTTCACCCGCGATGAAAACGTGCGCACCGCCACCGCCGGGGTGCGCAGTTGGTTGCATACCGGGCCGGTCAGCCATGAGATCAACCTGGCGGCCAGCTACTTCTACATGGACTTTGAAAACGGCGGCTCCCGTTACGCGGCGGCGCCGAGCAACCTGTACAACCCGGTAGAAACCCCAACCCCTTCACGGCCAACACGCCTGGATTCCAAGGTCTACACCGAGAACCGCTTCAGTGGCGTGGCGCTGTCCGATACCCTGGGCTTTTTCGACGAGCGTTTATTGCTGACCCTCGGCGCGCGCTGGCAGCGGGTCAAGGTCGACGACTGGACCGACAACGTCAAAGGCGCTACGGCCTACGATGAGGAAAAAGTCTCGCCCTCCGGCGGCATCCTGTTTAAAGCCACCGACAAACTGTCGCTGTACGCCAACTACATGGAAGGCCTGAGCCAAGGCAAAATCGCGCCGTCGACCTCGATCAACGAAGATGAAATCTTCCCGCCGTTTGTCAGCCGCCAGGTTGAAGTGGGTGCCAAATACGACGCCGGCGCGTTTGCCGTGACGGCAGCGGTGTTCCGAATCAAGCAACCGGCCTACGAAACCAACGCCACTACGCGGGTGTTCGGGCCCAATGGCAAACGCCAGAACGACGGCGTAGAGCTGAGCGTGTTCGGCGAGCCGCTCAAGGGCGTGCGCCTGCTGGGTGGTGTGATGGTTATCGACAGCGAACTGACCCACACCACCAACGGTACTTTCGACGGCAACCGCGCCCCGGCCACGCCCAAGTACAACGTCAACCTGGGCGCCGAATGGGATGTGCCGACGGTGGAGGGCCTGACCCTGACCAGCCGGGGTATCTATTCCAGCTCGCAGTACCTTGACCAGTCCAACGTCAAGGAGATCGACGCGTGGACCCGCCTTGACGTCGGTGCGCGCTATGCCTTCAAGGTCGACGATAAGCACATCACTTTGCGAGCGAATGTCGAGAACGTCGCCGATAAACGCTACTGGAGTTCGGCCGGTGCTTCGGATGACAGTGAGCCGGGCCTGACCCTGTCCACGCCGCGCACCTATTTGCTGTCGGCCACGGTGGACTTCTAAACGCAGGGATTATGTGGGGAAGGCCAATGTTGGAGGGCCAATGTGGGAGCTGGCTTGCCTGCGATACAGACACCTCGGTCTGTCAGTAAGACCCGGTCGATGCTATCGCAGGCAAGCCAGCTCCCACACAAGCCAGACCACACCCTAAAATCGCTGCGTTAATAAGAATGTTTTTTGATTGCATCGCCTCAATATGGAATAGTACCCGCCGTTTTCCCCAGCCCGTCCAGCCGGGGTGTTTTAACGCCGAGGTCTTTGTCATGCGAATGCTGCGCTCCATCCCGACCCTTGCCGCCTGCCTCCTGGCGTTGTCTTGCAGCGTATTGAACGCCGCGCCCATCGACGTTAATGACGGCCAGCACACGGTGCACCTGCCGGATGCGCCCAAGCGCGTGGTGGTGCTGGAGTTTTCCTTTCTCGACAGCCTCGCCGCCGTTGACGTCACGCCAGTCGGTGCTGCGGACGATGGCGATGCCAACCGCGTACTGCCGCGTGTGCGCCAGGCCATCGGCCAATGGAAGTCGGTGGGCCTGCGTTCGCAACCGAGCATCGAAGAAATCGCCCGGCTCAAGCCGGACCTGATCGTTGCCGACCTCAATCGTCATCAGGCCCTGTACAGCGACTTGGCGAGCATCGCGCCGACCTTGTTGCTGCCATCACGTGGGGAAGATTACGAAGGCAGCCTCAAATCCGCCGAACTGATCGGCACGGCCCTGGGCAAAAGCCCGCAGATGCACGCGCGTATCGCCCAGAACCGTGAGCACTTGCAGGCGATTGCCAAGCAGATTCCGGCAGGTGCCAGCGTGTTGTTCGGGGTTGCCCGTGAAGACAGCTTTTCCGTGCACGGGCCCGACTCCTACGCCGGCAGCGTGCTGCAAGCCATCGGCCTGAAAGTGCCTTTGGTACGCGCAAAGGCCGCGCCGACTGAATTTGTCAGCCTGGAACAATTGCTCGCGCTTGACCCTGGCTGGTTGCTGGTCGGTCACTATCGCCGCCCAAGCATCGTCGACACCTGGAGCAAGCAGCCGTTGTGGCAAGTGCTCGGCGCGGTGCGTAATCATCAAGTGGCCGAGGTCGATGGCGACAGTTGGGCGCGTAACCGAGGTGTATTGGCGTCGGAGCAAATCGCTGAAGACACCCTGGCGATTCTCAAGGGCGGCAAAGCCGTATTGAGCCAATAACCGTGCAGCGCAGTTTCGCGGCGGCAAGCATTGTGCTGCTGGGGGCCGTGTTGTTCTGGTACTCGCTGTACAGCTGGTCGCCGTTCACCATCACTGCGACGGATGCCTGGAACGGCCTGGTTCATCAGGGCAGCGTGGGCGGCAATATGGCCTATATCGTGGCGCAGCTGCGCGTGCCCCGAGCGTTGTGCGCGGCGTTGGTCGGTGCCTGCCTGGGCCTGGCCGGAGCATTGATGCAAGGCATCACCCGCAACCGCTTGGCATCGCCTTCATTGTTTGGCGTGACGGCCGGCGCGGCATTGGGATTGGCCTTGTTTTCCACCGGTTTGGTCGCGCCGCCCTTTGCCGGTGGCGCCCTGTTGATGACCTGCCTGGGCGGCGCGCTGGCCTGGGTCACGGTGTTCAGCCTGGGCGGCGCGTGGTCGCCGACCACCGCGCAAGGTCGGTTGGTATTGGCCGGTGTGGCGGTTGCGGCGCTGTGTGCGGCCTTGACCCGGCTCACGGTGATTCTGGTCGAGGCCCAGGCCCAAAGCGTGCTGAACTGGCTGGCCGGGTCGCTGGCCAATGTGGGTGCGGCCCAGGTGCAACTGCTCTGGCCGTGCACGCTGATCGGCGGCGTGTGGGCGCTGTGGTGTGCGCCGCGCCTGAACCTGATCAACCTCGGCGAAGACGCCGCGCGCTCGTTGGGCGTCGGTATCGCCAGCCTGCGCTTGCAGGTGTTTGTCGCCAGCTTGCTGCTGGTGGGCGCCAGCGTGTGCGCGATCGGCCCCATTGGCTTTGTCGGGCTGATCGCGCCCAATATCATTCGCCAGTTTCTCGGTAACGACTACCGCTGGCTGATTCCGCTCAGCGCGGTGTTGGGCGCGGTGATCGTGCTGGGCGCCGACTTGCTCAGTCGCGCTGTGGCCTTTCCAGTGGAAACCCCGGCGGGCGTGGTCACTGCATTGATCGGCGCACCGTTCTTCCTGTTTCTTGCCAGGCGCACCCTATGATTCGGCCACGATTGCGCTTATGGCTGCTGCTGGGCTTGCTGCTGGTGGCACTGCTGGCGAGCCTCAGCGCCGGCACGGTGTGGCTTAAACCCGGCACCGTGCTGGAGCGCCTGCTGGCCCACGACGCCCTCGATTTTGAAGTGTGGAACCACCGCCTGCCACGCAGCCTGATCGCCATTCTGGCTGGCTGCGCCTTCGGCCTGGCCGGTGCGATTGTGCAGGGCGTGATCCGCAACCCGCTGGCCTCGCCGGAGATTCTCGGCGTGACCCAGGGCGCCGGGCTGGCGCTGACCGTGGCGATCATCAGTTGGCCACACCTACCGATGGCCTGGCTGCCACTGGTGGCCTGTCTGGGCGGCGCCGGTGGGGCCTTGCTGCTGGCGCTGTACAACACCGGCGTGAGTTTTTCCGGGGTGCGTTTTGCGCTGTCAGGTGTGGCGATTGCGGTGACCTTGTCCAGCGTCACCGAGTTTTTGATCCTGTCCCATCCGTTGGATATCAACACCGCGTTGCTCGCGCTGACGGGCAGTTTGTGGAGCCGCAATTGGCACCATGTGGCGCTGGTGCTGCCGTTCCTGCTGTTGATCCCGCTGGGCCTGTGCCTGGCTAAACCCCTGAACCTCATTGCTCTCGGCGATGAGGCCGCCCACAGCCTGGGCACTGCGCTGGGCCGCACCCGCTGGTGGGCGATGGCCTGTGCGGTGCTGCTCACCAGCCTGGGTGTCGGCGTGATCGGGCCGATTGGTTTTATCGGCCTGGTCGCACCGCACATGGCGCGGCGTCTGGTGGGTGGGCATCACCAGTACCTGCTGCCGGCTGCGATGCTGATTGGCGCGTTATTGCTGGTGCTGGCCGACACGCTTGGACGCACGTTGATTGCGCCCAGCGAAATCCCGGCGGGCGTGCTTACGGCGGTGATTGGTGCGCCGTATTTTCTTTGGTTGCTGGCACGGTTCAAGGGTTGATGACATGAGTATTTTGCAGGCACACCAACTCGACATCGGCTACGGCGCCACGCGCATTGTGCAGGGCCTTTCGTTCGCACCGCCGACAGGTCGCGTCACCGCGCTGATCGGCCCTAACGGCTGCGGCAAGTCGACTTTGCTCAAGGCGTTTGCGCGGATCCTCAAGCCGACCCAGGGCGAGTTGACCCTGGATGGCCACGCCTACGCCAGCTTGTCCGCACGCCAACTGGCGCGGCAGATCGCATTTTTACCGCAGGTATTGCCGGTGCCGGAAGGTGTCAGCGTGCGCCAGTTGGTCGCCTACGGCCGCAGCCCGCATAACTCGTTGTGGGGGCGCCTGAGTGGCAATGATCAAGCCCAGGTGACCCAAGCCATGCAGCGCCTGGAGCTGGACAGCCTGGGCGACCGCGTGTTGGCGGATTTGTCCGGCGGCCAGCGCCAACGAGCCTGGCTGGCCATGGTGCTGGCACAGAATGCGCCAGTGGTACTGCTCGACGAACCCACCACTTACCTCGACATCAGCCATCAGGTGGAACTGCTCGACCTGATGGGCGAACTGGCCGCCGAGGGCAAAACCGTGATCACCGTACTGCACGATATCAACCAGGCCTGCCGCTACGCCGATCACCTGGCGGTGATGCACGCCGGCAAGTTGGTGGCCGATGGCGCGCCAGCCCAGGTGATCAGCGCCGAGCTGATGCGCCAGGTGTTCGACGTGCAAGTGCAGATCCTGCAGGAGCCGGTTTCCGGCACGCCGATGTGCCTGGTGGAAAGAAGCACCCGCACCTGAACCTGCTCGCTCTCACGCACTAATGCTCGTTGCTCGTTCCCACGCTCCGCGTGGGAATGCCTCATGGGACGCTCCGCGTCCCGCCCTACGACAGGGAACCTTGCGACGCGGAGCGTCACGGGCTGCATTCCCACGCGGAGCGTGGGAACGATCAGTAAAAAAACATTATTTATATGAATAAAGTTATTAATTAATAATGAAAGTAGAGAATATTAGCTTATGCCCAAATAGCATTATATTTTTGAAATCCATTCCGTTATGTTTGATCGCAACAGCCTACCCCTGACCTCGGATGGTACCCAGCGTGATTCAGATTCTGCGCGCCATAACCGGGTAAAGACCCCGCGGCAGAATCGTTGGAAGGGAGATCAACGTATGTTGCCAATTCAAAACCCTCGCTCACTCCACATCTAGTTCCCCATCGCAGCGACACCCTTAAAAACGAGCACCGCGCCCGCCCGCGCGACTGCCCGACTTCGCGATTCGGAAAGCCTGGAGTGGTCATGAAGCAAGTTTTACCCCCCACCGCCGCACTCACGCTGGCCCTGTTTGCCGGCACTGCATCCGCCCAGGACGACAGCACCTTGTCCACCGTGGTGGTCACCGGCAACCGTGGCGCCGAGCAGCGCACCGTCACCAGCAGCCCGGTGCCGATCGACGTGGTCAGCGCCAGGCAACTGCAAAGCACCGGCAAGCCGGGCTTGATGGAAGCCTTGAGCGCGGTGATCCCGTCACTGACCCTGCCGGAAAAAACCGGCTGGGACGCCAGCGGCATTGCCCGTGCCCCCAACCTGCGCGGCTTGAGCGCCGCCGAAGTGCTGGTGCTGGTCAACGGCAAACGTCGTCACACCAGCGCCACGCTGAACATCAACGGCATCAACACCGGCGCGGCACCGGCTGACCTGGATCTGATCCCCATCAGTGCCATCGACCATGTGGAAGTGCTGCGCGACGGCGCCGCCGCCCAGTACGGCTCGGATGCCATCGCCGGGGTCATCAATGTGATCCTCAAGGCCGATACCAGCGGCACCGCCGTCACCAACGTCGGCCAGGGCTACGACGGCAAGAAGCAAACCGTGCAACAAAGCCTCAACAAGGGTTTTGAAATCGGCAACGGCGGCGTCGTGCAATTGGCCCTGGATGCCCGCAGCCAGAATGACGACAACAAAGCCAGCGCCAACGGCTACACCTATGAGCAAGCCTATAACCAGGCCGGCAGGTCGACCTACGGCGGTTACGGCACGCCCAAGACCAACCTGCTGACCCTGGGCTACAACGCCGAGCTGCCGATCGATGACAGCCTCAGCCTGTATTCCTTCACTACCTATTCGCGGCGCAAGGCCGAGCAGGGGCAGAACTACCGCCTGCCGACCATCACCAACACCATCACCACCGGGCCGAATGGTTATCCGGCCGGCTACACGCCGACCTGGTCCATCGACGAGGACGATTTCCAGGCCGCGTTCGGCGGCAAAGGCACCGTCGGCGCGTGGGACTGGGACCTGTCCACCACCTACGGGCGCAACGAGGCGGAGCAGGGCACTACCCACAACCAGAACCCGTCACTGGGCGAGTACACGCCCAACAGCTTCACCTCCGGCACCTGGATTTCCACCGAGCTGACCACCAACCTCGACTTCAAGCGCGGCTTTGATGTGGGCCTGCAAAAACCGTTGGACCTGTCCTACGGCTTCGAGCATCGGCGCGACACCTATGAGGTGCAGGCCGGTGACTACGCGTCCTATGCCAATGGCGGCTACTGCGTGGCGCCGGGCAACTGCGCGTCATCCGGGGCGCAAGTCACCAACGGCATTTCGCCGGATGAAGAAAGCAGCGCCTCGCGCAACAGTCTCGCCAGTTATGTCGATGTGGGCTTCAACCCGCTGCCGGACTGGTACATCGGCACGGCCTTTCGCTACGAGCATTACAACGAAGGCGTCGGCGCCACCCGCAGCGGCAAGCTGACCACGCGCTACGATTTCACCCCGCAATTTGCCGTGCGCGCCACCGTCAGCAATGGCTTCCGTGCGCCGTCCCTGGCCAACAGCCTGTTCAGCGCGCGCTCCACCACGTATGGCGTGGTCGATGGCGTGTATCAGTCGATCAACTACGGCGTATTGCCGGTGGGTTCGGCGGCGGCCAAGGCCCTCGGCGCCCAGGAGTTGAAACCCGAGCGCTCGACCAACTTCAGCCTGGGGTTCACCCTCACGCCCACTGACCGCCTGAACTTCACCGCCGATGCCTACGTGATCAACCTGCGCGACCGCATCACCCTGACCGGCACCTTGCTCGGCCCCGAAGTCAGCCAGGTACTGCAAAGCAACGGCATCAACTCCACCTCCGGCGGCCAGTACTTTATCAACGGCGCCGACACCCGCACCAAGGGCGTGGATCTGGTCAGCAACTACAACCAGGACCTCGGCCAGTTCGGCGCCTTGAAGTGGACCGCCGCGTTCAACTGGAACCAGACCAAGATCCTCAACTACAAGGCCTCCACCGACATCCTCGGCACGCCCTATGACCTGATGGACCGCCAGGCCCGTGGCCTGATCACCGATGTGCAGCCCAAGACCAAACTCATCCTCGGCGGCGACTGGAGCATCGACCGCTTCAACCTCAACCTGGCCCTGACCCGTTACGGTTCTTACAAAGAGGTCAACGTTTCTGCCGACCGCAGCCTCGACCGCGTCTACAGCGCCAAATGGATCACCGACCTCGACCTTGGCTACAACCTCACCAAAGCCCTCAACATTGCCGTCGGCGCCAAGAACCTGTTCGACCTTTACCCCAAGAAACAAGGCGTGCCGAGCAGCACCATGGTCGCCAGCTACGGCACTTATTCGCCCTACGGTTTTACCGGCGGGTACTACTACACCCGGCTGACTTACGCCTTCTAAGGCCGCAACCCGCGAGGAATAGAACATGCCCATTGTCGCCAAATCCTATGACCTGATCGACGAGGTCAGCCCGGTTCGCCAGCGCCGCGTCGCAACGCCGATCAAGGCCCTGCAAGTGGTGCCCGCCCGCCACCCGTGGCGCTGGGCCGGGTCGATCTTCGCCGCGCTGGTGCTGCTCGCCATCGTGCATTCACTGGCCACCAACCCGCGTTGGGAGTGGGGCGTGTTCGGCCAGTGGTTCTTTTCTGCCTCGGTGCTGCGCGGCCTCGGCCAGACGCTGCTGCTGACGCTGCTCAGCACCGTGTTCAGCATCCTCTTCGGTACGGCATTGGCGCTGGCAAGGCTGTCGGGTTCGCCATTGCTGGCGGCGTTGGCCTGGGGCTATATCTGGTTTTTCCGCTCGATGCCGGCGCTGCTGGTGCTGATCATCCTCTACAACTTTGCCTACCTGTATGACCACATCGTGCTCGGCGTACCGTTCACCAGCGTGGTGTTCGCCGAGTGGTCGACCGTGGATGTGCTCAGCCAATTCACCGTGGCGGTGTTGGGCCTGAGCCTGATGCAGGCCGCCTACGCGGCGGAGATCATTCGCGGCGGTTTGATAGGCGTGGACGCCGGCCAGCATGAAGCGGCGGCGGCCCTCGGTTTGCCGGCTTCGCGACGGATTTTTCGCATCATCCTGCCCCAGGCGCTGCGCTCGATTTTGCCGTCGGGTTTCAACGAAATCATCGGCCTGGTCAAGGGCACGTCCATCGTCTATGTGCTGGCCTTGCCGGAGCTGTTCTACACCGTGCAGGTCATCTACAACCGCACCCAGGCGGTGATCCCGCTGCTGGTGGTGGCGACCGTGTGGTACCTGATCATCACCACGGTGCTGACCAGCGCCCAGTACTACGTCGAGCGCCACTTTGCGCGCGGTACGGCGCGGGTGCTGCCGCCCACACCGCTGCAACGCCTGCGCGGCTGGCTAAAGGAGAAAACCCATGGCTGAAGCACGCGCCGGGCGCATTCAGATCCAGGGCGTGGGCAAACGCTTTGGCAACCAGCAGGTGTTGAAAGACATCGACCTGACCATCGACCCAGGCAAGGTCACGGTGATTCTCGGGCCGTCCGGCTCGGGCAAATCCACCTTGCTGCGCACCATCAACCACCTGGAAAAAATCGACAGCGGGCACATCACCATCGACGGTGAATACGTCGGCTATCGGCGCAAGGGTGACCTGCTCTACGAATTGAAAGAACGCGAGATTCTCAAGCGCCGCATCGACGTGGGTTTTGTGTTCCAGAACTTCAACCTGTTCCCGCACCTCACCGCCTGGGAAAACGTCGCCGAAGCACCGCTGGCCCACAAGCGCTGGAGCAAGGCCGAGGCACAGACCAAGGCATCCGAGCTGCTGGCCAAGGTCGGCCTGGCCGACAAGGTCGATGCCTACCCACGCCAGCTCTCCGGCGGCCAGCAACAGCGCGTGGCCATCGCCCGCGCCCTGGCGCTGGACCCCAAAGTGCTGCTGTTCGATGAACCCACCTCAGCCCTCGACCCGGAGCTGGTGGGCGAAGTACTCGACGTGATCAAGGGCCTGACCCAACTGGGCGTGACCCTGGTGATCGTCACCCACGAAATCGGGTTTGCCCGCGAAGTGGCCGACCACGTGGTGTTCCTGTGTGACGGCCAACTGATCGAAGAAGGCCCGCCCGAACAGATTTTTCGCCAACCCCGACATCCTCGCACCGTGGCCTTTCTGGGCAAGGTGCTTTAGTTCAAGGAGTGACTGCCCATGTTCATCAATACTGCCCGCGTGGCCTTGCTGACGCTTGCCGTCGGTGCTGCGCAAACCGCGTTCGCCGTGCAACAGGTGGATTTCAGCCCCGACCGCGTGCGCATCCATGTGCCGCGCAATGAAGCGGCGATCGCGCAGATCCCGCCGGGCTTCAAGTTCGCCCAGCCCGGTAAATTCACCGTCGCCGTGTCCGGCGTTGCCGGGCCGCCGCTGGCGCTGTTGGCCAACGACGACAAGACCACCATCGGCAGCGAAGCCGATACCGCGCAGCTGGTGGCCGACAGCCTCGGTCTGCAACTCAATGTGGTGCAGACCAGTTGGGAAGACTGGCCGCTGGGCGTCAGCTCCGGCAAGTACGACGCGGTGATCAGCAACGTCACCGTGACCGAGGCGCGCAAGAAGCGTTTTGACTTCGCCACCTATCGCCAGGATGTGCTCGGCTTTTACGTCAAGAGCACCAACAAAATTACCGAGATCAAACAGGCCGCCGACATTGCCGGGCTGAAGATCATCGTCGGCTCCGGCACCAACCAGGAGAAGGTGCTGCTGGCCTGGAACGAGGCCAATGAAAAGGCCGGTATCAAGCCTGCGCTCCTGCAATACATCGATGACCAGGCCGCCGCGCAACTGGCGGTGCAATCGGGTCGCAGCGATGCGCTGTTCGGGCCTAACTCGGTGTATGCCTATTCGGCGGCGGTCACTGGCGGCATCAAGTTGGTGGGCACGGTGAATGGCGGCTGGCCGTTGAAGGCGGATATCGCCGTGACCACCCGCAAGGACAACGGCCTGATCCAACCGATTCACACCGCCCTGCAAGGCGCGATTGCCGGCGGCCAGTACGAGCAGGTGCTGCAACGCTGGGGCCTGGACATCGAGCGCGTCGACACCTCGCTGATCAACCCACCGGGCCTGCCGGACTAGGAGAATCGACATGGGACTGACACGCCGTGAAGCGCTGTCGAGCATCGCCGCTGTAGGCGGTGAAAAGGCCGTCAAGGATGCACTGGCGGTATTGGGGTTGGGGCCGTCGTCACATCGACGCCCGCAGCCGCTGAAACTCAAGCCTGGTCTGGGGCAGGGCACTCGTGTACTGGTGCTGGGCGCCGGGATTGCCGGGTTGGTGACGGCGCTGGAACTGAGCCGCGCCGGCTTCAGCGTGCAAGTACTGGAGGCCCGCAACCGCGTGGGCGGGCGTACCTGGACCCTGCGTAATGGCGACCGTGTGGACTACAAGGATGGCCGTACGCAAACCGTAGCGTTTGATACAGGCCTGTATTTCAACGCCGGCCCCGCCAGGATTCCGAGCCAGCACCGCACGATTCTCGACTATTGCAGCGAACTGGGTGTGCCGCTGGAAGTGCTGGTCAACAGCAGCCACGGCGCCCAGGTGCGGCCCGATCTGCAACAGTCTGCGTTTACCGTCGGCCAGGCGATCAATGACACGCGCGGGCATCTGTCCGGCTTGCTGGCCAAAGCCGTGCAGCGCGATGCCCTCGATGATGTGTTGAGCAGTGAAGAGCGCACGCGTTTGCTGGCGTTCTTGCAGGTGTATGGCGACCTGTCCCAGGAATTGGCCTATGAAGGCAGCCTGCGCTCCGGCCACCTGGAATCGCCTGCCCACCCCGGCGCGCTGCCCGCCAGCCGCAGCCCGCTGGCGCTGGACCGGCTGCTGCATCCGGAGTTGTGGGGCGCGTTATTGCACACCGAATTCCCGGAATTTTCCGCCACCATGTTCCAACCCGTCGGCGGCATGGACCGCATCACCGATGCCTTCTACCAACGCGTGCGCGACCACGTGCAACTGGGCGCCCAGGTGCGGCAGATCCGCCAGCTTGAAGACGGCGTGGCGGTGACCTACCACGACCAGTTCAGCGGCCGCGAACAAGTGGTGCGCGCCGATTACCTGGTCTCGACCTTGCCGTTGCCGCTGCTGGCCAAACTCGACACCGACTTCAGCGACCCGGTCAAAGCCGCCTTGCTCAGCACCCGCAGTGATCAGGCGACCAAAGTGGCCTGGCAATCGCCGCGCTTCTGGGAAACCGACTACCGCACCTATGGCGGCCTGTCGTGGATCGAACACCCGGCGCGCCTGCTGTGGTACCCCAGCAACGACCTCAACACCCGCGACGGTTTGCTGGTGGCCGGCTACGTGACCGGGGAGGGCGCCGACGTGTTTGGCGCCAAGCCGTTCGACCAGCAGTACGCCACGTCCAAAGAAGCCGTGGAACTGCTGCATCCGGGTTATTCAAAACACCTGCGCCACCCGCTGGCGGTGTCCTGGGAACAGATCCCCTACAGCGAAGGCCCATGGCTGCAACGCGAACACTTCCCGGCCGATGCCAGTGCCTTGCTGGAGCAGGCTCACGGCCGCGTGTACTTCGCCGGCGACGGCCTGGTGCAAAGCGGCGTAGGCATCTGGCAGGAATCGGCGGCCAACTCGGCGCGCCATGTGATTGCGCAACTGGCTGAGCGCGTTACCCAACAACAACAGCGTGCGGCACTCGCCGCCTCCTGAGGAGCATCACCATGAGCGACAGTATTCAACGCACCAGCGTCGGCGATTTTCCCATCTCGCAAACCGTCACCGTACCGGCCTCGGCCAGCCTGATTTTCGTCAGCGGCACCTTGCCCGACCTGCTCGACCCGAACGTGCCTGGGGTTTACGGCAACACCGAAGTGCAGACGGTGTCGGTGTTCAACAAACTGCGCAAGATCCTCCAGCAGCAAGACCTGGACCTGGGCGATATCGTGCAATTGCGCGTGTTTCTGGTGGGTGCCGAAGAGACCGACGGCAAGCTCGATTTTGCCGGGTTGCAACGCGGTTACACGCAGTTCTTCGCCACGCCCGAGCAACCGAACAAGCCCACGCGCACGGCGTTGCAGGTGGTGGCATTGCCGTTGCCGGGGGCGCTGGTGGAAGTGGAGGCGATTGCGGCCAGAACGGCCTGATCCTGTTGAGTGCGCTGTTGTGGTGAACAGGCATGCTGTGGAGAGCAGGCTTGTTGCGGCCAGTGGGCTTGTTGTGGCGAGCAGGCTTGCCCTGCGTTGGGGCGCGCAGCGGCCCTGAAACCAGGCGCTGAGTTCCTTCAGGAGAACTCCAGTGTCTTTACTGGGGCTGCTGCGCAGCCCAACGCAGGGCAAGCCTGCTCGCCACAACAAGCCCACAGCCCACAACCAGCCCACAGCCCACAACAAGCTGCTTGCCACAATCAGCGATAGGCCTGTAAACAGATCATCGGATTGTCAGTAACCTGATGTCACTTTTTCGTCGCATGCAGTCTCTTCCTTGTCTTGAGCGTTTTTATCTCAAGCTCCCCAGGGATCGAACAGTGCCATGCCAACTCTCACGCGCCGCACCCTGCTGAAGGCCGCCGCCAGTTCGACCACTACTTCGGCACCTTGCCCGGTGTGCGCGGTTTCAGCGAGGGCGCAAGGTCTGGGAGCAACAGGGCAAAGGGCGTCGCGTAGCGGGGCGGGTGGAGACGGGGGCGCACAGTATCAGTGACCCGTTGATGGGCAAGCCGGTGTAGCAAACCCTGAGGCGGCGGATAGCGTTGAACCGATCCGCTGCCTTTGGCCGGCTGTTAGTATTTTGAGAAATATCCTACGTTCATAAAGGATTAAACATCCGCGCTTTTCCCTGGCAGTTTTAGACAATCGTTGGGTCCACCACCCACGAGCCCACGCCAATGACGAGCCAGCCTTTACGCATCCTGATCCTTGAGGAACACGCCTTTCAGCGCGCCGTCGTCGTGAGCCAGTTCAAACGGTTGGGGCATACGGTAATCGAGGCGACGCATGCCATTGAAGCCTTGGCCCTCCTGGAAGGTGTGGGTGGGGTGGATGTCGTATTGTGCGACTTGTCCATGTCCGGCATGGATGGTCTGGAGTTTTTGCAACATGCTGCGCAACGAGGGTGGCTGCATAGCGTGATTGTCAGCGGCCATCAGCCGCCTGGAATCAGCCAAGCCTTGCAACAGTTCACCCGCTTGCTCGGCGTGCGTTTGCTGGGCCATGTCGAAAAGCTGGCGCCCCTCAATCAGCTCGAAGCGGTCGTGCATCGTCATCAGTCTGCTGGGGCGATCGTGCCTGCGGTTTCACCTGCGCTGCCATTGTTTACTCAAACGCAAGTGTGTGACGCATTAGCTGCCGGCCAGTTGCACGCGTACTACCAACCCAAATTCAGCTTGTGGACCAACGAGATGACCGGTGTGGAAGTGTTGAGCCGCTGGCAGCACCCGCTCTATGGTCTGTTACCGGCAATGGCCTTCATGCCGGTGCTGGAGCGTTGCGGGCGGCTCGACGAATTGTTGTTTGCGCAGATGCACCAGGCCTTGACCCTGCAACAACACGTCAGGGCAAGCGGCATGGCCTTGAACCTGGCGTTCAACCTGCACGCTCAGCAACTGGCTCAGGGCGGCTTGAGCTTGCAGATCAAAGACATCATGGCGCCGTTCAAGGCTCCGCGCTCCAGCGTGACTTTCGAGCTGACCGAAAGCGGCATGCTGGAAGCCTCGGCGAGCAGCCTGGCATGCCTGATGCGTTTGCGCATGCTCGGTTGCAACCTGTCCCTGGATGACTTCGGCGCCGGGTTTTCATCCTTGCAGCGCCTGTGTCAGCTGCCGTTCAACGAGATCAAGCTGGATGCCGAGTTTGTGCGCGGCATGACCGCCGACCCACGTTGCCGCGCGGTGATCCACAGCACCCTGGCGCTGGGCGACCGCCTGGGCATGGCCGTAGTGGTGGAAGGCATCGAAACCCAGGAGCAGCAGCGGCAATTGCTGGCGATGGGCTGCAGGGTGGGCCAGGGTTATGTGTATGCGCAGGCGATGAGTGGCGAGCAGTTGTTGTGGCGGTTGCAGAACGTGGCTTGATGGGGGTTGAGCGAATGCAGGTGGCAGGGCGCTTACCACCATTTCCAGCGGCCCTGTTTTTTCAGGTTGGCGATGATGTTTTCGCGCTTGTGGCGGATTTCTAGCATCTTGTGGCGCAGTTCGCGGCAGCGGTTGCTGTTGAGGATCAGCAGGCCGGTCAGGGGGCCGAGAAGGGTCATGGAGTAGAGGTGGACGTTGGGGCGGTACGCGATCGCGGGAAGTGATACCAGCAGACATATGAGGTATATCGCGACGTTTAGCCAGACCCAGTGTATGCGGCCGTACAGCACTTGGTATTTGGCAATGGCATATACAGCGCCAAGCCCGGTCGCGCTGAAAAAAAATGTCTTGGCCGCAAAGCTTATGGGGTACGACGAAAGGTAAGTGAGCATTGTCAGGGTAGCCGTCAATGCTATCGAGGCGCATGCGACGAGAAGGTCGGCACTGATTACCAGCGTGTACCGTTTGATGATTTTCCAAGGGTTTTCAATAAAAGCACTGGAGTAATACGGGTTTTTCACTTCGCCCTTTTCGCTCACGGGTTGACCTCCTCGTAGACGCCGACTGCCAACGTCTTGAGATTTCCGCTGGTTGCACTGCTGGTAAAGCTGAGCGATGCAGCCAATACATCCATGATGTGGGTAGCGGTTGCATGCTGCATTTACTTACGCAGATCAATACTGCTTTCAATCCGCTGACGCGTGGTGCGGTGGGCCGAAGGGAATCCATCTTTGAGCAGGGAAGCCGTCATCCTTAACTCCTGTTTTTGCCGGAGTCGAGAGCGTAAAGATGAAGAGGTGCCGCTGAATGTCGGAAGGTTCGCCATTTAACGTCGGGTGCGTCTCTAACGGCTTTCTGCGTCTTGCGTGTACCGCTGCGGCTGAGGAAAAGTGCGCCCCACGTCACTACCGACGTATACCAAGGCAGGGAGCAAACATGGCAGTCGATATGTTTTTGAAGCTGGGTGATATCAAGGGCGAATCAAGGGACCAGGCCCATCGCGACGAGATAGACATTACCCAGTGGGCGTGGGGCATGTCGCAGTCGGGTTCGATGCACAGCGGTACGGGCGGCGGTGCGGGCAAGGTCAATATTGCCAACCTGAACCTGACCAAACCACTGGACAAATCCAGCCCCAACCTGATGATGGCCTGCGCCAGCGGCAAGCATTACCCCGAGGCCAGGTTGGTGGTACGCAAGGCCGGCGGTGCCAGCCCGGTGGAGTATCTGGTGATGACCCTGAAGGAAGTCATGGTGGTGTCCTACAGCACGAATGCTGAACACACCACCGACGTCGTACATGATAGCTTTGCCCTCAATTTTGCCACCGTCGACGTCAGCTACCAGCCGCAGAAGGCCGACGGCGCCAAGGACGGCGGGCCGGTGAAGTTTGGCTGGAACATTCGGCAGAACATCAAAGCCTGAGCCCCAGCCAGCCTCTTATTCTTCCAACTGCAATGCCTGCTGTTTGAGCTTGCGTTTTTGTTCAAACGGCAACTTCTCATCATCCCCATACGGCGCGCTGTACCAGTTGCCGTAACTCGGGTTCGGCAGCAGGAACCAGCGCTGCCCCAGCCAGCTCACATAGGGTTCCACCGCCTTGCGTTGGGCGGTGAGGGTATTGTGTTCGGCCTGCACGAAATCACCCAGCGAGTCCCCGGCCATCAGCAATACGCGGGCATGGCTGGCGACCCACTGGCGGCGACATGTCTTGCCGTAGCCGGCGCTTTCGCAATGGCCGATGGGCGTGCTGGCGGCCAGAACCTGTGCGTCGCTGGCCACCGGAAACCCGCGCAGGCGCAGGTTGGCGACAGTGGCCGCGACCTGGCTGTGTTCGCGGTTGGTGAGGTAGTAAACCTTGATGCCTTTTTGCTCGGCGGCGTGCAGGAAAGCCACTGCGCCCGGCAATGCCTGGGCCTTGGCCTGGTCGACCCAGGTGTTCCAGCGATCATAGGAATAGACTTGATTGTTGATGACGTCGCGAGCGTTCAGCGGCACGTTGTCCAGCAGGGTTTCGTCGATATCCACCACCACCGCTGGAGGTAAACCGTTCAGATTGCGGGGTGGAAAGGGCAGGGCATCCCAGGTCGGGTCGGCCAGGGCCACGTCGAGTTGGCGGGTGGCGTTGGCGAACAGCTGGCGGTAGATCAACTCGTGTTCGATGGAGGTCTGGGTCCAGAGCACGGCGTCGAGTTGGTCGTTGGCCGGCGGGGTCTGCTGGCAGCCGGTCAGGGCGGTGGTGAGCAGGCAGACGCTGGCGAAAATCAGGTGGCGCATGGGATGTCTCGGCGGTGGAAGCGTGTGGGCAGCACCTTAGCCTAATCAGGCTATACATCAATCCCGAATGTGGGAGCTGGCTTGTCGAATCGTCGCACCGCTGCGATGGCATCAACTCGGTGTACCTGATGCACCGAGGTGTCTGCATCGCAGGCAAGCCAGCTCCCACAGAAAAGCAGACTAGCCGCCACCCCCTCAAGGCCCACATACCAACGCCTGCCGCTCATAGTTCAGCGCCTTGTTCTGCGGCGGTAGCGCATAGCTTGCACTGCAACGCTGCTCGCCCCACTTGATGATCAGCGTGCCCTGATCCTGCTCCACCAGCGCCAGCGCATTCCCGTTCGGGTCTGCAATCGCCAGTTGCTTACCTGCCGAGTCTTCCAGCGAAGCCCCGAACGACAACGGTTTGTGCTGCGCATCAAACAGCTCGAACAACACCCGTCGCCCGGTGGTGCCGCTGTAACGCGCCACCACGATAGCGCCACGGCGCGGCACCAGTTGCTGGGTGGCGTTGGTGATTTCCACATCGCCGCCCAGGTCGCGGGTGTCCAGGCTAATCCAGTTCACCCGGTAAGGCTGCGCCGTGGGTATCACCGCATAGCCGTTGTAGCCGGTCTCGACGCCGCTGTAGCTGCCGATTTTAGCCCCCGAGATACCCGGCACTTCGGCCAGGGCGAAGGTTTCGCTGACGGTCTGCCCCAGGTTGATGCCGCCTGCGTGGGCAACCACCGAACCTGCGAGGTTAAGGTTCTGCGAGTTGTAGCCCTGTCCCTGGCTGTAGCCCAGGCTCACGTCCGCCATGGAGGTGCGGCTGTTGATATTCACCGAGCCGGAGTCGCCACTCGCATCACTATGGCCCGCCTGCACCGAATAGAAGGTGTCGCTGGTATCGGCGACGTAACCGTTGATACCGGCTTGTGTGGTGGTGTCGCCGCGCTGATGGCTGGTGGTGACAAAGGCTCGCGGCGCACGGGCCTGGCTGCCCAGCGGGAACGAGACGGACAGGTTCACCTGGGTGTCGCTGCTGGGCTCGCCATAGGTGACGATTTGCTGGGTGCGCGTCACGCCAAGGTTGTAGCTCAGGTCGCCCCAGTTACCGGTGTAACCCGCCGACAAACTGCGCGAGCCGCCACGGTTCCAGTAGCGCTGGTCGCTGGCGTTGACGTACAGGCTGCCGAACTGGCTGTTACGCCCCAGGCTCTGGTTGATGGTCAGGTCGGTACGGGTTTTCGAGTGGCCGGTGCGCACGCGCACGTCTTCACTGTTGTCTTCCACGTGGTCGGTGAGGGTGCGGTAGCCCTCGGTGGAATAACGGTAGGCGGCCAAAGTGAAGTTGGTGTCAGTGCCGGCAAAGGTCTTCGCGTACAACGCCCGCACGCTGCTGCCCTGGTGGGTTTGCCCGCGGGCCTTGCTGGACGAGTGTGTGGTGTCCAGGGAAAAGGCGCCGAACGCGGTGTTCCTGCCGGCGCCGATCGACAGCGCACTGTAGTCCTCGCTGGCTTGCATACCGACGATGCCGCTGAGGTTGCTGGTCAAGCCATACGCCAGCGTGCCGCTGAGAAAGCGCGGGCTGCCCAGGCCGTCGGCATTGCTTTTGAACGTGCCCGCCGAGAGGCTGTACTTGACCTGACCTTCACGCACCATGATCGGCAAACTGGAGAATGCCTGCATCGTCACTCGCCGGCTGCCGTCGGCTTCGATCACGGTGATTTGCAAGTCGCCGTTGGAGCCGCTGGGGTAGATGTCGTTGATCTCGAACGGGCCGGGCGCGACGTTGGCGGTGTAGAGGATGTAGTCGTTCTGGCGGATCTCTACGGTCGCGTTGGTCTGCGCCACGCCACGGATCACCGGCGCGTAGCCGCGCTCGCTGTCGGCGCGCATGCCGTCGTCGGAGGCCAGTTTGAGGCCGCGATAGCGCACGCTGTCGAACAGGTCGGTGTCGGAGAAAATCTCACCGGCGCTGAATTGGCCCTTGATCGCCGTCATGTCGTGCTGCACGTAAGTGCGGTTACTGGTGAAGGTGTTCGAGCGGTCGGTGCCGCTGCTCATGTTCGATTCGTTGCGCAGGCGCCAGGCGCCCAGGTTGATGCCGTTGCGCAGCCCGAGGTTATTAGCGATGCGGGTTTTATAGTCGCCGGCGGTGCGGCTGCTGTTGAGCTGGTAGTTGATGAACGCGGCCGGCACGCCGTCGTCCCACAACTGCGGGTCGACATACCCGCGCAGGCCGCGCTGCATGGCCACTTGCGGAATGCTCGCCAGCAGGCGCAGGCGGCTGCTGTCGTAACGCACGCTGGCGTCTTCGATCATGTCCGCGAGGGCATAACACTCTTGCGGCTGTTGCGGGTCGAGTTTGCCTTCGGCCTGCAAACGACTTATGTCGACGCCCAGTTGCTTGAGCAGGTCGAGGGTCAGGCAGGCTTCGACCCGGCCGTTTTTCGGGTTGCGCTTGAAGTCGATATCACGTCGGCCCACCAGAACTTCGTTGCTGTACAGGTCGACCCGGTAATTGCCCGGCAGCACGCTGTTGGCCGAGAGCAGTTGCTGCAAATCGACCGGCGACTGCGAGCCCTGCAGGAACGTGGTGTTGAAGCTTTGCGCTGCGTCATCGGCCACCGCCCAGGCCGGCAGGCTGGCAGCCATCGCGAGCGACAGCGTCTTCAACTTCAGTACGCCACGTGCGGGCCTGTTGCTGGAAAGAAAAGACATGCGAGGACCTATGACATCCCTGATTGACGGACAGCCGGGCACGCAAACACGCACGCGAAGTGAGCCTGTAGGTAGGCGAAAGTGCTTAGGGTTTCAGGCGCGATTCAGTCGCGTGCGCAGGTAGCGCAGCGCCGCTGGACAGGGGCGCGCTGTAGTGGTTTTGCGCGCCATAGTCATTGATGCTGGAAAACGACAGCTGCACCGGGCCGTTGGTAATTGCCGCGCTCAGCGGGAACTGTTTTTGCTCGCCAGGCGCGATCATGGTGGAATCGCTGGCCAGCACCGACTGCACTTTTATGTCGGCCATGGACACGTGGTACAGCGTCGGGTTTTTCACCTGCAACAGGTTCTGGCCGCCGTGTTTGGCCAGTGTCCACTCAAGTTGCGCAGGCGCTTGCAGCGCGCTGCCGGTAAGGCCGGCAGGGCGGTAAAAAATCTTGATGCGCTGGCGGATAGCTAACTGCAAGGTGTTCTCGGCGGCGCTGGCCTTGGGAATTTCCTGCACGTTAAGCCACACCACCGACTCTCGGTCCGTGGGCATGCCTTTGCCTTCGTACAGAATGCGCAGCAATTGCTGTTCCTTGGCGAATACCCGCGCCAGCGGCGGTGTGACGGCAAACGGCGCGCGGCTGGCGCTGGCGTCGTTCATGTCGACCCAGGATTGAATCAACACATCCTGGTTGCCGTTGCGCACGGTGATATTGGCTTCCTTGTGGTCGCCATCAAACACGATGCGGGTGGCATTCAATGAAATGCTGGCGGCGGCCTGGGCAGCCATAAGCAAGCCCAGCAGCCCCAAGCATGCGGCGATAGAACGAGGCGGCATGAGGGTTATCCGGTGTAATCAAAAGACAATGGCGAGGCCGCAGGGCCTCGCGCGTTCGGTGCCGGGGGCGCCGAGTTATTCGTATTGCAGGATGAACGGCAGGGTGGCATCACCGCGACCTGCGGTGGACGAACCGGCGGCTGCGGTGGTGACGTAGGCGGCCGCGAAGCTCAGGGTGGCGTCGCCGCCAGTAGTGCCGGCGCCGTGCATGGTGCTTTCGATGCGCGCGGTGCTGGAGGAGCTGAGGTCGATCAGGCTGCCTTTGCTGTCGAGCAGGGCGATACCGACGTTCTGTGCAGTGGCCGAACCCGGGTTCAGGGCCAGGACTTTTTTGCCGGTGACCAGGCCCGAACCGCCGTTGTTGGCGTCAAAGATCATCGCGACTTTGGTGCCCTGATTGCAGTTGACGTTCAGGTTGAAGTCTTTGGCGGTGACACGGCCTGCGGTTGGGTTTTCGGCAGTGCCCATGTCCTTGATCGACACATTGCCCATGTCCACCGAAATGGTGCGGTCGGAGTTGGCGCCGTCGACGGAGCAGGCATCGTTGTTGATCACGCCGGTGAAGGTGATTTTACCGCTGCCGCCCAGGGTCGGCGTCGGTGCCGGGTCGACGGCAAACGCACTGCCGGAAGCGGCGATAATGGCCGAGGCGATAACAGCCAGGGAAAACTTCTTCATGATGATGTCCGTTAGTGTTAGTTGGAAAAATGCTGTTGTTGAACTGCGAGAGGAGAATAGGCGGCGAGGGCGGGCAAGCGAATAAGACGATTCTTATAAGTCAGGAAGCAGTCGGTTTAGAGCGGCGGTAAGGCGCGTAAGGCACTGAAAATAAAGGACGAAGCCATTTTTTAAATGGCTTGCTAGTTGTGGGTTAGTTGAAGATATTACGCGCCAGGCAATAAGCGAGCAGGTCCTGGTCGCTGCTCACTTCAAGTTTGCGCATGGCCGATATTTTTTGCGCGCTGATGGTCTTTGAACTGCGGTTCTGACGACGAGCTATATCACTGACGCTCATGCCGGAAATAAATAAACGCAGGATCTCGAACTCTTTGGGCGACAAACTGGTAAAGCGCTCGTCAATAGCCGTAAGGGTCTCGACCACCGAGGTTTTTGGCGGTTCCAGGCTGCGATAGGCGCTTTGCTGGGCGATCGCCTTGAGCGCCAGTTGAATCTCGGTGTGCAACTGGCTTTTCTGGATGATGCCGACCACGCCCAGCTCTTGCAGGCGGGTGAGGATCAGGTGATTGGAAATCATCGTCAGGATCAGGATCTGCACCTGCGGAAAATGCCGCTTCAGGTACTCCACCAATTTGAGCCCGTCGCCGTAGGGTGAGTCGCCCGGCATGTTGTAGTCGGTGATCACGATGTCGGCACCCTGGTGCTGCAACAGCGCGATCAGGCCGGCCGAACACACGGCCTCGCCGACCACCTGGAAGCGTGTGTCGCGCTCCACCAACTCGCGAACACCCAGCAATACGATCGGGTGATCGTCCGCGATTACCACGTTGAATTTTTTCATAGAGGGCCGTCCGTAGTGCCAGTTCAAGTGAGTGAAGAGTGCCCGGGCTGGAGAGTCTCCAGAACGGCCGACAGACGCTGCATCACAGCCTTCACCTTGAGCTCAAGCGTTGTGTCGAGGCTGCCGCGGTTAAGTGCGCTTTCCAGTTCGATGCATGCCTGGGCCAGGCTGAGCGCCTGGACTGCGCCCAGGGCGCCGGCGACCGAATGCAGCAACTGGCCCAGGCAGTGGGCATCACGTTGCACCAGCGCGGCATCGATACGCTGCAAGTCCTGCTGCACGCTGCTGATGAACAGCGGGCGCATTTTGTCCGACAGTCGCACGCTGTCGTCGCAAGGCGCAGTGGCAGGCTCCGGCGCCGGCTTGACCTTGCACAGCTTGATCAGCTGGCCACGCAGGGTTTGCAGGCTTAACGGCTTGACGATCCAGGCCTTCATGCCCACCGCCAGGCAGCGCACGCCTTCCTCGCGCATGGCATTGGCGGTCACGCCGATAATCGGCAGGTGCGGGTCATGCTCGCGCAGCGTCCTGGCCAGTTCATAGCCATTCATTAGCGGCATGTTCACGTCGGTGAGCACCAGGTCAAAGGCCTGTGGTTGCCACAGTTGCAGCGCCTGCTCGCCGTTGGCGGCCAGGCTCACCGAACAGCCGAGGGCTTCGAGCTGTTCCTTGATGATCGCCTGGTTGACCGGGTTGTCCTCGGCCACCAGGATGCGTAACCCCAGCTGCCCGGCGAGTTGTGGCCGGGCCGCTGCGGGTTGCTCATGTTTGCCGTGCTGCGCCAGGGACACGGTGCTGGCGATGCTGCGCACATCGTGCAGGTCGACCACCCAGCCTTGCGCCGTGTGCAGCGGCGGGCTGTGTGCGCCCGGCAGGCACAGCACGCGCTGGCCGGCCCACGGTTTGGCGGGCTCGCCGGGCAGCAGGTCCACCAGCACCGCATGGCGGCTGTCTGGTTCCTGAGTGGTCGCTGCCAGCGCCGCCTCGATGCCCAGGCGATTGAGCCAGTCACTCATCGACTGCGCCAGTTCGCGCACCGGCGCCTGCACATACACCGGCGTCGGGCTGGGCTCGATCAACGGCAAATTGGTCAGCGCGCCGCAGCACAGCGGCAGGCGCATTTTCAGGGTGAAGCTGCTGCCCAGCCCCGGCTCGCTGACCACGCGGATTTCGCCGTCCATCATCTGCGCCAGCCAGCGGCAAATCGGCAACCCCAGCCCGGCGCCGCCTTCGCTGGCGGTGTCCGGCGCCTGGTAGAACAGGTCGAACAGCTTGGCTTGCTGTGCTTCGGGAATGCCGACGCCGGAGTCGGTCACTTGCCATTCCAGGTCGACATGCTCGGCCTCCAGCGCCATGACCCGGGCACGGATTACCACGCGCCCGATGTCGGTGAACTTGATCGCGTTGCTCACCAGGTTATTGAGGATCTGGCGAATGCGCATCGGGTCGCCCATCAGGCAGTCCGGTAAGCGCGGATCGATGCAGCTGTAGAGCTGCAAACCCTTGCGCTGGGCGAAAGCGGCGTAGGTGTGCAGGGTGTCTTCGAGCATGTCCAGCGGGCAGAAGTCCACGGCTTCTATCGCCATTTGCCCGGACTCGATCTTCGACACATCCAGCACATCGCTGATCAGCTGGAACAGCGTGGCGGACGAGCGCTGGATGGTGTGCAGGTAGGTTTTCTGAGGCGCGTCCAGGTCGGTCAGGCCGAGCAGTTCCAGGGTGCCGAGCACGCCATACAGCGGCGTGCGGATCTCGTGGCTCATGGTCGCCAGGAACAACGTCTTGGCCTCGTTGGCGGTATCGGCGGCGTGACGTGCCTCTTCCAGCGCCTGGGCGTCTTCGATGTGCCGGGTAATGTCGTTGAAGGCATACAGGCGCACGTTTTCGGCCTGATAGCGGGTCGATACAAAACCGATTTGCAGGTGCCGGCCTTCGATCTCCAAGTGGCTTTCGCCGCTCTCGGCGCTGTCATGTTGACCGGCCATGGCCGCCACCAGGCGTGCGGTGCCCGGCCATTGCTGGGCGCGCTGGTTTTCGATCAGGACCTTGCCGTCGCTGCGGCGCACCACGCACAAACCGGTGGGCGCGGTGTCGATGATCACGCGGCTGAACGCCACGCTTTCGGCTATGCGCTCGTGGGCCAGGCGCGCCGGGGTGATCACTTGGCGCCGATACCAGCGGCTGCCGGCCCAGCCCAGGGTTATCAGGCTGACCAGCAGCAGCGCCAGGGTGCTCAGCGGCCACAAAGCCGAGTGGAAGAAGTGCGAGTAGTTCAGGCCATAGACCGCGCTCCAGGGTTGGTCGCCGGCCTGGGTAATCTTGAATTCAAAGCCATTGGCCGTGAAGTGCACGCCATCGCTGAGCGACGCCTCGGTGGCTGGCCCGACCAAACGGCTGCCGTCGGGCGCAAACAGGGTGAAGCGATCAAAGGCCGAGTGATCCAGCGCGCGCTGCACATCGTCCACCTGCGACAGGTCGAGCAAGGTGCCGATCACCGACGGGCCTTGGCCGTCGAGTGACAGGCCGATGTAGGCCAGCAAATGTTCGGGCTCCGGCCCTGCTTTCCAGTACACCCAATCCTGCTCCAGCGGCTGCGGCGTCTGCGCGAGGGTTTGCTGCACAGCGTTGACCAGCGCCACCTGGTTGCCGGTCTCTTCAGTGTTTTCGCGACGCTGATAGCCCACGGAGGGAATGGTGATGGTGTAGTTCGTCTGACGATTGAACAGATACGTTTGCGGTGCCTCGTACGGTGACGAGGACCAGAAGGCGCTGTAGTAGCTGGTCAGGTGCGCGCCCAGGGCAAAAATCGGTGGCCGGGCAGCAACGCCGACCTGCTGCTCATCGAACTTGACGTCAAACGGTACCGAAAACGAGTACTTCTGACCTTCGTATAACGTGCGGCGGTTCTCGACCATGCGGCTCTTGAGGCTGACCTGCACGTGGGTGGCCCGCAGCAATTCGGCCTGGATGCCTGGGTGTGTCAGGCTCTTGAGATAGGTTTGCTGCTCGCTGAGGTTTTCCATCAGCCGCGCAAAATGAAAGCGCGTGGCGCCATAACGGGTTTCGATCCCGCGTTGCAGTGACCAGTAGTTGGTGAGGAGCAAAAGCAACGCGATTCCGATCAGCACCATCAGGCCTTTGTTCAGGCGTACGGAACTGCGGGTAAAGGCTTCGAGTATCGCGTTGTTGTGCTTCATCAGGGGTTTCCGCAGGCGCAGGACAAATCGGCACTGGATGCAGCTTGCTCCGTGTAAAAGAGCAAATAATCCGGGGCCTCCAGCTAGTGAGATGTCGCGGGGCCATCATTGTTCAGTAGCTGCTGAAATTGGTCCGAAGAGACCGCGTGGGAAATCAGGAAGCCTTGCACCTGATTGCAGTCGATTTTGCGCAGCAACGCCAATTGTTGAGGCGTTTCCACGCCTTCGGCGACCACCGTGAGGCCGAGTTTGCGGCCCAGCGCGATGATGCTCGCCAGCGCCTGGGCGATGCCTTCGTTGTCGTGGCTGCCCTGCACCAGCGCCTGGTCGATCTTCAGTTCGGTAAACGGTGTGGAGACCAGGTTGAGGTACGAGCTGTAGCCCTTGCCAAAATCATCCTGGGACAAGCCGAAGCCTTTGATGCGCAAGCGACAGGCGCCGGCGTAGAAGTTGCTGATGTCCTGGGGCACCGAGCATTCCATCAACTCGAAGCAGATCATCCCCGGGATGCCGTCGTGGTGCAGCACGAACTCCAGCAAGCGGTCCGCCAGGTCATGGCTGTTGAGCAGGTGCGTGGGCAAGTTGATCGCCACCGGGATTTCATAGCCGCGCTGGCGCCACTGCTCCTGGGCGTGAATCGCCTGTTTGAGTACCAGCCACAACAGCCGTTCTTCCAGCTCGAAGGCCTTGATCGCCGGCAGGAACGCGGCCGGCAGCATCACGCCTTGCTCGGGGTGCAACCAGCGCACCAGGGCTTCGGCGGCGACGATACGCCCGTTGGCGAGGGATTTTTTTGGCTGGAACCAGGCTTGCAGCTGGCCACTGCTCATGGCCTGCACCAGCGTCTGGCGGTCGATGTCCAGGTGTTCGGGCAGTTCGGGGGAGGGTTTGCGCACGGTGTTCCTGAGCTGATCGACCAGGTTGCGTAACGCGTCGGCGTTAACCGGCTTGGAGATCAGCCCGATCACTTGCACATCGAGGTTTTTCGCCACCAGGCTGGCGGCCATCAGCATGCGCCGCGAGGCGGCGCTCATGATCGCCAGGGCCGGCTTGCAGCGCAGGTTGGCCAGGCACTGGATAAATTGCACGCCGTCCATGCCGGGCATCAGCAGGTCGGTCAGGACCAGGTCGAAATCGCGCTGGCGCAAATGCTCCAGCGCTTGCTTGCCGTCCTCGGCGGTTTCCAGCCTGAAATCCCCCAACTCACTGAGCAAGTGCTGCAGGTAGATGTGCTGCAGGGGATGGTCCTCAACAATCAAAATACTAAGGGGCTTCATGGGTGATCCGTGCATAAGGCGCCAGGGAGTTGAATAGAGCCCGCAACGCAAAGGGTTTGACCAGGCAATGGTTCATGCCGGCGGCCAGGCACAGGTCGGCCTCGCCGCGCATGGCGTTGGCGGTGGCCCCGATAATCGGCAACGGGCAGCCTTGGCGGCGCAGTTCGCGCGCCAGTTCATAGCCGTTGATGTGGGGCATGTTCACGTCCGTCAACACCACGTCGAAGTTACCGGCGGTGTACAGCTGCAACGCTTCCTGACCATCGGCCGCCAGCTCCACGGTGCAGCCGAGTTCTTCGAGTTGGTCACGCAAAATCAGCTGGTTGATGATGTTGTCTTCGGCCACCAGCAGGTGCAGGTTGAGTTTGTTCAGGTCACGCTGGCGCGTGTGCTCATCGGCGCGGGCCACCCACAGCCCTTGCGCCTGGCTCACGGCCTGATGAATCGCACCCAGGTGGTTGAGGTTGACGTGCCAGGCACCGCCTTCGGCTTCCACGCTGGTGCAGGCATTGCTGCTCACGTGAATCACCGGCCCCGGCCATTCGGGCGCCAGCAGCGGGTCGACGCTGCCGGGGTGCACTTGCAGCAGCAGATGGGTGTCCGGCAATGTCGGCAGGCCGGCCTGGGCCCTGGCGCCCCAGCGGCGCAGCCAGCCGCTGACCGAGTTGGCCAGTTCCGGGATCGGCGACGTCACGTAGATGGTCTCGGGCAACAGCGCGGTCATCGGCGTGGTCGGCGCTTCTTCCAGCGGCAGGATCAGGCTGAAACTGCTGCCCAGGCCCAGTTCGCTGACCATGCGGATGTTGCCGTTCATCAACTCGGTCAGGCGCTGACAGATCGGCAGGCCCAGGCCGGTGCCGGCCACCACATTGGTGTTGCCTTCACTCTGGTAAAACGGCTCGAAAATCATCGCCTGGTCTTCCTGGGCGATGCCTTTGCCGGTGTCCGAGACCTGCCACAACAGGCTGGAGCGTTCACCGTCACGGCCCAGCACCTTGACCCGCAATACCACGCGGCCATAGTCGGTGAACTTCACCGCATTATTGAGCAGGTTATTCAGAATCTGGCGGATGCGCGTCACGTCGCCGATCAGCCGTTCGGGCAGCTTCGGGTCGAAGCAGGCATACAGCTGCAAACCTTTGCCCTGGGCGGCTGCGGCATAGCCCTGAATGATTTCATGCACCAGCTCCAGCGGTGAAAACTCGCTCATTTCCAACGCCAGCTGCCCGGCTTCGATCTTCGACACATCGAGCACGTCGCAGATCAGCTGCAACAAGGTCGACGACGAGCCTTCGATGGCATGCAAGTAGTCCCTTTGCTGCGCATCCAGTTGTGTGCGCGCCAGCAGTTCGAGGGTGCCGAGCACGCCATACAGCGGCGTGCGGATTTCATGGCTCATGGTCGCCAGGAACAGGGTCTTGGCGGCGTTGGCGGCGTCCGCCGACTGGCGTGCTTCTTCCAGCGCCGCTTCGACCTGCTTGCGCGCACTGATATCGCTGAATGCGCAAAACAACACGTCTTCGCCTTTATAGCGGGTGGGCGCACTGCTCAGGTACAGGTGGCGGCCGTCGATGGTTTCAAAGTAATCACTGCGTTCGCACGGGCCTTGGGTGAAGGCTTGCTCGATCCAGCCGGCCCGCAGCGCCTCGCGCTCGGGGCCGTTGCCCAGCCATTGCTGGGCCAGGGTATTTTCCAGCACCACCTGGCCGTCGGTGCGGCGCAGCACGCAAAGGGCCACGGGCGCGATCTGGATCACATCGCGGCCAAAGGCTTCGCTTTCGATCAACGCCTGGATGCGATGAATCGACGGAATAATGAAACGCTGGTCGACGCGGCGCATCACCAGCCAGATCAGGGTCAGGCTCATCAGGCAGAACAACAGCGAGCCGAGCAGCTGTTTCCACAGGCCGGTGACCACCGCACGCAGGTCGATGGAATACATCAGTTGCCATTCCGAGGACTTCAAGTGTTTGCGGATCACCAGGTGGTCGGGCAGCAAGCCGTTGCCGACAAAACCGAAAAAGCTTTCTTCGCCGGGCCGCAAATGTTGCTGTTTGAGCTGGGTGTCGGTGCTGTTGGTGAACACCAGCATGCCTTGGGAGTTGAGCATCATGAACTCACCGGCACTCTGGTCGCTGAGGGTGATGGACACTTCACGGCTCTCCATCTCCAGGCCCAGCCAGCCGGAGTCGGGGTCGTGTTCGTCGAGGCGGCTGAAGAGGTACAGGTGCGAATGGCCTTCGGTGTTGTCGCTCAGCCACAACTCGTTGAGCGTCGCCGTGTCGTTGTGCTGCAAGGCCTTGAGGCGGTTGAGCATGCACTTGGAAATCGGCAGTACCTGTGGGGTGGCGTCATACAGCCGCGTCACCTGTGGGCTGGGGCCGGCGTTCACATACAGCAGGTTGAGCTGCTTGGCCTTGAGGTAGTCGCGCATGCGTGCGGTCAGCCAGATGCTCCACTGGTTGCCGGGTGTGTTGCCCAGTTCCAGGTGTTGTTCTTCCGCGGAGGAGGGGTAGAGCCTGGACTGCTTGCGCACCGCCGACAGGCTCAAGCTTTGCAGCAGGGCCTCGCGGTTGGTGAAAAAGGTGTGGGCTTCGGCGATGGCGCTGCTCATGTAGCCGCGGCGCTGGGAAATGTCGTTGTTGAAGGTCGACAGCAGAAAGGTATAGACCCCGCTCAAGATGCCTACCAGCAGCACGCTCGCAAAAATACGAAGCAGCCTTCTGGCTGCTTCGGGTCGGGAGAGGACGGGGTTGATCTGGAGCAGGTAACTTTTCAATCGCATCGGCACAGAGTAGTGGCATATCGATGCCAACGGCATAAGACGATCCTTAAAGTCGTCGGCTACTTGTAAAACATGTCCACCACCACTGCGGCTTCAAAGGCCCCTGGAATCGGCAGGGTGCGCCAGCTCAGGTCGGCGCGAAAATCATTGCGTGCCTGGCCGGAGCCCATCAGTGTCTGCAACGTAAACCAGTCATTGAAGGGCAGGCGCTGATCGCTGTCGGCGCGAGACAATGAGATACCCACCGAGCTGTTGTTGGCCGGCACCAGCAAGCCGTTGATGACACTGCCGCCCCCCGGGGTGGTGGCGAAGCGTGCATTGACGGTGTAGGGCGTATCACAGACTTTGCGCAGGCTGAGGTTGAAGTTCGCGGTGCTGGCCACGGCGCCGACCTGCGCTTTGCGTGAGGGCGTGGGGAAGTTGACCACACTGGGGGTAATGGTCAGTTCCGGGGCGCAGGGCACGAAGCGGATGTCGTTCATGCCGGTGACGATGTAGTTGAGGTTGCTGTTGGGGTTGGTGTTGAGCCCGCGTACGCCGTCGAGCTGGAACACGCGATATTGCGCCAGGGTGCTGGCTTGACCGCTGGGCGGTGTCTTGCCGTATTTTTCGATGAATACACTGAAGTTCAGGGTAAAGCGTGCCTTGTCCCAGCCTGTGCAATTGGACCAGTTGCAACCGCGGTCCGAGTAAAAACCGGTGCCGACCTTGCCGGTGCTTTGGGTGATGGGCGCGTTGTTGTACCGGATGCCTACGCGGATGCCTTGGCCGATGCTGACGTTGGCCGGGTTGACGTAGAAATACACTTCTTCGCGGCCGTGATTGCGGTCGTCCTTGCACAACACATTCGTGGAGCGTGGGCCCGACTCCCAGATGATCGTGCCGTCCGGTGCATCAGCCGCAACCGCCAGTGAGGTGCCAAGCGGGTTGATATCGACATAGGCGCCGCTGCCATCTTCGACGCACGACAGCGCATAGCTTGTGGCGGGGAGGGCCGCGCAGCCGCACAGCAGCAGGGGCAGTAAACGTTTGGTGAGCGACATAAATGCAAGTTTCCTGCGATTGATCACTTGAGCACCGCGCTATGGCGGGCCTGCAAACCGATATCGTTGATGTCGGTGAAGTGAAGGGTGGACCCGGTAGGCAAGGCGGTCGCTGTACTCAGGCGCTTGCTCTCATGGGGTTTGAGCAGCAGGTAATCGCTGAGCGGCTGGGTGTCCGTTTGCACATTGATCAACGACAGGTGGAATGCGCTTGGGTTGTGGGCGATGACGCTGTGCCCATCGCTGCTCCACACCAACTGCTGCAGCGCCTCGGCCGAGCCACCCTTGAGCGCGGGTGGCCGATAGAACAGCTTGAGCCGTTGGCGTATCGCAAACTGCACGCTGTTGGGGTCGGCGGATTTGAGCGGAATCTCCATGATATTGAGCCAGAACAGCGATTCTCGATCGGCGGGCAGGCCTTCACCGGCATACAAGATGCGCAGCCTGTGATGCTCGCCGGCGCCCAGTTGCGCCAACGGCTCGGTGGCAGCAAACGGCACAGGGTTGCCAGGCGATTCGTCTTCAGCGGTGATCCAGGTTTGCACCACCACTTCTTGTGAGGCCGGGTTGACCACACTGATGCCGGCGGCCTTGTCCTGGCCGTAATAAATCAGGCGTGTGCCTTCGATCTTCAGCGCCGCGCTGGCCGGCGGTGGCGCGAGCACCAGCAGCCCGCCGGCCAGCAGCATCATTCTGAGTAAAAACATGAACACAAAAATTCCATGGCAGCGTGTGGGAACGCAGGCATGGTAGGGGCGGGTGAGTGCGAGGGCTTTGAGGCGATTCTTAAAAGTGCACAGTGGCCGTTTCAGAATCGCCTTAAAGGCATGTTCGAGCCCCGACAGTTACCGTGTTCGACGTTGAATGATCGACGCTGATGCCCAACTGTCAGGTTTACCCTATGTCCAATAAAGCCTTACGCCTTTTGATTGCCGATGCAGACCTGCTGCAGCGGATCAAGCTGGAGAATATGCTCAACCAGCTGGGCTACCACCGCATCGCCCCCTTGAGTTCGTTCGACGAATTGCAGGCGTTGACGCGCTCCGGTTGCGTGGCGTTCGACCTGTTGATCATCAATACGGCGCTGGTGCGTTCGCGGCAGGTCAACCTGTTGAAGTACTGCCATGACAACCCATTGATTCGCCATACGCTGATCTACGACGGGCAATGCGCACTGAGCTCGGTGGTGTCGGTGTCGGTGAGCCAGACCTTGCACCTGTCGCTGTCGCAATCGCCGGACTTCAACTCGCTGCGCCGCTGCATGGAGATTGTCGACCCCCAGCATAGCCTGCCGACGGTTGAGCGACCGATGTTGCGCGCCGTCGACAGCCGGGTCGCTGCACCCACGACGGCTGCGCGTAGCGTTTACCTGGGCGACCCGGCAGTGATGGCGTGCGCCGTCGGGTTATCGCCCAAGCGCTGAGCCGGCCTCAGGTGCGCCACACCGGCAGGTTGTCGTGGGCCAGTGCCCAATGCGGTTGACCAGGCTTGAGGCACACGCCGCCGACCCAGCGCTCATGCCCGGCATGGTCCAACCAATAAGCCTCGCCGCCCAGCACTCGATGCCCCAATGGCGTCAACGCCAACTCGCGGCGCGGCCAGTCGCGCTCGGTTGCGGTTTCGACCAGCAATGGGCCGGGGCCGTCGATCAATGGCCGCAACAGTGCATGGAACATCATGTCGCCCAGGAACGGCAGCGGCTCACGCTTGGCCATCAATTCGGCGAACACCCGGCCGAACGGTACCGGCCCGGCCTCGGCGATGTAGCGCAGCGACAAGCGTTCAGTCAGTGACAAGCCATCTTCAATGCCCGGCAATTCCTGTAGCTGACGCAGTAGCGCCGGGGCGAGAAGGGGCAGGGCCGGGTGGTTGCCTTGAGCCAATTGCGCAAGCTTGACCGGCGAGCTGTCGCAGTAAGCCGCCCAGGCCTGTCGGGCCAATTGCACCGCTGCGTCGTCGATCAAGCGACGCTGCGGCCATAACCACGCCAAGACATCGGGCGCCAGTTGGCCGATGCCGATAAAGCGTTCGACACCCGGAATACGGTCGACTTCGATCAGCTCGAGCTTTTTCGGCGCGCGCTCAAGACCGGCCAGCGCGCGGACCAGAAACAGCTGATCATAGGCGTCCGCTTCGCACCACAACACGCTGTGATCGGCGCTGGCCAGGACTTGCAGGTGGTTGTATTCATCATCGACGCGGTGCGCGACTTCAGCAGCGTCCAGCGCAAAGGCCTGGCTGATAAAGGCACTGCGCATCGCGCGGAAATCTTCACTGGGCAAATCGCGCACCGGCCCCATGCACAACGGATCGGTGAGCATGCGCAACTGCCCCTTGAACCCGGCCAGTTGCAGGCTGTGGGCAATGTCGCTGCCGCAGCGCCAGTGGGTGGTGCGGGCTTCATCGCTGGCCGCAAAGTCAGGGTGGCGGGCGGCGAAGTCGATGGCGTCGACATGCGCCTTGAGCTTGGGCCAACTGCTTAAGCCCAGCTGTTTGGCGACCTGCCATTGGGCCTGGGACAAGGTGGCGAGCGGGTCGAGGGTTTTCAGTTGCGACAACAGCTCCTTGGCGCGCTTGCGCTGCTGCTCAAGGTTGAGGCGGCCGTCGGTAGTCGAGGATGAGAGGCGTTGCGACATACGATCTCCTTGCACAAACCTTTTCCGCTTTCAGGTTGGGAGTCGTAGAAATGTGATATTCAGTCAGGATCCTGGGCGCAGCCCTTTCCGCGGAAGGTGGCGTGGAGTGCGCCAGGCACGAAATATAGGCAGTGGAGTTGTGGATTGCAAGCCGTCGAGCCGAGTACCGAGTTGATGACAGACACCGTATTGATTGAAACCCGCGCCCTCACGCGCAGGGACGAGCGGCGCCAAGTCGCGTTGCTGCAACCCACGGATTTCAGCCTGAAGCGCGCCGACCGCGTGTCCATCACCGGCTCCTCCGGCTCCGGTAAAAGCGTGTTCCTGCGCGCGCTGGCGTTGCTGGATGCACCCACTTCGGGGCAGATCCTGTGGAACCACCAGCCGATTGCGAATGCGCAGATTCCCCACTATCGCAGCCACATCAGCTACCTGTCGCAACGCCCGGCGCTGCTGGAGGGCACGGTGGAGGACAACCTGCGCTTTCCTTTCAGCCTCAAGACCCTGCGCACGCGCCGCTTCGACCTGCAAGCGGTGACGAAGCTGCTGGAACATGCCGGTAAAAGCCCGGACTTCCTGGGCAAAAACGCTGGCGACCTGTCCGGCGGAGAATCCCAGGTGGTGTCATTGATCCGCACCTTGCAACTGAACCCCGAAGTGCTGTTGCTGGATGAACCGACGGCCGCTCTAGACCCCACGTCCTCGCGCGATGTCGAGGCACTGATCAGCGCCTGGTATGCCGCCGACAACGCCCGCGCCTATATCTGGGTATCCCACGACCTCGACCAGGCCCGGCGCATGAGCGATATCCACCTGCACATGAGCGCCGGCGTTTTGAGTGGAGCGGGCCAGCCATGAATTATCAAAACCTCACCGCGCTCGACATGGGCATCGCCGCCTCGCTGATCCTCATCAACGGCGCGCTGTCGCTGTTGCTGCGTCTGGGCCTGGGCCGCCAATTGTTGTGGGCGGCCGTGCGTACCGTGGTGCAGCTGCTGGCCATCGGTTATCTGTTGGGCTGGGTGTTCGAGTTCGCCTACTGGTATGTGGTGCTGCCGCTGATGTGTGCGATGACCCTGATCGCCGGGCTTTCGGCAGCGGGGCGCGGGCGCCGCACTTACCGTGGGCAACGGGTCGACAGCATACTGTCGGTGTGGGGCAGTTCGTGGCTGGTCACCGCGGTGGGGTTGTTCGCGGTGATCCGCATCCACCCGTGGTACGAGCCGCAGTATGCGATTCCGATCCTCGGCATGATCCTCGGCAATACCCTCACCGGTGTGTCCTTGGGCATTGAGCGCATGACCCAGGAACTGACCTCGGGGCGCAATTGCATCGAGATGATCCTGGCGCTTGGCGGTTCACGCTGGGAAGCCGCCCAGGAGGCGATCCGCCAGGCCGTGCGCGCCGGGATGATCCCGACGCTGAACCAGATGACCGTGGTCGGCATCGTCAGCCTGCCCGGCATGATGACCGGCCAGGTGCTGGCCGGCGAAAGCCCGGTGGACGCGGTGCGTTACCAGATCGTGATCATGTTTCTGATCGCCGCCTCCTCGGCCTTGGGCACGGTAGGTGCGGTGCTGCTCACCTACCGTCGGTTGTTTTCCAGCAGCCATCGGTTCTTGCGCGATCGGCTAGAGGAACGCGCTTGAGCTTCAGGTGTTGGTCTGGCCGTCCTTCACATGGCGCTTTTCTGTGGGAGCTGGCTTGCCTGCGATACAGGCACCTCGGTACATCAGGTGCACAGAGGTGATGCCATCGCAGGCAAGCCAGCTCCCACATTTGCGAATCAAGCTCAGTCAGTCACACCAAAATCCAGCACCACTTTCATCGTCTGGGTCTTGTCCGCCGCCAGTTCAAACGCCTGCACCGCCTGTTCAAACGGCACGGTGTGGGAGATCACCGGTTTCACATCGATGATCCCGCGATTGAGCAAATCCACCGCCTGGGCAAACTCGCTGTGGAAACGGAAAGTACCGCGCAAGTCGATCTCGCGACTGACCAGCAGGTTCAACGGCAACGACACATCGCCGCCGAGTCCGACCGTCACCAACACACCCCGTGGCGCGATGCATTCCAGGCCATTGCGCAAGGCCTGGGCACTGCCGGAGACTTCGAACATCACCTCGAAATAGCCTTTTTCGGCGGTGTAGCGCTTGAGCGCATCCGCGCCGTCGGCAATGTTGTGAGTGCGCGTGGCGCCCATTTTTTCGGCGCAGGCGAGGGCGCTGGCGGACAGGTCCACGGCGACGATTTCACCGGCACCGGCGGCGCGCAGGCTGCCGATCAGCAGGTTGCCGATGGGGCCGCAACCGGTCACCAACACGCGTTTGCCGAACACCGCGCCGGCACGTTGAATTGCGTGCAAACCTACCGACAGTGGCTCGGCCAGCGCACCTTCGGCCAGGCTCACGTGGTCGGCCAGCCGATGCGCCTGATGCGTCTCGATCAGCAGGCTCTGGCGAAACGCGCCCTGAATATGCGGAAACGGCATCGCACTGCCGTAGAAGCGCATGTTCAGGCAATGATTCGGCAGGCCTTGATGGCAGTAGCGGCAACCGCCGCACGGGCGCGACGGCGATACGCTGATGCGCTGGCCAACCTTGAACAGCCCGGCGTCCGCACCCACGGCATCGATCACCGCTGACACTTCATGGCCGAGCACCATCGGTTCGCGCAGGCGCACGGTGCCGAAGCCGCCGTGCTGGTAGTAATGCAGGTCCGAGCCGCAGATGCCGCCACGCGCAATGCGCACGCGCAGTTGATCGGGGGCGAGGGTTTGCGGTTCGTCCTGGGGGTCGACCCGCAGGTCTTTGGAGGCGTGACAAACGATAGCGTGCATACAGTTCTCCGGTTTACAGCGACGCGGTGATACCACCGTCGACGTACAGAATATGGCCGTTGACGAAGCTGGCAGCGTCACTGGCAAGGAACACGGCGGCACCGGCCAGTTCGGCCACGTCGCCCCAACGACGACTCGGCGTGCGTTGCATCAGCCAGTCGCTGAACTCGGGGTTAGCCACCAGGTTGGCGTTCAACTCCGTTTTGAAATAGCCGGGGCCAATGCCATTGACCGTCAACCCATGGGGGCCCCAATCGATGGCCATGCCCTTGGTGAGCATCTTCAACGCGCCTTTGCTGGCCGCATACGGCGCGATGCCGGGGCGGCCCAGCTCACTTTGCACCGAACAGATATTGATAATGCGCCCACGCTTGCGCGGGATCATCGCCCGTGCCACGGCCTGGCCAACCAGAAAGGCGCTGTCCAGGTTCGTGCTGATCAACTCGCGCCAGTGTTGTTCGCTGTAGTCTTCCAGCGGCCCACGCCGTTGCATGCCGGCGTTGTTCACCAGAATCTCCAGTGGGCCGAGGCGCGCTTCGATATCCGCCACGGCGGCCTGGATCGCCGCGCTGTCGGTTACATCAAACGCCTGGGTGTGCACCGTCAACCCTTCGGCCGCCAGCAGCGCCGCCGCATCGCGCAAGGTGCTGCGGTTGCGCCCGTTGAGCACCACCTGCGCCCCGGCCTGGGCCAGGCCGCGGGCAATTGCCAGGCCGATACCGGCACTGGAACCGGTGACCAGCGCCAGCCGGCCATCAAGGCGGAAGTTGTCTAGAACGCTTTGCATGAGCTACCTCTCCTAACGCTTCACACTACCAACGACAGCAGCATGATGAACTCCAGGGCGACAAAGGGATGGACCTTGAGGTGGGTGATCAACAATATCTATCCGATAATCGTGACCCGCGCGACCAGCAGCCGATACGTGGGGTCCTTGTTCGGATTGTTATAGGCCACGCCCCGTCATATCGTGTATGAATTGGGCTTACTTCACCCCAGGCGCTGGGCAGCGTCCAATTTTCATTTGTGATCGGGTGATCACTCTTTGTGATAACCATTGCTGATAGCTGAGAGAATTTAATGGAGTTAAAGCACTTGCGCGCCTTCGTGGTGCTCGCCCAGGAGCTGCATTTCGGCCGGGCGGCGGCGCAGTTGTCGATCGTGCAGCCGGCGTTGAGCATGCAGATCAAGGTGCTGGAAAGCGGCCTGGGCGTGCGCCTGCTGGACCGTAACCGCCACTCGGTCACACTGACCGACGCGGGCCGTGCGTTTCTGCCTGAAGCCCAGGCCACCTTGCACCAGGCCGCTCGGGCGGCAGAGGCGGCGCGGGCGTCCAGCCGCGGTGAAATCGGCCGGGTGCGCCTGGGGTTTGTGTCATCGGTGCTGCCGCAATTGCTGCCGCAACTGATCCGTGCCGTGCACCAGCGTTACCCGCGTATCGAACTGGAACTCAAGGACATGCCCGGCCCCGACCAAGCAGCGGCGTTAAAAAATGGCCAGCTGGATTTCGGCCTGATGCGCCTGCCGGCCGCCCACCCCGGCGTGCAGACACGGGCGGTATTGCGTGAAAGTTTTTGCGTTGCGCTGCCGATGGATCACCCGTTGGCGGCCCTGGAATCCATCCAGCCTGCCGACCTGCTCGCGTTGCCGGTGTATATCCTCGCCAGGCGTTACGCGCCGGGGTTCTACGATGAGTTTATCCAGGCGGTCGGCATGCCCTTGGACATCGCCAGCGAACTGGGCGAGTTCACTACCATGCTCGCGCTGGTCTCCGCCGGGTTGGGCATCGGCGTATTGCCGCAGCAGGCGGCGCGGGCGTTGCCGGGCAATTGTGTGTCGCGGCCTTTGCAATTGGGCGGGTTTGAGGCCAGCACCGGGTTGGCCTGGATCGACTTGGACAGCGCGGTGAAGACCACCTTGTTCAACCTGATCGTGGAATTGTTTGGCGAGTGATTGTTTCATTGGGTGAAATGCTTGATTGTAAAGTCTGGTGATTCCATCGATCCGGGCAGCGGTGGAGTATGCGTGGTGTCAACCCCACCACTTTGGAGCCTCTCATGTCCCAGCCTGCGATCAAGCTTTATGGTTTCCCCTTGTCCGGCCATTCCCACCGGGTCGAGCTGATGTTGTCGCTGCTGGGTTTGCCCAGTGAATTTATCCTGGTCGACCTCAAGCAGGGCGCGCAGAAAGCGCCGGACTTTATTGCCAACCTCAACCGCTTCGGCCAGGTGCCGGTGATAGACGATAACGGCACGGTGTTGGCCGACGCCAACGCGATTCTGCTGTACCTCGCCAACCAATATGGCCACGGCCAATGGCTGCCGAGCGACCCCGTCGGCCAGGCTCGCGTGCAGCGCTGGCTATCGGCGGCTGCCGGGCAACTGCACGCCGGGCCCGCTGCTGCGCGGCTGGCGCTGGTGTTTGGTGCCGAAGTCGATACCGTCACGGCCATCAGCCGTTCCCATGCGCTGCTCAAGCTGGTGGAGGAGCAACTGAGCCAAAGCCGCTTTTTGGTCGGCGAGCGGCCGAGCATTGCCGATGTGGCGTTCTACACCTACGTGGCCCATGCGCCGGAAGGCAATGTCTCGCTGGCCGACTACCCTCATGTGCGGGCCTGGCTTGCCGGCATCGAGGCATTGCCGGGGTTTGTCGGCATGCCGCGCAGCGCCGTGGGTCTGCAATCAACGTAGTGTTCAAGAGGCGTGCCGATGGATCGATTTCATGAGATGCAAGTGTTCCTGGCGGTGGCCGAGGAAGAGGGTTTCGCCGCAGCTGCGCGGCGCCTGAACACCTCGCCGCCCAGCGTGACCCGAGCGATTGCCGCCATGGAGCAACGTATCGGCACGCAGTTGCTGGCACGCACCACCCGCAGCCTGCACCTGACCGAGGCCGGCCAGCGTTACCTGGAAGATTGCCGCCGTATCCTCGCCGAGCTCGATGAGGCCGAGGAAGCGGCGGCGGGCAGCTATGCCATCCCCGGCGGGCACTTGACGGTGACCGCGCCAGTGCTGTTCGGCGAGCTGTATGTGGCGCCGGTGCTGGGGGATTATCTGGATCGCTTTCCCTTGGTGAATATCAACGCCTTGCTGGTCGACCGCGTGGTCAACATGACCGACGAAGGCGTTGACGTGGCCGTGCGCATCGGCCATCTGCAGGCGCCGGGGCAGCAGGCGATAAAGGTCGGAGAAGTGCGGCGGGTGGTGTGTGCGTCGCCCGGTTACCTCGACCAGCACGGTCGGCCGCAGCGGCCTGAGCAATTGCGTGAAGCCAGGATTGTCACCTCATCATCCAGCCAACTGGTGAGTGAATGGGCCTTCGTCGACGCCGGGCGGCCATTGACGGTGCCCATCGAGCCGCGTCTGGTGGTCACGGCGAATAACGCGGCGATCAACCTGGCGCGCCTCGGCTGGGGCATGACACGGGTGCTGTCTTATCAGGTGGCGGCTGCGGTGGCGGCGGGGGAGTTGGAGGTTGTGCTGGAGGCTTTTGAGGCGCCACCGCTGCCGATCCAGGTGGTGTTCCAGAAAAGCGCCCGTGTGCCGGCCAAGGTCCACACCTTTGTGGATTTCCTCACCCATCGCCTCGGGCAGGACGCTGCTCTGAACCCGGCGATGAAGCGGCGCGGCTGATGCAACGCTATCGCGACATGCAGCTGTTTGCCGCGCTGGCCGATCAGCCCAGCCTGGCTTCGGCGGCGCGCCAGGCCCAGGTCTCCGGGCCGACCCTGATCCGCGCGGTTGCGCGCCTGGAAGCCCGCCTGCGGGTGCCGCTGTTGCAACGCAGCACACGCGGCGTGAGCCTGACCGCAGCAGGCAGCGCCTATCTGGCTGACTGTGTACGGTTGCTGGCAGCCGTCGATACCGCCGAGGCATCGGCCAAGGGCTTGCACGTGCAGGCCCAGGGCAACTTGCAGGTGTTCTTGCCGTTTCTGTTCAGCCGTTATGTGATGGCGCCGATATTGGCCAGCTACATGGACAGTTACCCCGACGTGCGCCTGGTGGCGCGCTACCACGACTATTACCCGAACCTGCACGAAGAAGGCTTGGACGTGGCGGTCCTGGTGGGCGAATTGCCCAGCTCATCGCTGATCGCCCGGCCGGTGGGGCAGGTGCGGCATATCCTGTGTGCCAGCCCCGGTTACCTCACCGCCCATGGCGAACCCCGGCATCCGGGTGAGCTTAAACAGCATCGGCTGATTGCCGGTGCCGACCCGGTGGCCTGGGATTTTCAAGGCTTGCAGCTCAAGGCCCGTGCGCGCTTGAGCTGCACCACCGTGCAAGGTGCAATCAATGCGGCGGTGCAGGGTGCAGGGGTGATTCGTTGCTTGAGTTACCCGGTTCACCAGCACCTGCTGAGTGGTGAGTTGCGCCGTGTGTTGCGTGACTTTGAACCGCCTCCGTTACCGGTGCATGTGGTGTACCGAGAGGGCCGCAACGCATCGATGCGCGTGCGCAGTTTTGTCGACCACTGTGTGGCGGCGCTGCGTGAGCATCCGGCATTTCAGTCGGTGAAATAGTGGATTGCCCAGTGTGGGCATTCTCACCCTGGCAGACAGGGCGCAGCATGGGCACATCCAACCCGAGGTGCTGACCATGAACCCCGTCGAACAATCTCCCTGGCACGCCGGCGAAAGGCATTTGCAAGCAAGCGCCGGCGCGGCTGAGCGTATGGCCGTGGTCGGGCTCAAGGTGATTCGCGATCACTTGCCGGAGCAGCATCGGGACTTTTACCCGCTATTGCCCTACCTGATACTCGGCGTGGTGGATGCCCAGGGCATGCCTTGGGCGACCATGCTTGAAGGCGCGCCGGGCTTTGCGCATTCACCCGACCCACACACCTTGCAGGTCGACAGCTTGCCGTCCAAAAGCGACCCGGCGCTTGCCGCCTTGCACACCGGCGCCAGCGTAGGTTTGCTCGGCATTGACCTGAATACCCGGCGGCGCAACCGCATGAACGGCCGCATCGGTGGTTTGGACCACGAAGGCTTTTCGGTCGACGTGGTGCACACCTATGGCAACTGCCCCAAATACATCCAGCTGCGCCCCGTCGACGGCATTGCTCGCAAGCCCGGCACCACGGTCGAGCGCCTCAGCGACCTGGACGCTGCGGCCCAAACACTGATCCGCAAGGCCGACACCTTCTTCGTCGCCAGTTACGCCGACGTGGATGGCGCACGCTCGGTGGACGTTTCACACAGAGGCGGCAATACCGGGTTTGTGCGGGTTGAAGGCAACCTGCTGACCATCCCGGATTTTGCCGGCAACCTGTTCTTCAATACCTTGGGCAATTTGCAGCTCAACCCGGTAGCGGGTTTGCTGTTTATCGATTTCGAGTCGGGCGATGTGTTGCAGGTTGCCGGGCGTACTTCGCTGATGCTTGAGGGGCCCGAGGTCGCTCGTTTCGAGGGTGCGCAGCGCTTGTGGACGGTGACGGTGGAGCAGGTCATACGCCGCCCGGCAGCATTGGCGTTGCGCTGGCAGAACTGATCGTTCCCACGCTCTGCGTGGGAATGCCGCCCCGGACGCTCCGCGTCCCGACGTCTGCGCATAGCTGAGCCTTGCGCGGTGTGACGCGGAGCGTCACGGGATGCATTCCCACGCGGAGCGTGGGAACGATCGGTCCGCCGAAATGTTGCTGGATGTTGAACTACCAGATTGAGCAGCATTCTTGGGTTAGCTTTGTTTGCCTACCGACAACAAGGACCTGTCATGCAACGCAAAGTCATCAATCCCACCTCCGTGTTCAACTCCCTGCAATACGGCTTCAGCCAGGCCCTTGAAGTGCCGCCAGGCCGGCGCATCATGCTCTCCGGGCAAGTGGGGGTGGACGCCGAGGAGCGTACCGTCGGCCCTGGCATCGCCGAGCAGACCACCACTGCCTTGGACAATATCGAAAAGGTGCTGGCCGAGGTCGGCGGCAAGCTGGCCGATGTGATCATGCTGCGCCTGTACATCGTCGAGTCCGCGCGTGAGCAGCAGGAGCCCATAGCCCAGGCGCTGCGTGAGCGCTTCCCGCACAACCCGCCGCCGTCTTCGTGGATTATCGTCAGCGGGTTGTCGTTGCCTGAGTGGTTGATCGAGATCGAGGCGGAAGCGGTGATTTGACAACGGTTTTTCGAATGGCGAGCGCTGTTGCTCGTCAGCAGTAGTCAAACCGCGAATGCCCCCGTACCATTCGCCCCCTCGCAGTGACGCGAGGTGCAGCGCCAGGAAGGCTCATCCCATGTTTGCCCTGACCGCCTGCAGTTATCTTTTTGCCCGTGTTCAGGATCCGACATGTTTTGTTTCCCCAGGCCTCAGGCCTTGTTCTTAATGGCATTAGCCTTGACGGGGTGCGGCACTCAGTCCGCGTCGCTGGTCAGTCAACCGCTGCAACCTGGCCCTCAGGAACCGGTGGCTTATCTGGTCGGGTCAATCGGCCCACAGAACTTCAACGCTTCCCCCGCACCTAACCAGCGCCTGCTGTTTCGCAAGCGCGGTTCTGAGTTCGGCGCTGCGGCGGTATGGGTCGGTATGGGGCAGCAAACGCCTCAGGATGTGAGAGACGCAGCCGGTGCCGCCAGCGTGTTCGTGCTGGCGCTCAAACCTGGAGATTATGAATTTTACGATTTTCAGTTCTTCTCCAGTAGCTATTCCCCCACCCTTGGCACCACCTACACCTCGGTCCAGGCGCGAGAAAAGTTCAACCTGCCGCTGCGCTTGCAGGCCGGCAAGGCCTATTACCTCGGAGAATTTCGTTCGCTGTGCCTCGGTGCTTCCCTGTGCGCCTTTCGTTGGCGCGATCAACAAGGCCGCGATGAACCCCTCGCGCGCCAATACGTTCCGGGCTTGCCGAGCCTGGAGGTAATGGCCCTGGATTATCGCAGCGCCGCCCCTTATATCATCGCGCCGTTACCTGTCGGCGCGGGCCAGAACACCCTGCACGAGACTCGTCCATGAACCGCCTTGTTACCCTCAGCGCCGTGGCGCTGCTGACGGGGTGTGCAACCACCCACACGCTGCCTGAGCGAGCTTTGCCTGACGGCAAGGAATACCTCAAGCCGATCCACGTCATGATCGATGACCCGCTCAATGCTGCGCAATTTCGTAACCAGCTGCGTGAAACCGGGGTGTTTCGCACCGTCGAAAGTGGCCGGGGCAACCCCGAGGACTACTCGGTGTGGGTCCGGTTCAATGTTCAGCGCGACATGCCGCCTTTTCCTCTGGTACTGCTGAGCGCGGCAACCCTGTTCCTGCTGCCCTTGTCGGTTAGCGTCGACACCACCACCGAGTTTTCCCTGCAACATAATGGCAAGCAGCTCAAGCAATACAGTTACCGCAACGTCACCCATAAATACTCTTGGCTGCTGGACGGCCCCGGCGCAATGGAGCAGCAAAACGTCCACCGCGTCGCACGCGCCTTTGCCGAAGATGTACAGCGCGACGGCCTGCTGCCTGAGGAGCATGCACAATGATCAGAGCTTCTGTGTTGGCTGTCGTGCTCGTGCTTGGCGGTTGCAGCACCGCCCTCAAACCATTGGATTACAAGGCCGAGCGCGCCTATGTACCGATGAGCGTCACTATGCCATCGCCCAAGTCGCGGTTTGAGCAGCAACAGCAGCGCGAAGTCATACAGCTCTTGCGTGATACCGGTGCCTTCAGCTTCCTTGATGGCGGCTTCAGCAAGACCGGCTATAGCCTGTTGGTGGATCAGGGCGGCGGTAAAGGGGCCGGCGTGCTACCGGCACTGCTCGGTGCGTTAACGCTGCTGACCGTGCCTGTGCCTTACACCTACGAGCGTCAGTTGCACGGCTCGTTGTACAAGGACGGTCAGCTGTTGAAGACCTACGCCTACAAGCGTGGTGGTTGGACGGCTACGACCTGGTACATCCCCATGACCGAGCCGCGCAGCGAAAGTGAAATGCTCAGTGAAATGATGCGCGACCTGGATCGGGATCACCTGATTCCCTATCAGTAATAACCGTTCGCTCGCACCACACCCGAACAACGACAGCGTATTTCAGCCGGCCTTTCCTTGGTTATGCGCAGGTGACACCGGGGGAATATCGGCTGCGACAGTCGGGCTTGGGTTAACGCTCCAGGCGCCGCCCAGTGCCGTGTACAGGTTGACCTCCGCGACCAGTTGCGCCAGCCGATCGACGATCAGCGCCTGCTGCGAACTGAATAACGAACGCTGTGCATCGAGGAACGTCAGGTTGCTGTCCACGCCGCTGCGGTACCGGTGCTGGGCCAGGTCGTAATAGGCCTGGTTGGCGGCGACGAAATCCCGTTGCGCGTCCAGCTGGTCGTTAAAGGTTTGCCGGGCGGCGAGGCCGTCGGCGACCTCCTGAAACGCCGTCTGGATCGATTTTTCGTACTGCGCCACCGTCATGTCTTTTTGCAGTTTGGCGTAGTCGAGGCTGGCGCGCAGGCTGCCGGCGTTGAAAATCGGCAGGTTGATCTGCGGCTGAAAGGTCCAGGTGCCCGCGCCGCCCTTGAACAAGCCCGACAACTCCTTGCTGGTGCTGCCGGCGTTGGCGGTGAGCGTCACCGACGGGAAAAACGCCGCCCGCGCCGCGCCGATATTGGCGTTGGCGGCTTGCAGCTGGTATTCGGCCTGGAGGATATCCGGGCGCCGTTGCAGCAGGTCGGAGGGCAAGCCTGCGGGCACGCGGGCCACCAAGTCATCGGCCAAAGGGCGCGACGGCAGATTTTCATCCACCGGGCCGCCCACCAGCAGGGCGAGGCTGTTGACGTCCTGGGCGACCTGGCGCTCATAGCGCGCCACGCTGGCGCGGGTGCTTTCCACCGCCGTGCGCGCTTGCACCACGTCCAGTGCCGAGGCCTTGCCTGCGGTTTTGCTGCGGCGGGTGAGCTGCCAGCTGTGGTCGTTGGCGGCCAGGGTCTGCTGCGCCAGGCTCAGCAACTCCTGGTCGGCGCGCCAGGTCAGGTAGGCATTGGCGACGTTGGCCACCAGGCTCAGTTGCGCACTGCGCCGCGCCTCTTCGGTGCCCAGGTACGTGAGCATCGCCTGCTCGCTGAGGCTGCGCACGCGCCCGAACAGGTCCAGCTCATAGGCGCTCAGGCCCAGGGTGGCCGAATAGTTGGAGGTGATCGCCGACTTGCCGGTGCCGGTCAGGTCGCCCGGTACTTTCTGGCGCTTGCCGGCGCCGCTGGCCGATATTGCCGGGAACAGGTCTGCCCGCTGGATACGGTACTGCGCCTGAAACGCCTGCACATTCAGCGCCGCGACCCGCAAGTCGCGGTTATTGGCCAGCGCTGCGCCAATCAGCTGTTGCAGCGCAGGGTCGTGAAACAGCTGCTGCCAGTCCGGTTTAACCGCCACAGTGCCGGCCTGTGCCAGGCTGTAGACGCCGCCCTGTGGGTACTGCAGCGGCACGGGCGCGGTGGGCCGCTGGTACTCGGGGATCAGCGAGCAACCGCCGAGCATCCAGGCCATGCCAACGGTGGTTAGGGTGAGTTTTTTCATCAGGCGCCAACCATCCATTTGGCCAGGCCATGGCGCCCACTCACGCCGAGCTTGGCGGCGGCGCGCTTGAGGTAGGTTTCGATCGAGCTGTTTTTCACACTGAGCTTTTCCGCCATTTGCGGCACGGTGCCGCCGGTCAACAGGCCCAGGCACACCTCCTGCTCACGCGCCGACAGGGTGATATCGCTGAGGGACAGACGTTTGTAGAACTCGCGCTGCAAGTGTGACTGTTCCAGCTGGCTGTGGGCCGGCTCGGCCTGGCTGTGGGGCGTCTGGCGCAAAATCTGCGCATGCCGTTCCATCAACGGCAACAGGGTGTCGGACAAGCACTTGAGAAACGACAGCTCAGCCAGGGAAAAGCCTTGTTGGGTCGGCGGGCGGTAGAACGAAATCACGCAGCGTCGGTTGCCCTGGCGCGACACCAGGTTGCACTGGTGCGAGGTGCCGCGCGGGTGCGCGCTGTTGGCCTTGGCCTTCATCTGGATCAGCAACGGGTCTTGCATGCGCAGCATTTCCCGCAGCAGCGGGTGGTCATTCAGCGCATGCACCGGCTGGGGCGCCGGCAGGTGTTTTTTCAACCCGGCGCTGCCCAGCAGCTGGATATCGACCGCGCTGTCACGCAGTTCGTCGAGGGTCCATTCACTCAGGTCGACCAAATGGATCGGTACCCATTTATCCACCAGATGCAGCATATTGGCGGCGAAAGTTTCCTGGCCGCTGTTTGAAATCAATTCACCCATTTCGGCGTAAAACTGCGGGCTGTGGGTGCCGTCAATACTAGAAGTCAGACTCATAGCCATCTCATCCTTGATGTCGAAAACCGTCAACGGGTGCCCTGGGTCTGTGTGGGGCGGCCCGTAATCCTTGAACGTGACTTTTCTTTAACGTCATTCGGCGTTCGAGATTTCATTTAGCCATAGCGATTTATCCTACGTATGTAGCGGAAACGAGGGACACAAGCTGCCATAAAAACCACGTCACTAATTCGACGTTTCACACAAGGTTTTCCGCCTACGAACAACCGGCGCTAAACATTAGATTTTTTTAACTAACTGATATTTAAAGTAAAAATAAATTATCCGCGACTTTCAGAAAACACTGACTACGAGCAGATGTAGCCAATTTCCTACAGCGCTTTAATCGTTTCAGCCGTCAACCATCAGCCAAGCCCGTTTCCACTCATTTGAATGTCCGGGTTTCGGGTGACAGACACCCTCGAACCTGCATGCTCAAATCCGGCAATTTTGGCGAAATGGGCCCGTGCGCGGCCGTGCCTGACTCCTATTGAGAAGGATCTTATGAAGCATTCCCCAAGCTTCCCCCTGACTGCCGCCCAGCAGGACATCTGGCTCGACCAACTGCGAACGGGCGACTCACCGTTGTACAACATTGGCGGCTATGTCGATTTTGCCGGCCCCTTGGTGCCGGAGCTGGTCCAGCGCGCCGTCGAGTTGCTGGTGGCCAGGCACGATGCCTTGCGCACCCAACTGCACAGCGATGCCGACGGCTTGCCGCGACAGACCTTCGACGCTGCGCTGACGGTGCAGGTACAGCTGCACGACTTCTGCGCGCTGCAAGACCCACAGGCGGCGAGCCAGGCGCTGATGCAGGCGCAAATGGCCCGGCCCTATGCAATGAGTGGCGAACCGCTGTTCCGGTTTTTCCTGGTCAAGCTCGATGATGATCACTACCGCCTCGGCACCCAGGCCCATCACCTGATCCTCGATGGCTGGGGGTTTGGCCAGATGCTGCAATCCCTGGCCCGCCTGTACACCGACCTCGAGCAGGGGCGGCAACCGGAGTCGTACGCACCGTCGTATATCGACTTTATCGACACCGACCAGCGTTACCAGGAGTCGGCCCGTTACGCCCGTGACCGCGCTTACTGGCTGGACAAATACCAGGTGTTGCCCGAGCCGTTACTGACGCCGCGCCACAACGCCCCGGCGCCGAGCAACACCTGGGTGGAGCCGTTTCCTGTGACGCTGCTCAATCGCATGGAACAAGTCGCCAACCGTTACCAGGCCTCGGCTTTCCATGTGCTGCTGGCGGCGCTTTACGTGTATTTCACCCGCACCAGCCAGCGTGATGAATGGGTGGTGGGGCTGCCGATCCTCAACCGTTCCAACGCACGTTTTCGTTCCACCGTGGGCTTGTTCACCCAGGTCAGTGCGGTGCGCTTTCAGTTCGCCGCGCACTTGCCGTTCAGCGCGCTGGTGCGCGGTGTGCGTGACCAGCTCAAGCAGGACTTTCGCCACCAGCGCTTTCCCCTGAGCGAGATGAACCGTGAGCTGGGCCTGCGCCGTACGGATCGCGGCCAGTTGTTTGATTTGTCGGTGTCCTTTGAGCAGGACGATCACGACCTGCGCTTCGGCCAGGTCCAGGCCCGCGCGATCAAGGTCTCCAACCACCACGAGCCACTGCCGATTGCCTTTCACCTACGCAGCAACCGTTATCAGGACACCGCTTGCCTGCACTGCGTGTACAACGAGGCGTGGTTTCGCGAGGACGAGGTGCAGGCGCTGGCGCAGCGCTTCACCTGGCTGCTGGAGCAGGGGTTGGCCAATACCGCGTTGCCACTGGCTGAATTCACTTTGGTGACGCCGGCCGAGCAGGCCCGGTTGCAGCAATGGAATGCCACCGCACACGCGCCTGCCAGCCCACAAACCCTGCATCGGCGCATCGAGGCGCAAGCGGTGCGCACGCCCGACGCCATCGCGGTGGCGCATCTGGGCCGGCAATTGACCTACGCCCAGCTCGATCAACAGGCCAATGCCCTGGCCCACCAACTGCTTGAACATGGCGTGCAGCCGGATGACCGCGTGGCGATTGTGGCGCGGCGCGGGCTCGACACCGTGGCCGGGTTGCTGGCGATCCTCAAGTCCGGCGCCTGCTACGTGCCGGTGGACCCGGCCCATCCGGCCGAGCGCCTGCACTACCTGCTGCACGACAGTTCCCCGGTGGCGGTGCTGACCCAGCACGACTTGCTGGCGCGCCTGCCGATGCTCGACGTGCCGATAATCCGCCTGGACCTGCCGACCCATGGCCGCAGCGACAGCCCACCGGTGGCGGTCACGCCGTCGAACCTGGCGTATGTGATCTACACCTCAGGCTCCACCGGTTTGCCCAAAGGCGTGATGGTCGAGCACCACACCGTGTCGAACCTGGTGGACTGGCACTGCCGCGCCTTCAACCTGCACGCGGGCAGCCATACGGCCAGCGTGGCCGGCTTCGGTTTTGACGCAATGGCCTGGGAAGTCTGGCCCGCGTTGTGCGTGGGCGCGACCTTGCACCTGGCGCCGGCCCAGGACGACGCCCAGGACATTGACGCGCTGCTCAACTGGTGGCGGGCGCAGCCGTTGGACGTGTGCTTCCTGCCGACCCCGGTGGCCGAGTACGCCTTCAGCCAGCGCCTGCAACACCCGACCTTGCACACCCTGCTGATCGGCGGCGACCGCCTGCGCAGCTTCAGCCGCGCGCAAACCTATGACGTGATCAACAACTACGGCCCCACCGAAGCCACGGTGGTCGCCACTTCCGGGCGTGTCGCGGCGGGCCAGGCGCTGCACATCGGCACGCCCATCGACAATGCCACGGTGTACGTGCTCGATGAGCAGCAGCGCCCGGTGCCGATTGGCGTGGCAGGGGAGCTGTATATCGGCGGCAAGGGTGTGGCGCGGGGTTACCTGAACCAGCCTGAACTGAGCGCCGAGCGCTTTGTGGATGACCCCTTCAACGCGGGCCGCATGTACCGCACCGGCGATTTGGCGCGCTGGCTGCCGGAGGGCAATATCGAGTACCTGGGCCGCAATGACGACCAGGTAAAAATTCGTGGCGTGCGCATCGAACTGGGGGAAATCGAAACCGCGCTGGCCAGCCATCCGGCGGTCCAGGAAGCCGTGGTGCAGTGTCGCGAAGGCCAACTATTGGCCTGGTTTGTGGCCCGGCACCGCGTCGAAATCGAAGTGTTGCGTGCCCATCTGCAAGCCTCGCTACCCGATTACATGCTGCCGGCGGCCTATGTGCAGTTGGACGCGATGCCGCTGACCGCCAACGGCAAGCTCGACCGCAAGGCGCTTCCCGCGCCCACGCAACACGCCTTTGCCACGCGTCAATTCGAGGCACCGTACGAAGGCGCGGAAACCCTGCTGGCGCAGATCTGGGCTGAGCTATTGCAGGTGCAGCACGTGGGGCGCCATGACCATTTCTTCGAACTGGGCGGCCACTCGCTGTTGGCGGTGCAGTTGGTGCAGCGCATGCGCCAGGTCGGCTTGCATGCCGATGTGCAGGTGTTGTTCGGCCAGCCGACGCTCGCCGCGCTGGCGGCGGTCAGTGGCGGCAGCGACGTCCAGGTGCCGGGCAATCGTATTGCGCCAGGTTGCAGCCACATCACGCCGGACATGCTCGCACTCGCCGAACTCGACCCGCCGAGCCTGGATCGTATCGTCGCCGGTATCCCCGGAGGCGCGGCCAATGTGCAGGAAATCTACCCGCTGGCGCCGTTGCAGGAGGGCTTGCTGTACCACCACCTCACGGACGAGCGCGACCCGTACCAGCAACATGCGCTGTTCAGTTTTGCCCGTCGCGAACAGGTGGAGGCGTTTGCCCAGGCGTTGCAGCAGGTGATCAACCGTCATGACATCCTGCGCACCAGCCTGGTGTGGGATGCGCTGGAACAGCCGATGCAAGTGGTGTGGCGCCAGGCGCAGTTGCGCGTCGGGCCGCTGCACGATCAGCACGCACCGCTGGATTTACGCCAGGCGCCGTTGATGGCCCTGGATTACGCCGAAGAGCCGCACAACCAGCGCTGGGTCGCCAAGTTGCGCTTCCATCACCTGGTCAATGACGCCACCTCGACCACCGTGCTGGTGGATGAGATTCGCGCCCACCTGCTGGGCCAGCAGGCGCAATTGCCGGAACCGGTGCCTTACCGCAACGTGGTCGCGCAAACCCGTTCGGCAGCGCGCCAGGCGGCCCATGAGGCGTTCTTTCGCGAGCGCCTGGCAGACGTTGACGAGCCGACCCTGGCGTTCGGCTTGCAGGAGCGCCAAGCCAATCGCGCCGACATCGAAGCGGCCGAACGGCCCCTGGCAGACGCCCTCAACCTGCGCCTGCGCGCTCTAGCGCGAGCGCTGGGGGTAAGTGCCGCGAGCCTGTTTCACCTGGCCTGGGCCCAGGTACTCAGCCGGGTCGCGGGCCGCGATGATGTGGTGTTCGGCACCGTTTTACTCGGCCGTTTACAAGCCGGCGAGGGCGCCGACCGGGCCTTGGGCATGTTCATCAACACCTTGCCGTTGCGCGTGCGCCTGGCCGGGCAAAGCGTGGTCGCGGCGCTGGCAGACACCCATGCGCAACTGAGCGCGCTGGTCGCCCACGAACAGGCTTCCCTGGCCCTGGCCCAGCGTTGCAGCGGGGCATCGCCGCTGTTCAACAGCCTGCTCAACTACCGGCACACGGCGGCCGATCGCGATTTGAACCTGGTGCCGGGCATTGCCCTGCTCAGCAGCGAAGACATCCTCAGCTACCCGCTGATGCTCACGGTCGACGACGTCGCCAGCGGCTTTCGCCTCACGGCCAAAGCGCCGCGCAAGGTCGGTGCCGAGCGGTTGCTGGATTACCTCGAGACGGTATTACATGGCCTGGCGGAAGCCCTTGAACAGGCGCCGACCACACCCCTGCGCGAGGTACAGGTGCTGCCGGCCAGCGAACTGAAAACGCTGTTGCTGGACTTTAATGCGACCCACACCGACTACCCCGAAACCCTCACCGTCCAAGCCCTGTTCGAAGCCCATGCGCGGCAGATCCCCGATGACATTGCGGTGCAGGCCGGCGAACGGCAGTTGACCTACCGCGAGCTCAACGAGCGTGCCAACCAGCTTGCCTTTCACCTGCGCGAGCGCGGCGTCCAGCCGGATTCGCGTGTGGCCCTGTGCGTCGAGCGCGGGCTGGAGCTGGTGGTGGGTTTGCTGGCGATCCTCAAGGCGGGTGGCGCCTATGTGCCGCTGGACCCGGGCTATCCGCGCGAACGCCTGGCCTACATGCTCAGCGACAGCCAGCCCGTGGCGTTACTGGTGCACGCGGCCACCCGTGACTTGCCCGGCGAGGTGTCGATGCCCGTAATCGACTTCGACCGCTGCGCCTGGAACCAGGCGCCTGGCGGCAACCCGTTGGTGCCCGGTTTGAGCGTCGCCAACCTGGCCTACGTGATGTACACCTCCGGCTCCACCGGCACGCCCAAAGGCGTGATGATCGAGCATCGCGGCCTAAGCAACCTCATGCACTGGGGCTCCCGGCTATGCCCGCATGCCCAGGGCGGCGCCTTGTTGCAACGTGCGCCGTTCAGCTTCGATGGCTCGGTGTGGGAGCTGTTCTGGCCGCTGACCAATGGCATGCGTCTGGTGCTCGCACGGCCCGATGGGCACCGTGAACCGGCGTACCTGGCCCAGGTGATCCGCGAGCAACAGATCAGCGTGATCAAGTTTGTGCCGGCGATGTTGCAGCAGTTTCTGGAGCTGGAAGAATCGGCGCTGTGCACCAGCCTCACCGACGTGCTGTGTGGCGGCGGTGAACTCACGGAAGCCCTGGCCCGAGGCGTGCAGGCGCGGCTGCCCAAGGTGCGCTTGCATAACGTCTACGGCCCCACCGAAGCCACGGTGGACAGCAGCGCCTGGACCCTGGAGCCCGGCGCTGCCGTGCCGGCCGTGCAACTGCCGATTGGTCGGGCGATCGACAACACCCGCCTGTATGTGCTGGATGAACATGACACGCCGGTGCCCATGGGCGTCAGCGGCCAACTGCACATCGGCGGCGTCGGTGTTGCGCGGGGGTATCTGGGCCTGGAGCAGATGACCGCCGAGCGCTTTATCGACAGCCCGTTTGTGGCCGGTGATCGGCTGTACCGCAGCGGCGATCTGGTGCGGTACTTGCCCGATGGCAACCTTGAGTTCCTGGGGCGCAATGACTTCCAGGTCAAGCTGCGGGGCGTGCGCCTGGAGCTGGGCGAAATCGAATCGCGCCTGGCCGCGCACCCGTCGCTGCGGGACGTGGCGGTGCTGATTCGTGATGAGCGTTTGGTGGCGTACTTTACCTTGCGTGGGCAAGCGCCCGGCCTGGAAGCCTTGCGTGCGTATGTGCTGGAACAGTTGCCTGAATACATGGTGCCGGCGGCGTTTGTGCAGCTGGAAGAATGGCCGCTTAACCCGGCTGGCAAGCTCGACCGCAAGGCCCTGCCGGCGCCCGGGTTGGAGGCGGTGGTGAGTCGCGCCTATGAGGCGCCGCTGGGTGAGGTGGAAACCCTGATGGCGGGCATCTGGGCCGACGTATTGAAGCTTGCGCGGGTAGGGCGTCACGACCACTTCTTCGAACTGGGCGGGCATTCATTGCTGGCGGTGACCCTGGTGGCGCGGATGCGCAAGGCAGGGTTGGAGGTGGATGCGCGCACCCTGTTCAGCCAGCCGACGTTGGCGCAATTGGCCGCCTGCACCACCGCCCAGGTACAGCGCGTGGAAGTGCCGCAAACCGCCATCCCCCAACTCAACCGCCGCCGCCGGATCTGATCGTGCCCACGCATGGGACCGATCTCAAAAGGGCAAATGCGGACAAATGTGGGAGCGGGCTTGCTCGCGAATGCGGTGCATCAGTTACAGATAAGTTGACTGACCCACCGCATTCGCGAGCAAGCCCGCTCCCACAGGGCTAATCGAGTTTATTCAGAGCGATGTTTTGGCGGGTTCAGGCACTCGATAGAGCGGTCCACCGTGGTCTTGGCCACTTCCAGCAAATGCCACACCGCCAGAATCTTCGCCCGCTGGGGGCTGGCCAGCAGATCACCGCAATTGAGCGCGGTCGCTGAAGCGCTGTCGAGCAAGCTGGCGGTGTAGAGCAGGGCATCTTCGAAGCTCAGGTCTTCGATTTGAACACCTTTGGAGGGCAGGTAATGGTCGATGGCGCGATTGAAGGCGGCGCGGTCTTTGTTGGCGTTGCGGGGTGGATCGGGGACGACTTTTTTCATGGTGTAACTCCGTGATGATTAGGAGTCGACACCCGTCGCGACTAAACGAATGGGTGGCGACTGTGCGCAGGTTAGTCGACCGGTCATCACGAAACCCGGCGCACCCGAAGGCGCCCCACGCACAGCCACCATAAAAATCGGCGGAAGACCGTGCGCGTGATGTTAGCGGGCGACTAAACCCGATCACTGATAAGCAGTGACGGATCGCAGACTAGCCATCGATTCCAACAGGCACAAGGCGGCAGGGATTGTCTAGGAAACGTCCTGCAAACGCCATCAACCGCAGTCTGATCGTTCCCATGCGCGTGGGAACGATCACTATGTGGGAGCCGGGCTTGCCCGCGATAGCGGTAGTTCAGGCAACGCCTCTGTTGCTGATACACCGCTATCGCAGCATGGGTAACTACACAACGTTTGAAGGCAGCCAATTTTTCCTGTGGCGAGCAGGCTTGTCCTGCGTTGGGCTGCGAAGCAGCCCCTAATCCAGGCGCTGAGTTCTTTCAGGAAAACTGCAGTGCCTTTACTGGGGCCGCTTCGCAGCCCAACGCAGGACAAGCCTGCTCGCCACAACAGCCCTAACCGGTTGTGTGGAAACCTATAGCTATCGCAGGCAAGCCAGCTCCCACACTTTTAGATCACAGTCAGACAGTTGGTTTTGAGGGGTTCAGGCACTCGATAGAGCGGTCCACCGTGGTCTTGGCCACTTCAAGCAAATGCCACACCGCCAGAATCTTCGCTCGCTGGGGGCTGGCCAGCAGATCACCGCAATTGAGCGCGGTCGCTGAAGCGCTGTCGAGCAAGCTGGCGGTGTAGAGCAGGGCGTCTTCGAAGCTCAAATCTTCGATTTGAACACCTTTGGAGGGCAGGTAATGGTCGATGGCGCGATTGAAGGCGGCGCGGTCTTTGGTGCTATTGCGAGGTGGGTCTGGAACAGTTTTTTTCATGGTGTAACTCCACATGGTTGGAGCTGACACCCGTCGCGACTAAACGAGGGTGGCGGCTGTACGCAGGTTAGTCGACCGGCCATATGGAAAACCGGCGCACCCGTAGGTGCCCTACGCACAGCCACCATAAAACTTCACGGAGGACCATGCGCCATATGAGACCCGAGCGACTAAACCCGATCACTGATAAGCAGTGACGGATCGCAGACTAGCCATCGATTCCAACAGGCACAAGGCGGCAGGGATTGTCTAGGAAACGTCCTGCACGCTCCGCGTGGGAATGCAGCCCGCGACGCTCCGCGTCGCACGTGCGCAATGGTGGAGGGACGCAGAGCGTCCCAATAGGCGTTCCTTTGCTGCGCGTGGGAACGATCGCCATCAACCGCAGGTTCCGATGGAACCTTTTGTGCCGTCACCACCAACACACTGTGCAGTTTCGCCTTAAACGTCGGTGTCAGCGTTTCGACGCCGTTGGATTTTGATGGACACCTGGCTCATGACCCCAACGCTTGGACACTTTCAGCCTTTCATACAGACGCGCGTGCCGACGTTGCCAGCCCCGCGCACTGAGGCCGACACCTCCAGCCTGCCGACGCGCGGGCAAACACGGCCGGCGGATGATCAACGCTCAGCGACGCAGATCTACAAGGACAACCCCATGCTGGGCACGGGCATCATGTCCCGCGCCTTTGGCTGGAACCCGCAAAGGCGTGAACGCCAAACCCGATTGATCACCCACTTGAAGCGACAGGTCGGCGACTTTACCGCCGCCAACCCGGACCCGGTGTCACGTGCCAACGCCATGTATCGCCTGGCGCGGGTGATTCACCACATTGACAACGACCCCTGCCTGCGCCGGGTCAAAGGCAGTTACCCAGGTGATGGGCGCCTGGACGTTCAGGGTGTAAAGGGTTATGCGTCCGAGGTGGACCGCCTGACTCAATTCGCCGAGCAAGGCTACCGCGTGCTCGGGGAGGGCGGTCGCGGGGTCATCTGGCCAAGGCCTTCCCGCCACGGCCGCGCAGCAGGTGACCGACGCTCGGTGCAGGCAATCACGGTGAATCCCTTGTTCAAGGCACTTGATAACGTGCTCGACGCGAACGAACGGCTCGCCTTCAAAGCGCTCGTAGGCGGTGACTGGAACGACCCCCGGTTACCCGCCGATGTTCGCGCAGCCAGTGCCGCGAATGCTGAACACGTCCTTGAATTCATCGACCAGCAAGGCGGCGCCCATTCCACAGCCAGTAACGGCGAAATAGACGGAAAGGTGGAAGACGTTCCTGATCTTCCTGCGCCTTACCTGACGCGTGAGCATTTCACGTACCCCGGCTCCGAAGCACGGCGGTTGTCGGATTTTGCTTATGTCGGTTATGCCGTGTTTGAGAAGCGCTAGCGGCATTCCAGGCAGGGTGACGCCGATAATGCCGTCAGCGTGGCGTGGGAACAAACGCCACACTGCCCCCCGAGCGCTTCTGGAACAACCGCTCGCCATTGTCCGGCTGCGTGGTAATCACCGTGTGATCCGCGCCCAGGTAGGCCAGCGGCGTCGGGTCTTCCTTGGAATACTGCGCGACGATAATGGTGCGTTGCGGGTCGAAGCCCTGGCCGCTGGTTTTTTCCAGCCAGGCCATCAAGGCGGCGCTGTCGCCCTGGTGGGGGAAGTCCTGGGTTTCGCTGACGTAGTAGAACGGTTTGCCGCCATTTTGCAGGTACATGGGTACCTTGTTGTCGACTTCTACCATCACCATCTGCCAGTGATTCCACGGTGCGCTTTTGGTCGCCTCGGCCTGTACATCGTCGGCGAAGCGGGTCACGCCGCCATTGCCGCTGACCCAGGGATAGATACCGCCGAGCACCAGCAACAGCAAGCCTGCGGTGAAGCCAAAGCCTTTTTGCCAACGTGGCCAACTGGCGGTTTTTTGCTCCAGGCGTTCACTCAACCACCAGGCGGCGAGGAGTTGGGCAAAGGGCACCAGCGGCAGCACGTAGTAGCTGCGCCGGCTGCCACTGGCGGTGAAGAACACGAACAGCAGGCCCAGGCCCCACACCAGCCAGCGCACGTTCGGTGGCGTTTGGCGCCAGTTGCGCAGTGCCAGCCACAGGCCCAGCAACCAGCACGGTGCCCAGGGCAAGGTGTAGGCGGGCAGGTAGATCAGGTAGGTGTAGATCGGCCCCATGTGGTCGAACGGGTCGAAGAAGCGCACCACGTTCTCCTTGAACACCAGTTCAAGGCCACTCTCGCCGTAAGTCGGCGCGCCGTAGAGGTGGGACAGCACGAAGGGAATCGCATAAAACGCCGCTGCAATCAGCATGGCCAGCAGCAGGCGCAGGTTGAGGTGGCGTTTGTAGCAGTGTTCGCTGAGCAGGTGCGGCAGCAGCACCAGGCCCGGCAGCACAAAACCGATCAGCCCTTTGAACAGCGAAGTGGCCGCCAGCAGCAGGAAAAATACCGTGTAACGCCCCAGCCGTGTGTCGTCCGGCCCGCGCCAATACCACCACACCGCCGCCAGCACGCCGCACACGGTGAGGATGTCGGCCGTGGCCACGCGCGCCCAGAACAGAAAGTAGAAGGTGGTGGCGAGCATCCAGCCGGCAATCAGCCCGGTGCCTTTGCGAAACAGGCGTTCGCCGATCAGATACACCAGCCAGATGCTCAGCCACGCTGCAATCACCGACGACAAGCGCAGTGACCAGGGGCCAAGCCCGCCCATCAGGTTGGCGAAGCCGGTGATCAGCCAGTAGGAGGGCAGGGGTTTGTCGTAGTAGGGCGCGCCCTTGAGGTAGGGGTCGAAGTAATCACCGCTTTGCAGCATCTGCAACGCGATGTTGGCCCAGCGGGTTTCCGGCCCCCACAAGTCGCGACTGCCCAGGCCCAGCAGCAGGAGCAGCGCCGAGACGCCCAGCAGCAACACCAGGGCGCCGCGTTCGGTTTTGAAGACACTCATGGGCGGCTCTCAAGGCAGACGTAACATTAAGGAAGCTGCGGATAAATAATCAAGAGCAGGGCGCCTTTGCGATAGCGTTTGCCCCCCGGTGGCAGTTGCCCTTCTTCGCGGTGTTCGCTGGTGCTGCGCACGCGCATCAGCACGCCGACCGAACCTTGCTGGCGCGCCTGCGCAAGCCAGCTCTGCACGCTGTCCAGGTCGACCTTGCGGTGCACCGAGTCGGCGTACTGGAGGCCATAACGCAGCTCGCCTTCGGTGTCGTAAAACGCCACTTCCGGGCGGCCCAGGCGCCAGGACAAGGCCGACGCCGAGCCCAGCTCGTTGCTGATCAAAGCATGGGTTTGTTGCAATTCATCCAGATGCTCAAGCACGAACTGGTCGGGCATTTCGGTGTCGGTGATCATCGCCGGCATGCCCGCCGGCAGTAACGCCACCAGCAAGCCGATGCCCAGCGCCGGCATTGCCCACAGGGTCAGCGGTCGCAGCGCTTGCAGCAGGTTGGCGAGGATCCACGCCAGCAACACGATAAACGCCAGGGACAGGCTGAACATCTCCGCGTGGCTGTTGCCGTACATCGGGTTGCTGATTTGCAGGTAGATCAACGCCACCATCGCGGCCAGGCCAATCACGGCGTTGACCAGCCCGTTGATCAGGATCGCGCGGGCCTTGCCTTGCTCGATCAAGTCGATCAGCGCATGGCCCATCAACAACGCCAATGGCAGCAGGCACGGCATGATGTAGGTCGGTAATTTGCCGCGGCTCATGCTGAAGAAGGCCAGGGGCAACAGCAACCACAGGGCCAGGAACACGATGGCCGGCTGGGCTTTGTCTTTCCAGGTCTTGATCAGTGTGGTCGGCAGCAACGCTGCCCAGGGCAGGCAGGCAACCACCATGATCGGCAGGAAGAACCACCAGGCCCGCGCATGCTGGGCATTGGCGGAAGAGAATCGACGGATATGCTCGTGCCAGAAGAAGAAGCGCCAGTAATCGGGCTCCTGCACGTGAATGGCCAGGGCCCACGGCACACACACGATGGCGGCGACCACAATCGCCAGCGGGCCGTAGCGCAGCAGTTCACCCAGGCGGCGCTGCCAGAGGATGTAGGGCACGGCGATCAGCACAGGCAACAGCCAGGCCAGAAAGCCCTTGGTCATAAAGCCCATGCCGCAGGCCATGCCCAGCACTGCCCAGGCACCCAGACGAGCACGCGGCGTGCGGCTGTCGAGGGCAAACCACAACGCCACCAGGCTGAGGTTGACCCAGAAGGTGAATTGCGGATCGAGGTTGGAATAACCTGCTTGCCCAGCCACCAGCCCGAAGCTCATGTAGAGCAGGGCGCAGGCGAAACTTTTGCGTGGGTCGTTCCACAAGCGGCGGGCGATGAGGTAGGCCAGCACCACGCTCAGGCCGGTGGTCAAGGCCGAAGCCACACGCACGCCGAACAGGTTTTCGCCGAACACCGCCTGCCCGAGGGCGATCAGCCAATAGCCGGCGGCGGGTTTTTCGAAATAGCGCACACCCATGAAGTGCGGTGCGACCCAATTGCCGCTCTGCAGCATTTCCTGGCTGATCTGGGCATAGCGGGTTTCATCCGGGATCCATAAACCATGCAGGCCCATGGGCAGTAGATAGAACACCGCGAAAGCCAGTAGCAACAGAGGTAAGGGTTTAAGCAGTCGAGTCATGAAAACGTCGCTCCTTGACGTTTAATGGTGAAGTAAGCAGGCATGTAAAAGTTTGTAGGAAGAATCACAAAGTTCACTAAGTCGATGAAAGTATTCATGACGTCCAATAGTAGCGGGCGCAGTTGAACATGCCAGAAAAGGGCTGTCGTTTTGCTGAACATGAAGAAAGTTATAGGTAAAAAAGTGTCTATAGCTTTTTAAGTACGGCGGACCAGGCGGGGCCTTTCATGATGCCAAGCGTCTCGAATTTGCCGTTGCCCAGTACGCGCACGAACAGGGCGCTGCCGTACTCGGCAAACGTTGCGCGGGGGTAGCCCAGGGCGCTTTCGAAGTCGGCAATACAGCCACTGTGGGTGACAAAAACGAGGTTGCGACCCGGTCGTTTGCGGCTGAGCAGTTCTTCATCGATGTCCTCGCCGCAGATGGTCTTTTCCCCTGGGGTCAGCTCGGCTTTGCCGAACATGAAGTGCGAGGTCTGTACCGTGCGCAAGGCCGGGCTGGCAACGATGTCGGTGTTTTCCAGGCCCATGAGTTTGAAGGCCTTGCCCACTTCTTCGGCACGTTGGGTGCCGACGGTCGTCAGGCCTTCAGGTGCGCCGAAGCAGGCATTGGCCGAGCGGTCGCAGCGCTCTTCGTGACGCACCAGCACGATCAGGTCGCCATCACGCCAGGCCGGCAGCACTTGCGAGGTCAGCAGGCGATTGCTGACGCTCAGGTCGCGCGGCGAGAACGGCCATAACAGGAAACCGGCGAGCAGCAAGCCGATAACGGCAAGGCCCGCCCACCACTTTCGCAGGCGCTTGAAATAGCCCCGGCGTGAGCGCGGTTTGGTCAGGGTAAGGTCAACCACATCATTCACCATGGGCACTGTCTTCAGTGTTTTATTCAAATAGGCGTAACGCACTGACGGATGCCCGTAGTTGAAGCGGAGCGTGTCATAGCGCTGCTGTCTTTTGGCTGAACATCCGACGGTTAAAAGTTGCCGTGGGCGGTAACTAACAAGTTGCCGTCTATCGACGCATGGCGGGCAATTTAGAGGGGCGAGGGTGGGCAAGCAGTGAAATCCATGTGAAAAATTTGCATGGGGCCGTCAACCAGCCGTTATGCTCGTTTGCAGTCCTTTAAACGAGCGTGTTTATGTTGCAGGTGCAAGGTGTTGTTAAAAGCTACGCCACCCCGCAAGGTCCACTGCCGGTGCTGGCGGGTGTCGACCTGTACCTGGGCGAACGTAGCAGCCTGGCGCTGATGGGCGAGTCGGGCAGTGGCAAAAGCACGTTGTTGCATCTGGTCGCCGGGCTCGACCGCGTGGACAGCGGCACTGTCCAGGTGGGCGAGCAGCGCCTGGACCAACTGAGCGAGGCGCAACTGGCCCATTGGCGGCGTACCCAAATCGGCCTGGTGTTCCAGCAGTTCAACCTGATCGGCAGCTTGCGTGTCGACGACAACCTGGCGTTCCAGGCCCGTCTGGCCGGGCGCTTCGACCCGCAATGGCAGGCGCAACTGGTGGAGCGCCTGGGCCTGGGCGACTTGCTCAAGCGTTATCCCGAACAACTCTCCGGCGGCCAACAGCAGCGGGTTGCGGTGGGCCGTGCGTTGGCCTCGCGCCCCGGCTTGTTGCTGGCGGATGAACCCACCGGCAACCTCGACGAGGCCACCAGCGATGACGTGCTGCAATTGCTGCTGGACCTGCTGCGAGACAGCCCCACCAGCCTGCTGATGGTGACCCACAGCCCGCGCATCGCCGCGCGCCTGGACCGCCAGGTGGTGTTGCGGCGTGGCCGTGTGGTCGCGTGAGATGAGGGTATTTTATTGGGCATTGCGCGCACTGTTGAGCCATTGGCGGCGGCACCCGGTGCAGTTCTTCAGCGTGCTCACCGGCTTGTGGCTGGCCACCGCACTGTTGACCGGCGTGCAAGCCCTTAACAGCCAGGCGCGCGACAGCTATGCACGTGCCAGCCAACTGATCGGCGGTGAACCCCAAGCCAGCCTGAGTGCGCCGGACGGTGCGAGTTTCCCCCAAGCGCTGTTTGCCGAACTGCGCCGTGCCGGCTGGCCGGTGTCGCCGGTGGTGCAGGGGCGGCTGCTGCTCAAGGGGCATGAAGAGCTGCGCTTGCAATTGATGGGCATCGAGCCGTTGTCGTTGCCCGGTGGCGGCGCGGTGGCGGGGCAGCGCTTGAGCCAGGCGCAGATGCTCGGGTTTTTCAACCCGCCGGGGCAAACCTGGATCGCTGCGCAAACCTTGCAGGCGTTGGGGGTGCAGGCCGGTGAGCAACCGCTGACAACCAGCGGGCAACGGCTGCCGCCGTTACAGGTTCAGCCCGACATGGCGCCCGGCCTGTTGCTGACCGATATCGGCTTCGCCCAGCCACTGTTGGATATGCCGGGGCGCCTGTCGCGCCTGCTGGTGGACAAGGCCTTTGCCGCCACCCATCCCACGCCGCCCGCCGCGCTGCAACTCAAGCAAGGCGAGGACAATAACCTCTCGCGCCTCACCGAAAGTTTTCACCTGAACCTTGATGCCTTGGGCTTTTTATCCTTTGTGGTCGGCCTGTTTATTGTCCACGCCGCCATCGGCCTGGCCCTGGAGCAACGCCGTGGATTGCTGCGCACCTTGCGTGCCTGTGGGGTCAGCGCGCGCCTGCTGATCGTCAGCCTGGCGGTTGAGCTGGGCGTGTTGTCGTTGCTGGGCGGCGTGCTGGGGGTGATCAGTGGTTACCTGCTGGCCAGTCTGTTGCTGCCGGACGTGGCCGCCAGCCTGCGCGGGCTGTATGGCGCCGAGGTGGCTGGCCAGTTGAACCTCAGCCCGTGGTGGTGGCTGGCCGGCTTGGCCTTGAGCCTGCTCGGCGCCCTGCTTGCCGGTGCCGGCAGCCTGTGGCGTGCGGCACGTTTGCCCTTGCTGGCCCTGGCCAATGCCCAGGCCTGGCACGAGGCGCATGGGCGCTGGCTGCGCCGTCAGGGTCGGGTGGCGGCTACCGCGCTGGCGATTGCAGTGCTGGCGTTGTGGTGGGGCAACAGCCTCGCCGCCGGGTTTGTGCTGATGGCCGCCTTGCTGCTGGGCGCGGCGCTCGGCCTGCCGGTGGTGCTCAATGGCCTGTTGACGACGGTGCTTGGACGCAGTCGTTCGGTATTGGGCCAGTGGTTCCTTGCCGACTGCCGCCAACAGTTGCCGGCCCTGAGCCTGGCGTTGATGGCGTTGCTGTTGGCGCTGGCGGCGAACATCGGCGCGGGCTCCATGACTTCGGGGTTTCGCCATACATTCAATAACTGGCTGGAACAACGCCTTACCGCCGAGCTGTACCTCAACCCGCAGAATCCGGCCCAGGCCGAGCAGCTTTCCAGCTGGTTGGCGCAGCAACCGCTGGTGCAGGCGGTGCTGCCCACCTGGCAGGTGGCGGTGCAATTGCAGGGCTGGCCGGCGGATGTGTTCGGTGTGGTCGATGACCCGACCTATCGCCAGCACTGGCCGTTGCTGCAAGCGGCGAGTGCGCCTTGGGACCAACTGCTGCAGGGCGATAGCGTGATGCTCAGCGAGCAATTGGCACGCCGCCTAAATGTGCGGCTGGGCGACGCCATCCAGCTCCCCACGCCGCAAGGCGTCTGGTCGCCAACAGTGGTGGGGGTTTACGCCGACTACGGCAACCCCAAGGGCCATCTGCTGGTTAATTCGCAACACCTGCTGGCGCACTGGCCGGGCCTGGCACCGGCACGCTTCAACCTGCGCGTACTGCCCGGCAATGTGCCGGCACTGGTGCAGGAGGTGCGGCGCGCCTTTGCCCTGGAGGACAGCCGCATCGTCGATCAGCAGCAGCTTAAAGGCTGGTCAAGCCAGGTGTTCGAACGCACCTTCGCCGCCACCGCCGCACTCAACAGCCTGACGTTGGGTGTCGCCGGTGTGGCGCTGTTTATCAGCCTGCTGACCCAGAGCCAAAGTCGCCTTGGCCAACTCGCACCGCTGTGGGCGCTGGGCGTGACGCGCCGGCAACTGATGCTGCTCAACCTCGGCCAAACCTGGCTGCTGGCGGTGTTGACGCTGGTACTCGCCTTGCCCTTGGGCCTGCTGCTGGCATGGTGCCTGGACGCGGTGATCAATGTGCAGGCGTTCGGCTGGCGCCTGCCCTTGCAAGTGTTCCCGTGGCAGCTGGCGCAATTGTTGGGGCTGGCCATGCTTGCCACGCTGTTGGCCTCGGCCTGGCCGCTGTGGCAGTTGTACCGCAGTCGCCCGGCGGATTTGCTGAGGACCTTTGCCAATGAAGATTAACCCCTGGTGCTGGGCCGCCATCTTGCTGTTGACGGCCTGCGACAAAGCCCCCGCGCCGCCGGAAAGCTTCGCCGGCCTTGGCAGCGAGGCGGCGGATTTTGCCCAGGTGGTGCCTGGCAAGGTCTTCAGCTTTCCCGAAGACCACGGCCCGCATCCAGGCTTTCGCATCGAATGGTGGTACGTCACCGCCAACCTCAAGGATGCCCAAGGCCGTGTGTTCGGCGTGCAATGGACGCTGTTTCGCAACGCGTTGAAGGCCGGGCCGGTGCTCGCGGGCTGGCGCGACTCGACGATCTGGCTGGGCCATGCCGCCGTCACGTCTGCCACTCGTCATTACGCTGCCGAGCGCTACGCCCGTGGCGGCGTTGGCCAGGCCGGCGCCCAGGCAGCGCCGTTCACGGCCTGGCTCGACGACTGGAGTTTCGCCACCCGGCCCGGTGCCGCCAGCGCCTTGGCCGATATGCAACTCAAGGCCACCGGCCCGCAGTTTGCCTACGATTTGCACCTGACCTCCAGCCGCCCATTGGTGCTGCAGGGTGATAACGGCTACAGCCGCAAATCCGACCAAGGCCAGGCGTCCTACTACTACAGCCAGCCGTTTTTCACGGCGACGGGCAGTGTCCGTATCGACGGCACCACCTACCAGGTCAGCGGCCCGGCCTGGCTCGACCGCGAATGGAGCAGCCAACCGCTGGCCGCCAGCCAGACCGGCTGGGACTGGTTCTCGCTGCACCTGGACCGTGGCGAGCAGTTGATGCTGTTCCGCGTGCGGCAAAAGGACGGCGCGGGTTACCTGACCGGCACCTGGATCGACCAGCAAGGGCACACCCAGACCCTGCATAACGCCGATATTCAACTCACACCGCTGGCCACCACCGAGGTTGACGGGCGCTCTGTCCCCACGCGCTGGTCATTGAAAATCCCCGGCAAACAACTGGACATTACGCCCCAGGCCGTCAACCCGAAGGCATGGATGAACCTCAGTATTCCGTACTGGGAAGGGCCGGTGCAGTTTGACGGTGGTGTGGGGTATCTGGAGATGACCGGGTATTAATCGCGGTTTTTTGTAGGCGATTTTTCTCTGCCGAGTAGGCAACTTCCCAAATGTGATTTCCCGCGCCTGGCATGTGTTCGGGCGCGCTGGCGCGTGCGTGCAAAATTTTTAGCAAAAGTACTGGTCATATATACAGTATTGTTCTACATTCCATCCCAGGTGACCGGATGTCACCGATCACCTGAAGCTTCAATTTTTTAACTATGGATGGATAAAAAATGAAACCAACCAAAGCCCTTATGCTGGGCGCGGCCATGATGGCCTCCTGCTTTATCTCGGCCTCTGCCCTGGCCGACCTGAACCTTCCCAAACTCACCCCTGGCACAGTCAGCCAAAGCGAGATTGACGCGCTTAAACCTGGCGGCACGCTCACTGCGGTGCCGATTTCGGAGGCGCTGCGGCAAAAGCTGCTGGAGGCACGGGACGGCAAGGCCAAGGCGGTTACCAAGGCTGCCAAATCCGCACCGTTCAACACCGTTATCGGCACGTTGAAAAAACCGAGCCAGAGCGAGCTGAAAAGTGCAGCGGTCGCCGACTTTGTTCCGCTGTTTCCGACCCTGGATATCAACACCCTCTACACCATCAGCGAAGTGCAAACGGGCCAGGATTTCCCTTACCACTTCAACCTGCCAAAAAGCGCGCGGGTGCTGGTGCAGTTGATCAACCAGAGTGCCGGCGCCGACATGTCGCTGAGCCTGTTCCGCGATGACGGCCAAGGCAACCTGCAGTTGCTGGCAACCGCCGATAACGCCGGCAATGCCGATGAATACATCGACGGTGTACTGCCGGCCGGTGACTACTACTGGTACATGGTGGCCAAGACCGCAACCAACGCGCAGTTCAGTTTTGGCGTGGCGGCAGACACCAACATCGATGCCTTCGAGCCCAACGACACGGCGCAAGACGCCTTTGCGCTGCCGGACACCATGAACAAGGTGAGCGGCAACCTCGACAACGCCAACGACGTCGATTACTTCGACTTCAAGGCCGTGCGTGGCCAGGCCGTGAGCATGTACTTGGCAGGCGATGACAGTGGCAGCCGTAACCAATGGATCTTCGAGCGCTTTGATGGCGTCAACTGGATCGTCGTACCGGCCGGCTCTACGTCCACCTACCCGAGTGTCACGCCGGGTACCACCGTCAAGGTGCGTGTGCGCGCCAACCCGGCCGTGACGCAGGACCCGAGCAAGTACTACCAGTTGAGCCTCGGCTCTGCGCCACGGCTGAACAGCTCGCAAGTGACAGGCGACAACATCGTGCGGGTGCCGGCATCGATATTCTGGATGGCGACTCAGGCGGGGCGCACATTGAACTGGACCACCAACTGGTCCGACTCCACGGGCGCGCCGCTGCTGGGCGTCACACCTGTGCTGCGTGTCGACAAGCGCTTTGAAGGCACCGAGTTCCATTGGACCGACTTCAAGGCCACCACCAACAGTGCCGGCACATCCCAGGCCAGTGCCGCGCTCGGTACCTGCTTTGGCGATAACCGCGTGCAGTACCCGGACAGCAGCACTGGCGTGCAGTACACCTGGGACACCACCTTCAACTTCGGCGGCTGGCGTATCGAGCTGGACGAGTTCCCGGGCGTGGGTGTCGGCGGTGACAATGTGCAATATGTGACCTTTGGGCACATCTGCACCCAAAACATCATCCATTGATACCGTGATGTAAATCAGAAGGGGCAGCCTGAACAGGCTGCCCCTTTTGGTTATTCGCCGGCCAGCGCCAGCTTCAACGGCAGGCGCGCCATGCTGGTGCTCGTGAGCGAGCCCAGGTACAACCAGTCGCCGTATTCGCGCGCGGTAGTGACCGGCGAGTAATTGCCCGCACTGCCATCCTGCAAGTTGGCGATGACCTTGCCATCGGTGTCCAGCCCCAGCACAAAGGCTTTGCGCTCGATGTGCTTGGGCACCACCATCAGTGCGCGCACCATCACCTTGCGCAACAGTGGGTAGCCGGCGAAACCGTCCAGCAACGGGTTGCGTGGCGAATAAAGGGCGACCCAGAAGCGATCGCGCCCGTTGAAACTGAGGTTGTCCGGCAGGCCCGGCAGGTTGTCGATAAACAGGTCGTGGGTGCCGCTGCGCTCGCCCTTGAGCCAGTAGCGACTGATGCGGTAGGCGCCGGTTTCATTCACCAGTACGTAGTTTTCATCCGGGCCCAGGGTCACGCCATTGGCAAATTGCAGCCGGTCCAGTAACACCTCGGTGCTGCCGGTGCTGAAGTCATAGCGCAGCAACCGGCCGTCGCCGCCATGCTCGATCACCGCTGTGCCGTCCTGGCCGTAGCCCCAGCGGCTCGTCGCATCGCTGAAGTAGGCATAGCGTCCGCCGGCATCGACGGTCACATCGTCGGTGAGACCAAAGGGTACGCCGTCAGCGCTGCTGCTCAACAGTTTGAGTTGACGGTTGGCATCCAAGGCAAGCAACCCCTTGACCCCATCGGCAATGATCAAGCGCCCATCCGGGTGTAACGCCAGGCCGAGCGGGCGGCCGCCGGTGTTGGCGAGCACTTCCAGGGTGTGGCTGTTTGGCGAGGTGCGGATAATGCGCCCGTCCTGCAGGCCGCTGATCAGAAAACCCTGGGGGTCGAGCAGCAAGGCTTCGGGGCCGGCGATGTCCTGGGCGCCGATTTTTTCAATGCCCTTGAGTCGCTGGTTCTCGGCGTAGGCGCCGTCTTTCAGCGAGGGCGCCGTGGGCGGCGACCAGTTCACCGGTTGCACTTTGGTCGGCATCAGCAGCAGAAAAGCGATGACGGCAAGCAGCAGTACGAAGAGCAAATGGCGCAGTTTTTTGGGGCGGGTACTCATGACTATTCCTGGTTGTCGTGGGCGTTCGGCTCCCAGTGCAGGGTGCCGAACAGGTAATCCATCAGGGGTAGGACGATATTGAAATTGCGCCCCTGCATCAGCTCACGGCGGTGGTGCAGGACGTGCAACTGATGCATCTGGCGAATCCAGGGCAGGCGCGCCACCGGGTGCTCGGCGGGCAGGTGTTCGCAGGCGTGAAACACTTCGTAAAGTAAATACCCAAGGATCATGCACCCGGCAAACAACCCGGCGACGTTGGGGCTCAATTGTTTGAGCAGCCACCAAGCGGGCAGGGTGATCGCCAGGCTGTGCAGCACGATCAGCCAGGCCGGAAACAGAATCACGCGCCAGTCTCGCGGGCTGTCGTAGGTCATGTGGCCGGGGGTAAAAAAGCTGTGGTGGTCACCTGTATGCCGCGCATAGAACAGCCGGGCCAGGCTGTGTTTGTGATGGCCCAGGTGGCGGTGCACGAGGTAGATGCACAGGTTGAAGAACACCAGCGTCAGCGGCACGGTCAGCCACTGGAGCGCGGTGATGTGCGTGGTGGAGGACCAGGCCAGGGCGATGCAGATGATGCCGTAGCCCATCACGAAACTGGCGTGCAGCCAGGGGTTGTAACGGGCGCTCACGGCGGCGCGGTAGCGGGCGCGGAAGGTCTCGGTGGGATGGGCCATGGCGGCACGCTCGGGTTTTTTTGTTGGAGCCTGAGCTTAGTTGGTACGCGAGATAGTGCGAGTTTTTGCGCAGTCCGCAGCTCAAATGTGGGAGCAGGCTTGTGTGGAAACAGGCTTTGGTGGGAGCTGGCTTGCCTGCGATGCAGGCACCTCGGGGTGTCAGGTAGACCGAGCAGATGCTATCGCAGGCAAGCCAGCTCCCACACAAGCCAGCTCCCACACTTGAACCGTGGGCGACCAACGGGGGCTTGCACAGCCCCCATTTACTTGCTAGCTTCTCGCAAAATGTTAACGATAACATTTGCTCTAAAAATAAAAACAAAACAGAGAACCACGCCATGAAAATGCTCCCGAAAACCCTGTGTTTACTGGCTGTCAGCATCACCCTCGGCGCCACCACTACAGCCTTTGCCGACGCCGCCAAACCGATCCGCATCGGCGCTTCCTTCCAGGAAATCAACAACCCCTATTTCGTCACCATGAAAAACGCCCTGGAAGAAGCCGGCGCGACTATCGGTGCGAAGCTGATCATCACCGATGCCCGCCATGACGTGTCCAAGCAGGTCAGCGATGTCGAAGACATGCTGCAAAAAGGCATCGATATCCTGCTGATCAACCCCACCGACTCGGTGGGCGTGCAATCGGCGGTCAAATCTGCCCACGCTGCGGGTGTGGTCGTGGTCGCAGTGGACGCCCAGGCCGACGGCCCGTTGGACTCCTTTGTCGGTTCAAAAAACTTCGACGCCGGCTTCCAGGCCTGTGAATACCTGGCCAAGAACATCGGCGACAAAGGCAATATCGCCATCCTCGACGGCATCGCCGTGGTGCCGATCCTGGAGCGTGTGCGCGGCTGCAAAGAGGCGGTGGCCAAGCACCCGGACATCAAGATTGTCAGTATCCAGAACGGCAAGCAGGAACGTGACCAGGCGCTGACCGTCACCGAAAACATGCTGCAGGCCCAGCCGGGTCTCAAGGGCATTTTCAGCGTGAATGACAACGGCTCCCTCGGCGCCCTGTCGGCCATCGAAGCCAGCGGCCTGGACGTAAAACTGGTCAGCGTCGACGGTGCACCGGAAGCCATCAAGGCGATCCAGAAGCCCGGCAGCAAGTTCATCGCCACCTCGGCGCAATACCCGCGCGATCAGATCCGCCTGGCTCTGGGCATCGCCCTCGCCAAGAAGTGGGGCTCGCAAGTGCCGGCCACCATTCCCGTCGATATCACTTTGATCGACCAGGCCAAGGCCAAGGACTTCAGCTGGTAAATCGCTCAAGCCCCACGTCAACCGTGGGGCTTGAGGTCTCCTTCTGAATACGAGGTCGGCGGTATGAGCAGTCTTCTGAAGCTGGAAAATATCTGTAAGCGCTACCCGGGCGTACAAGCCCTCAAGTCCATCAACCTGCAGGTCGAGCGCGGCGAAATCCATGCGTTGCTGGGGGAAAATGGCGCGGGCAAATCGACCCTGATGAAGATCCTCGGCGGTGTCGAGCATCAGGACGAAGGGCAGATTTTGATCGACGGCCAGGCGCAAAAGTTTGCCACTTACCGCGACGCGATCGCCGCCGGTATTGGCATCGTGTTCCAGGAATTCAGCCTGATTCCCTATCTCACGGCGGTGGAAAACATCTTCCTCGGCCATGAGCTCAGCAACCGCTTCGGCCTGCTGCGCAAACGCGAAATGGTCGAAGCCAGCCAGGCGTTATTCCAGCGCCTGGGTGTGAGTATCAACCTGCAGTGTGCGGTCAAGCACCTGAGCGTGGCCGAACAGCAATTCGTTGAGATCGCCAAGGCCCTGGCCCTGGATGCGCGCCTGTTGGTACTCGATGAACCGACCGCCACCCTCACGCCCAGCGAGGCTGAGCTGTTGTTCGAGATCATGCGCGAACTCAAGCGCCAGGGCGTGGCGGTGATCTTTATCTCTCACCACCTGGAGGAGATTTTCCAGGTGTGCGACCGCATCAGCGTGCTGCGCGATGGCGGTAACGTGGGCGTGACCGACGTGGCCGACAGTGATATCGACCGGCTGGTCGAGATGATGGTCGGCCGGCGCCTGGAAAACAGCTTTCCACCCAAACCCACGAAAGACCGTGGTCCGTTGTTGCTGGAGGTCAAGGACATCCAGTTGGTGCGCAATGGCCCGCGCAACAGCTTTCAGCTGCACAAGGGCGAGATCCTCGGCTTTGCCGGGCTGGTCGGCTCCGGTCGTACCGAGCTGGCGCTGGGCATGATGGGCGCGCTGCCGTCGGTGAGCAAAGACGTGTGGTTGCGCGGCGAGAAAGTCACCCTCGATGACCCGGCGCAGGCTCTGGCCCACGGCATTGGCCTGCTGCCGGAAAGCCGCAAGAGCGAAGGGCTGATCACCGATTTCAGCATTCGCGAAAACATCTCTTTGAACAACCTGCCCAAGTACCAGAACGCCTCGGGCCTGATCGACAAGGCCAAGGAATGCGCCAGCGTCGACGCGTTGATGCGCCAGCTGTCGATCAAGGCGCCCAGCGGCGAAAGCCGGGTGTTCAACCTCAGCGGCGGCAACCAGCAAAAGGTTGTGATTGCACGCTGGATCAACCACCACTGCGACGTGCTGGTGTTCGATGAACCCACACGCGGCATCGACGTCGGCGCCAAGGCGCAGATCTACGCCCTGATGCGCAGCCTCACCGAACAAGGCTACGCGATCATCATGATTTCTTCCGAACTGCCCGAAGTCATCGGCATGTGCGACCGCGTCGCCGTGTTCCACAAGGGCGCCATCGTCAAGCTGCTGGAATCGGCCGCCGTCAACCCACAAGAGGTCATGCGCCATGCAACAGGGGGCTCAAGTGAACAGGTCCATTAATACCGGCGACACCAGCCGACTGCGCCTGAACCTGGCGCGGCTGGTGCGCTCGCCGGCGTTTTATCCCTTCGTGGGGTTGGTGGTGGTGACCCTGGTGATGATCTTTGCCAGCGATAACTTCCTCACCACCAGCAACCTGTCGAACATTGCGCGCCAGGTGTCGATCAACGCGATTATCGCGGTGGGCATGACCTGCGTGATTCTCACCGGTGGCATCGACCTGTCGGTGGGGCCGGTGATGGCGCTGTCCGGAACCTTGACCGCAGGGCTGATGGTCGCGGGCCTGCCGCCGGGCCTGGCGATTGGCGCCGGCATGCTGATCGGCGTGGCCTTCGGCATCGGCAATGGCGTGTTCGTCGCCTACCTGCACATGCCGCCGATCATCGTCACCCTGGCGACCATGGGCATCGCCCGTGGCCTGGGCCTGATGTACACCGACGGCTACCCGATTTCGGGGTTGCCGGAGTGGTTCGGTTTCTTCGGCCGCCAAAGCCTGTTCGGCGTCGACGTGCCGATCCTGATCATGCTCGTCACCTACTTTGCCGCCTATGTGTTGCTGCAACACACGCGCATCGGCCGCTACATCTATGCCATCGGTGGCAATGAAGAAGCGGTGCGTTTGTCGGGCGTGCGGGCGGCGCGCTTCAAGTTGCTGGTGTACGGCATCAGCGGCCTGACCGCGGCGATTGCCGGGCTGGTGCTCACCTCACGCTTGATGAGCGGCCAGCCGAATGCCGGCGTGTCGTTCGAGCTGGATGCGATTGCGGCGGTGGTACTCGGCGGTGCGTCGATTGCCGGCGGGCGCGGGGTGATTGTTGGCACCTTGCTCGGCGCCATGCTGCTGGGCGTACTCAATAACGGCTTGAACATGCTCGGGGTCTCGCCCTACGTCCAGAGCGTGATCAAGGGCGGGATCATTTTGCTGGCGATTTTCATCAGCCGTCAGCGCCATAAATAAACACCTGACAAGAAAGGACCGAACCCATGGACAAGCACACCGAGATGCAAGCCGTCGTCTGCCACGGCCCCAAAGACTACCGCCTGGAACGCATCGGCAAACCCAAGGCGCGCCCCAATGAACTGGTGATCCGCATTGCCGCCTGCGGCATCTGCGCCAGTGATTGCAAATGCCATTCCGGCGCGGCGATGTTCTGGGGCGGCGACAACCCGTGGGTCAAGGCGCCGGTGGTGCCGGGCCATGAGTTTTTCGGCTACGTGGAAGAAGTGGGCGAGGGCGCCGGCGAGCACTTTGAAGTGGCGGTGGGCGACAAGGTGATCGCCGAGCAGATCGTGCCGTGCGGCAAGTGCCGCTTCTGCAAGTCGGGCAAGTACTGGATGTGTGAAGTGCACAATATCTTCGGCTTCCAGCGTGAAGTCGCCGAAGGCGGCATGGCCCAGTACATGCGCATTCCCAAGACCGCCATCGTGCACAAGATTCCCGAGTCGGTGTCGCTGGAAGACTCGGCGCTGGTGGAGCCGATGGCGTGCTCAATCCACACCGTCAACCGTGGCGAAATCCAGCTCGACGACGTGGTGGTGATCGCCGGTGCCGGGACGCTGGGGCTGTGCATGGTCCAGGTGGCTGCGCTGAAAACCCCGAAAAAACTGGTGGTGATCGACATGGTCGACGAGCGTTTGGAACTGGCCAAGCAGTTTGGCGCCGACGTGGTGATCAACCCGTCCCGCGACAATGCCCGCGAGATCATCAACGGCCTCACCGATAACTATGGTTGCGACGTGTACATCGAAACCACGGGCGTGCCGGCGGGCGTGACCCAGGGGCTGGACCTGATCCGCAAGCTCGGGCGTTTTGTCGAGTTCAGTGTGTTTGGCGCCGAAACCAGCGTCGACTGGTCGATCATCGGCGACCGCAAGGAGCTGGATGTGCGCGGCGCGCACCTGGGCCCGTATTGCTACCCGATCGCTATCGACCTGTTCGAGCGTGGCCTGGTGACGTCCAAGGGCATCGTGACCCATGACTTCCCGCTGGATGATTTTGCCGAGGCCTTTGCGTTGGCCAACTCGACCAAATCGATCAAGGTGCTGTTGAAACCGGTGATTTGATCTATGAACTATGTAATGGGTGTCGATATAGGAACCCAGAGCACCAAGGCGCTGCTGGTGGATGGTCAAGGTACGATCATCGCCCAGCACAGCCAGGGGTATCGCGTCGATACCCCGAAAGTGCGCTGGGCCGAGCAATGGCCGCAGGTGTGGCTGGCGGCGGTCGAGGCGTGTGTGGCGCAGTGTATGGCCGCATCCGGCGTGGCGGCCGGGCAGGTCAAGGCGCTGTGCATCAGCAGCCTGTACGGCGGTTCGGGAATTGCCGTGGACGCGCAGATGACGCCGCTGCACCCGTGCCTGATCTGGATGGACCGCCGCGCCGGCGAGCAGGTGGCGTGGGTGCGTGAGCACCTGAACCTGGAGCGCTTGTTCGAAGTCACCGGCAACTCGGTGGACAGCTACTACGGTTTCACCAAGATGCTCTGGCTCAAGCAGCATCAGCCGCAGGTGTGGGCCGACACGCGCTACCTGCTACCGCCCAACAGCTATATCAACTGGTGCCTTACCGGCGAATTGGCGGTGGACCATAGCAGCGCCGGCAATATCGGTGGGGTTTACGACGTGAAAGCGCGCGGCTGGTCCGTCGAGATGCTCGATGCGCTGGGCATTCCACAGGCCATGATGCCCGAGCGGTTGGTGTACTCCGGTGACGTGGTGGGCGGTTTGCTCGAAAGCTGGGCCACGCGCCTGGGGTTACAGGCCGGTACGCCGATCCTGGCCGGCGGTGTGGATGCGGCGATGGCGACGCTGGCGGCGGGTGTTACGCAGCCGGGTAACCATGTGGCGATGATCGGCACCAGCATGTGCTGGGGGTATTTGAACCAGCACGTGGACGCACACCACGGCCTGGTGAGCATGCCTCACGTCTACAACGGCCATCGAGACCTGTACATCTTTGGCGGTGCGATCACCGCCGGGGCGTCGGTCAGCTGGTTTCGCGAACAGTTCTGTCAGGCCGAAGAACAGCAGGCCCAGGCCAGCGGCCAGGACAGCCTGGTGTTGCTGGAGCAGAGCGCCACCCAGGTTCCGGCGGGCAGCGAAGGTTTGTTGTTTTTGCCGTACCTGATGGGCGAACGCAGCCCGGTGTGGGATGACCGCGCCAGTGGCAGTTTCGTCGGGCTGAACCTGTATCACAGCCGTATTCACCTGTACCGCGCGGTGCTTGAAGGCGTGAGTTTTGCCCTGCGCCACAACATTGAAGCCGGTACCCAGGGCGCACATTCGCTGGACCCACGCCTGATCGTGGTGGGCGGCGCGAGCCATTCGGATTTGTGGATGCAGATTATTGCCGATGTTACGCGTTACCCGGTTTACACCATCGTGCAGGAGGTGGAAGCGGCCTTGGGCGCGGCGTTGCTGGCGGCGCATACGGTGGGGTTGGTGAGTGATGGCGAGATGGACAAAGGCTGGGTGCAGCTGGAACTGCGGGCGCAGCCCAAACGCGAAAATGTCATGACGTATGACCGGGCGTTTGCCGAGTACCTGAAGCTGTATCCCGCCCTCAAGCCGATCATGCACAACCTGCAAACCAACTGACCCAACACAGATCAAAAATGTGGGAGCTGGCTTGCCTGCGATAGCGGTGTATCAGTGCCATATGTGCTGACTGACCCACCGTCATCGCAGGCAAGCCAGCTCCCACAGGGATCTTCATTGTTTATCGAGAAGTGACCATGACCACCACCTTCAACTTCACCCGCCAGCGCATTCTCGTCACCGGCGCCAGCAGCGGCATCGGTCGCGAAATCGCTCAACAGCTGATTGCCGCCGGTGCCGAAGTCTTTGCCCTTGGCCGCGACGCGCAAGCCTTGGCACAGTTGGGCTGCAACAGTCTATGCCTAGACATCGCCGACAGCATCGCCCTGGATAAAGCCCTGGCCGACTTGCCGCCACTGCATGGCCTGGTCAACTGCGCCGGCATCTCACGCCTGGAACCCGCCGCCGCCATCAGTGCGGAGGCGTTCGATCAGGTCATGCAGGTCAACGCCCGCGCCGCCGCACAGGTCGCCAGCCGAGTGGCGGCAAAAATGATCGAAGCCAACATCCCCGGCAGCATCGTCAATGTCTCCAGCCAAGCCTCGCTGGTGGCGCTGGACGATCACCTCGGTTACTGCGCTTCAAAGGCTGCACTGGACGCGATCACCCGCGTGCAGTGCGCCGAGTGGGGGCGCTTTGGCATTCGTGTGAACAGCGTCAACCCCACGGTCACACTCACGCCCATGGCAACCAAGGCCTGGTCCGACCCCGCCAAACGCGACCCGGCGCTGGCGGCCATTCCGCTGGGGCGTTTCGCACAAACCGTGGAAGTCGCGCTGCCGGTGCTGTTCCTGCTCAGCGATGCCGCCAGCATGATCAGCGGCGTGAGCCTGCCGATCGATGGTGGCTACACCAGCCGCTAACCGTTTTCCAGCACGCCGGCGATCACCACTTTGTCCCGTGGCTTGTGCGGGTCCTGCAAGCGGTCAAGCAGCAGGCGTACCGCGCTGCTGCCGGCCAGTGAGGCGTCGTGGGCCACGCAGGCGATCGGCACGCCGAAGATATCGGCGAAGGGCAGGCGGTCGATGCCGCAAATGGTCAGGCTGTCGTGGGCGATGTTGTGCATGCGCAATGCACGCAGGGCGCCGAGGGTGATCAACTGGTTAAAGCCCATGATCGCATCGGGCGCCGAGTGCTCGGCCAGGTAGTCGAGAGTGTGCAGGTAAGACGGCATCAGCGTGTAGTCACCGGCCTGCACTTCGACGTGGATATGGGGGTGCTCAGCCAGCACTTCGCGCAGGCCCTTGAGGCGCTCCACGGTGATACGTGAATGCTCCGGGCCGGTCAGTACCAGCAGGCGCTTGAGCTCGGGTGTGTGGCGCAGCAGGTAGTGCGCGGCCTGGATGCCGCTGTGGTAGTTGTCGAGCACCACGCGGCTGAACGGGCTGTCGTGGAGCGTGCGGTCGAGCAACACCACCGGGGTTTTGCCGTTGCCCAGGCGCTCCAGATAGTCGGGCTGGTAGCTGGGCTCGTCGGATACCGGCGACAAGATGATGCCCGCGACGCGATAGCCCAGCAGGGTATCGACGGCCTTGCTTTCGAGTTCTTCCAGCTCATCGGTGTCCACCAGCATGATGGTGTAGCCGTGCTTTTTCGCCTCGCGGGAAATCGCCTTGATCATCTCACTGTAAAACGGGTTGTCGACGGAGGCGGTGATCACGCCGATGATCAGGCTTTCACTGCGCTTGAGCCCGCGTGCGAAGGCATTGGGCACGTAGTCCAGCTCACGCGCCACCTCGAGAATGCGCGCCAGGGTGGCGGGCTTGACCAGGTCGGGCTTGCTCAGTGCGCGGGACACCGTGATGGTGGTCATGCCCACCCGTTTGGCGATGTCGCTGATGGTGACGGACTTTTTCTTGTTCATCGGTAAGGCTGCGCTGGGAAACATCCGCAGGCTAGCATGCGCGCGGGCGTAGGGTGATTCAAATCAGCGGGTCCCAGCGTTGTGACCAGTCGCTTTCGGCCTTGACCACTTCGCGCAGCAGCCCCAGCGCCTGCTGCAATACCGCCGAATCCCGCGCCCGTGAGTAGACCAGATAGGTCGGGAAGCTGAATTCCGGCGCTTTCGGCACGCGCTGCATGACGCCGCTGTCCAGGTAGCTTTGCACCACCCGCGTGCGGAAGTACCCGGCGCCACCGTTCTCCAGGATGTACTGCAAGGCCAGCGGCCCGAGGTTGAAACTCAGCGCGGCGCGGGCCTTGTCGGGCAGCGCGGCGTCGTGTTGCTGGCGAAAGCCCTGGCCCCAGTCGATATACACGTAAGGGGCGGGATTGCTGGTTAACTGCACCAGGATCAGTTTTTCTTCCAGTACTTGTTCGACCTGCAGGCCTGGCCAGTATTGCGGCTGGAATACCAGCGCGGCATCGAGTACGCCCAGTTCCAGTTGGCGCAACAGGTATTCACCTTCACGCACTTCGGTGCGCAGCGCATGGCCGGGGATCTGTTCGCGCAAGGCCTTTGCCCAGCCGAGCATCAACGGGTTGCACAGGCTGACCTCGCCGCCGATATGCAGCACATTGCGGTAGCCATCGGGCAGCGGCAGGTCGCGCTTGGCGGCTTCCCAGGTTTGCAGCAGTTGGTTAGCGTACACCACAAACGCCTCGCCATCGGCGGTGAGCCTGGCGCCTGCGCGGTTGCGCACAAACAGCGTGCTGCCAAACTGGCTCTCCAGGCTTTTGACCCGTGCGGTGATGGCGGTCTGGGTGACGTGCAGTTTCTCGGCGGCCGCGGCCAGGCTGCCGCAGCGGGTGATTTCGAGGAAAGTGCGTGCCAGTTCGATGTCCATGAAGCCCCCGGGGATGAATGGGGGACAGTGTAATGGAATGTGCTCAAGGTGGTGGTTGGTGGTTGGTGTGTATATCCGTTGGCTTGGTAACGGCTACTTAGGGGGCCGCCCTGACGGCGGGTCACTTTTGGCAAACGCCCGGAATGCCGGCCCAGCCAAAAGTAACCAAAAGGTCTGTGCCCCACCACTTGGTGCCTCGCCTAGGCTCGGCATGCCCTCACTCCGGCTTGAATCCGTGGGCCGCCGCGATGGGCCATCCTTGGCCCAGCGCGGCTAACCCGGCGTCCTGCCGGGTTACCCTGACGGGGCGCCTCAGATCAAAAGCAGATCAAGATCAAAAGCAGAGCACGGCGGCCTGAAAGCCGACCTGAGTGGTTGAAGCAAGAGCCAGATCAAGTGCAAGGCAAAAGTCTATCTAGCTGATGCAACGCGGTCTAAATGTGGGAGCGGGCTTGCTCGCGAATGCGGTGTGTCAGTCAATTCATCTGTAACTGACCCACCGCATTCGCGAGCAAGCCCGCTCCCACAGTTGACCGCATGCAGTTTTGAATGTGAGGCCGGCTGCGGATTTGCATACACTGAAGAGCTGCTTTTCTGTGGGAGCTGGCTTGCCTGCGATGCAGACACCTTGGTACATCAGGCACACCGAGTTGATGCCATCGCAGGCAAGCCAGCTCCCACCTTTGACCGAGTATGGCTCTGCTGTTGCTGTTGCTGTTGCTCCAGCCCTTACATCCTTTTCGATGACGAAGTCAGCGGTCTTTTGATCTGCGCTTTTGATCTTGATCTGAAATCGCCCCGTCAAACACGATGGCCGGAATTCGACAGGGATTTGGGGGGTAAACCGGCAGGGATGCCGGTTTAGCCGCCCCGCGCCATGGATGGCGCGTGGCGGCGGCCCCCCAAATCACTGGCGGATTGCGGGCATGCCGAGCCATAGCGAGGCACCGAGTGTTGGGGCGAAGGCCTTTTGCTTACTTTTGGGCCTTTCCAAAAGTGAGCCGCCGTCAGGGCGGAACCCTAAGCCGCCGTTACCGCAGCAACGGATATGTACACCACCAACAAACCGCTACCGCAGGCAAGCCAGCTCCCACAGTTGATGATCGCATTTCAGCTCAAGGCAGGCCGAACCCTAGTGAATCCCGATGGACCAACTTTGCGTGGTCTGGTCTTCGTGCCGCTGCTCCAGGTCATCCTCATACTGACAACGCGGCCCCTTGCACTTGTACTCAAACGTCACCGGCGCCTGGGTCTGAACCGGAAACAGCGATTTGGCCGTCGCCGGCGCATCGTGTGGCACCGCCTCAAGCACAGGCGCTTCGTAGCTCAAGTCCAACGCTGTGGCATGGGCCATAACCGGCAGGACGGCGAGCACTGCACTCGCCAGAAAAGTCCTTGTAAATCGCATCTAAAACAATCCGCGCAACAAAAAATGAAGCGCGGATTATAAGCCGGATGCCACCGCACATGCACGGTTCAGAGCCCGCGCGGCGCCTCAAGGTGTTCGGTAGGGAAGGCTTTGGCATAGACCTGACACACCCTCAACACCTGCTCATCCGCAAACCGCGCACCCACCACATGCAAGCCCACCGGCAAGCCATTCGCCGCCAACCCGCAGGGCACCGAGGCCGCCGGTTGCTGCGTCAAATTGAACGGATAAGTAAACGGCGTCCACTCCATCCATTCTTTCATCGAAGAACCCGGCGGCACGTTGTGCCCAGCTTCAAACGCTGTAATCGGCATCATCGGCGAGACCAATATGTCGTAGTGCTCATGAAACGCCGCCATCCTCGCCACCAACGCCGCGCGTGCTTCAAGGGCGTCGTTGAAAGCGCCGAGGCTCAACTGCTGGCCGTGTTGGGCGATGCGCAGCAAACCGGGGTCCAGCCATTGTTTTTGCGCATCGCTCATGGAGGCGGTCAGGCGCGCCGCACCGGCCGCCCACAAGGTGCTGAACACCTCCAACGGGTCGCTGAAGCCTGGGTCGATCTGCTCGACATGAGCCCCCAGCTGAACCAGACCCTCAACCGCACGGGCAACCACTTTGGCCACCTGCGGATCCACATCCACATACCCGAACGTGGGGCTGTAGGCCACACGCAACCCCGTCAAATCCGTTGCGCCCGACAACCACGGCGTACTGCGCGGCGCCCCGATCAGGCCATCGCGCGCATCCGGTTGCGCCACGGTTTGCAGCATCAGCACGGTGTCTTCCACGGTGCGGGTCATCGGCCCCAGGTGCGACAAAATTGTCATGGAACTGGCCGGCCACTGCGGCACATAGCCGAAGGTCGGCTTGATGCCGAACGTACCGGTGAACGCACAGGGAATGCGTATTGAGCCACCGGCATCGCTGCCCTGGTGCAGCACGCCCAGGTTCAGCGCCGCCGCCGCACCGGCGCCACCCGACGAACCGCCCGCTGTGGTGCGCGTGTCCCACGGGTTGCGCGTGATGCCGTACAGCGGGTTATCGGTGACGCCTTTCCAGCCGAATTCCGGCGTGGTGGTTTTACCCAGCAACACCGCGCCGGCCTTGCGCATCAAGGCCGAGAAGGGCGCATCCACCTCCCACGGGCCTTCGGCAGAGGTGGTGCGCGAACCCTTACGCGTCGGCATGCCAATGGTCAGCGTCAGGTCTTTGATCGAGGCAGGCACGCCGTCCAGTGCGCCGCAGGGTTCACCTTTCAACCAGCGTTGTTCCGAGGCCCGCGCAGCGTTCAATGCGCCTTCAGGGTCTACGTGGCAATAGGCGTTCACCACCGGGTTATAGCGCTCGATCCGCAGCAGAGCGTCTTCAGTGACGTCTACCGGTGACAGGGTCTTGTCGCGAAAATGCTGCAGCAGTTGCACCGCCGTCAGTTGGCCAATCTCACTCATGCCACCTCTCCCTGTGCCGCGTTGACCATGGCGCGCAGCAACACCGCGCAGCCCGCTGCCAGGTCATCCGGCGCGGCGTTTTCGATTTCGTTATGGCTGATGCCACCTTCGCACGGCACAAAGATCATCCCGGCCGGGCCGAGTTCGGCGACAAAAATCGCGTCATGCCCGGCGCCGCTGACGATGTCCATATGGCTCAAGCCCAGCGCTTGGGCGCCATCACGCACCGCGTTGACGCAGGCGGGGTTGAAGTCCAGCGGCGGGAAGTCGGCGGTGGGTGTCAGTTCAAAGCTCAGGCCATGCCGGGCACAGGTGGCTTCGATCACGCCGCGCACTTCATCGACCATCGCTTGCAACTTGTCGGCATGCAGGTGGCGCAGGTCGAGGGTCATGTGTACCTGGCCGGGAATCACATTGCGCGAGCCGGGGTGCAGGTTCAGGCAACCAACCGTACCGCAGGCGTGCGGTTGCTGTTGATGGGCGATGCGGTTGACCGCGCTGACCACCTCGGCGGCGCCCACCAGGGCGTCCTTGCGCAGGTGCATGGGCGTCGGGCCGGCGTGGGCTTCGACGCCGGTAAGGGTCAGGTCGAACCATTTCTGGCCCAGGCAACCCATGACCACGCCGATGGTGGTGGCGCGGTCTTCCAGCACCGGGCCTTGCTCGATATGCGCCTCGAAATATGCGCCGACCGGGTGGCCAAGCACCGCGCGGGAGCCGGCGTAGCCGATGCGCTGCAATTCGGCGCCCACCGACAGGCCCTGGTCATCGAGTTTGTCGAGGGTGTCCTGCAAGTCGAACTTGCCGGCAAACACCCCGGAACCCATCATGCACGGCGGGAAGCGCGAGCCTTCTTCGTTGGTCCACACCACCACCTCAATGGGGGCTTGGGTCTGGATATTCAGGTCATTCAAGGTGCGAATCACTTCCAGCCCGGCCATCACGCCGTAGCAGCCATCGAACTTGCCGCCGGTGGGCTGCGTGTCGATATGGCTGCCGGTCATCACCGGGGGCAGGGCGGGATTGCGTCCGGCACGTCGCGCAAAGATATTGCCGATGGCGTCGACACTGACGCTGCACCCGGCAGCCTCGCACCATTGCACAAACAGGTCGCGGGCCTGGCGGTCGAGGTCGGTAAGGGCCAGGCGGCACACGCCGCCTTTGACCGTAGCGCCAAGCTGGGCCAGGTCCATCAACGATTGCCACAAGCGGTCGCGGTTGATCAGCGGGGCATTGCTCTTGAGCGGTTGCGCAAAACTATTCATGTGCAAATCTCCGGTCAGGCACTCAGGGCCAGGTAGCGGTTCTTGATGGTCGGGTCGGCGCGGAAGTCAGCGGCGCTGCCCTCGTACACCACGCGGCCCTGTTCGAGCACGTAATGGCGGTCGGCAAGCTTGTCGCAGACCATCAGGTTCTGTTCCACCAGCAACACCGGCAGGCCGTCGTCCTTGACCTTGCGCAGGATCTTCACCAGCTCGTCGACGATCACCGGCGCCAGGCCTTCGGTGGGCTCGTCGAGGATCAGCAGCTTGGGGTCGTTGAGCAGCGCACGGGCGATGGCGAGCATCTGTTGCTCGCCGCCAGACAGCGCGTGGCCGGCGTTTTTACGCCGCTCCTTGAGGCGCGGGAACATGCCGTACACGTCTTCAAGCTGCCAGCGGCTGGTCTTGCGCACGGCGATACGCAGGTTTTCCTCGACGGTCAGCAGGCGGAAAATCCCGCGGTTCTCCGGCACCAGCGCCAAACCCTGACGGGCGATTTCAAAGATCTTCTGGCCCACCAGCGCCTGGCCGTTGAAGTGAATCTGGCCCTGGCGCGGGCAGATAATCCCGAGGATGCTGCGCAGCGTGGTGGTCTTGCCCGCGCCATTGCGGCCGAGCAGCGTCACCAGTTCACCGGGATTGACCGTGAGCGACACGCCTTCGAGCACATGGCTCTTGTCATAGTAGGAATGGATATTCTCGACAATCAGCATCAGGCAGCCTCCCCAAGATAAGCCGTACGCACACGCTCATCGGCACGCACGAATTCCGGCGTGCCTTCCACCAGGATCTGCCCGTGACTCATCACGGTGATGCGTTGGCTGATGGACATGACAATGCTCATGTTGTGTTCGATCAACAGCACCGTGTGGTCGCGGCCAAGGTCGCTGATCAACTGGGTCATGATCGGAATGTCATCGATGCCCATGCCCGAAGTGGGTTCGTCGAGCATCAGCAGTTTGGGTTTGGAGCAGATCGACATACCGACCTCCAGCACCCGTTGCTGGCCGTGGGACAACTCGCCCGCCAGGGTGTCGGCGCGACGGGTGAGTTGCAGGCGCTCCAACACTTGATCGGCCATCTCCAGATGCTCACGCTTGCTGTCGACGCGGCGCCAGAAGTTCAGCGCCCGCGCGCCGTCGCGGCCTTGGGCGGCCAGGCGCAGGTTTTCGCGCACGCTGAGGTTCTGGAACAGGCTGGTGAGCTGGAACGAGCGCGCCATGCCCAGGCCGACGCGGCCGTGATCCGGTTTGCGCATCAGGTTCTTGCCGTCAAAATGAATCGCCCCGGCGGTGGCCTGGCGCTCGCCGGTGAGGCAGTGAAACAGGCTGGTCTTGCCCGCACCGTTGGGGCCAATGATGGTGTGAATGGTGCCGGCTTCGACCTTGAGGTTGACGCCGTTGACCGCATGGAACGCGCCATAGGCCAGTTCCAGGTCTTTGGTTTCCAGCAGGATGCTCATAGCCCTTCCTCCTTGGCGACGACGGCGCTCTTGCGGCTGCCGCGTACCCGTTCGAACAACGACGCGAGGCCGCCCCACAAACCACCGCGCATAAAGATCACCACGAAGATCAGGATCAAGCCGAGCAACATCAGCCAGCGCGGCCACAGATCGGAGAGGAAGTCCCCCAACAGCACGATGGAACCTGCGCCCAGCAATGAGCCGAACAGCGAGCCGGTGCCGCCGACGATGGTCATGATCAGAATGTTCTCGGACATCGCCAGGTCGATGTTCGACAGCGGCACAAAGTGCAGCAGCATCGCGTACAGCGCCCCGGCGATGCCGGTGACCGCGCCGGACAGCACAAACACCAGGATCTTGAAATGCCGCGTGTCATAGCCGATGGCCGAGGCGCGGGTTTCGTTTTCGCGGATCGCCATCAAGGTGCTGCCGAACGGCGAGGCGATCACCCGGCGCGCGCCGATAAAGATCAGCAGGAACAGCACCGCGACAAAGCCATAGAACACTCGGGCGTCGGCCAGCGACAGCAGCACGGTGTCACCGATACGGATCTCCGGGCGCGGCACGCTGAGCAGGCCGTTGTCGCCACCGGTCCAGTCGCTCAAGGTGTAGGCGACAAAGTAGGCCATCTGGCTGAACGCCAACGTGAGCATCACGAAGTAAATGCCGGTGCGCCGGATCGCCAGCGCACCGACCAGAAACGCCAGGAAACCGCCGGCAAGGGCGGCGCCGAGCAATGCGCTGAACAAGCCCAGTTGCAAGTGAATCATCAGCAGCGCCGCGCAATACGCACCGGCCCCAAAGAAGATGCCTTGGCCGAACGACAACAGCCCGGTGTAGCCCAGCAACAGGTTGCAGGCCAGCGCGGCGAGGGCAAAGATCAGGATCTCGGTGGCCAGGGTTGCCGAGGGCAGAATCAACGGCAAGCCGATCAGCACCGCCAGCACCCACAGCAACATGGCCTTGGATTGGGTCTTGGCAAACGGCAGGGGGTTTTTCTCGCTCATGTCAGGCTCTCCCGAACAGGCCGTAAGGGCGTACCAGAATCACCACGGCCATTGCGCCGTAGATCATCAGGCTCGCGCCTTGGGGCCAGAGTGTGGTCATCAGGCTTTGCACCACGCCCACCAGTAAACCGCCGACCAGCGCACCGCTGAACGAGCCCATGCCGCCGATCACCACCACCACGAAGGCCACGCCGAGGATCTCCGGGCCGACAAAGGGTTGCGCGCCGCGCAAGGGCGCAAACAGCACACCCGCAACACCGGCCAGGGCCACGCCGAGGGCAAAGGTCATGGAAAACAGACGGAAGATATTGGTGCCCAGCAGCGACACGGTTTCGGTGCTTTCACTGCCGGCGCGTACCAGGGCGCCGAAGCGCGTGCGCTCCAGCAGCAGCCACAAGGCCAGGCCGATCAGCGCGGAAAACACGATGAGGAACAGGCGGTAGTAGGGGTAGACGAAGTCACCCACCACCAGCACCCCGCGCAGCAGTTCCGGCACGGCGACGCTTTTGCCCACCGGGCCCCAGATCATCACACTGGCTTCCTGGATGATCAGCGCGATCCCCAGGGTTACCAGGATCTGGAACATGTGCGGCAAGTGGTAAATCCGCTGGATCAATAGTCGCTCGATCACCCACGCCAGCGCGGCCACCACCAGCGGTGCAATGAGCAGCGCCAGCCAGAAGTTGCCGGTGAGGCTCACGGCGGTGTAGCAGATATACGCACCCAGCAGAAAGAATGCGCCGTGGGCGAAGTTGACGAAGTTGAGCAGGCCGAAAATGATCGTCAACCCGACCGCAATCAGGAAGTAGATCATCCCCAACCCTAGGCCGTTGAGGATCTGGAACAGGTAAAGATTAAGCATGCAGAAACCCTCGGCAGGCAGCCGCTCGCGCGGCCCTGCGCTAAGCAATTCAGAGGATCAGGCGAGCGTGCAGCCCGTCGCCTCGACCGGCGGGAACGATTGCCCGGCGCTGAGCACCTTGGCCAGGTCGTCCTTGTCGGCCATGTCGCCGGCGGCTTTGCCGATCAGCAGGTAGTAATCCTTGATCACCTGATGGTCTCCGGCGCGGATTGACTCCTTGCCGGTCGGGCCTTCGTAGCTCAAGCCTTGCAGGGCTTTGGCCACGGTCGGGCCGTCGAAGTTGCCGGTGCTGATGATGGTTTCCAGCATGACTTTGGTGCTGATGTAATCAGCCGCCAGCGGGTAGGTGGGGTTGATGCCGTATTTGGCCTGGGTGAGCTTGACCAGTTCACGGTTGAGCGGGGTGTCGACCTGGTGCCAATACTGGGCGCCGAGGTACACGCCTTCGAGCACGTCGCTGCCCAGTTCCTGGAACTGGTCGAGCCCGGCGGACCATACCAGCAGCACTTTCATGCGCTCCTTGATCCCGAAGTTCACCGCCTGGCGCAGGGTGTTGGACGACTGGCTGCCGAAGTTGAGCAGCACCAGTACATCGGGCCTGGCGGCGATGGCGTTGGTCAGGTAGCCGGAGAATTCCTGTTCCTGCAGCGAGTGGTAGCTGTTGCCAACATGTTCCAGGCCATTGTCCTTGAGCACGGTTTTTGCGCCTTCGAGCAAGGCTTCGCCAAACACGTATTGCGGCGTAATGGTGTACCAGCGCTTGGCGTCGGGCAGCAGCTTGATCAGCGGCAACATCGTTTCGCGGATCGCGCCGTAGGTGGGCACCGACCAGCGGAAGGTCGCCTTGTTGCAGTCTTTGCCGGTGACTTCATCGGCGCCTACCGGGGTCATGAACACGCCGCCGACCTTGTCGACTTCCTTGGCCACCGCCAGCGCCGAGGACGACAGCGTGCAGCCCTGGAAGAACCGTGCGCCGTCCTGCTGGATCGCCTCCTGGACCTTGCGCACGGCTTTGCCGGCATTGCCTTCGGTGTCGATGACCTTGTAGTTGAGCGGGCGACCGAGAATCTCGGGGTGCTGTTCCACCGCCAGGCGCGAACCCATGTCGGCAAACTTGCCATAGCTGGCAAACGCGCCGGACATGGACTTGAGGCCGTAAAAGGTAAAAGGCTCGGCGGCGAATGCAGAGCGCACACTCAGCGGAAGGCTGAGCGCGGCGGCGGCGGTAAGACTGGCTTTCAACAACGTACGACGCTGCATGGGGTGACTCCCTGGTTTAGTTATTGGCAGGAGCGGCAAGGGCGATACGGTGGAGCAAGGGCCTGTGGGCAGGCCTGTTATTGAATTGGGTGAAACGGTCTAGCGGTTGAAACTGGGTCAAAATGTGGGAGCTGGCTTGCCTGCGATGGCATCAGCCAGGTTCAACTGATACACCGAGGTGTCTGCATCGCAGGCAAGCCAGCTCCCACATGGAATGGGTGTGCAGTTTGGGATCCTGGGTGTTCTTAAGAGTGATCAAACTCCAGCAAAAAGTGCGGGCTGACCTCGCCTTCCAGCGCCGTCATGTGGTGTTCGGCGTCGCACATATGTTCATGCATCAGGTTACGCACGGCAGTTTCATCCCCGGCGCGAAAGGCCAGCAGCAACTGCTTGTGATAGTCCAGGTTGGCCGCGTCAAACTGTTTGCGCTTGGGCTTGTAGGCTTTTTTCAGCACCACCAGGTCGCGCAGCAGGTCGTTGAGAAACTGCGCCATAAAACTCAGCAGCGGGTTGGGGCAGGCCTTGGCCAGCAGGTTGTGAAACTCCAACTCGGCCAGGCGCTGTTCGCGTTGGCCGGCTTCGCTGTCTTCGGGGGCGCTGCAAAAATCCACGTTGTCTTGCAGGGCTTGATAGTCGTCTTCGCTCAAGCGCCCCAGCACCGACACTGCCAGTTCTACCTCGATGACCTTGCGCAGTTGGTACACCTGCTCGCCATCCAGGTGCTGGAAGTGCAGGTAGTTACGCAACGCGCGGCTGGCCGGTTCTGTGCCGGCCTGGTTCAGGTACGCGCCACCACTGGGGCCGGTGCGTGTGCTCACCAAGCCTTCCACCTCCAGGGCCTTGAGCGCTTCACGGGCCGAGCCTTTGGAGCACTGGAAACTTTCCATCAACTCGCGCTCGGTAGGCAGGCGGTCGCCGGGCTTGAGCGCATCGGTGACGATCGAGCGTTTGACCGACTCGACAATCACATCGGAAAGCTTCTGGCGTTTGCGTCGTAGCGGGCGGCTGAGCATGCTGTTCTATTGATCCTATTAATGCGGATTAATAGCACTTAATAACGATTGAGCCGGAGCGTCAACGCGAGGTGTCGTTTTCGGCCTGAAGTGGTCGCAAATGCGCGGGTTATTCCCAGCTGCCGAGGTCGAGGCAGCGTGTGGAAGCAGGCGGCTGTTTGCCGAATACGAGAAAATCGCCGACCCAGCGGTTGATGCACCCGGCGCCGGTGCCAGGGCGGGCCGGCTCCTTGAGCAGCAATTGCTCGATGCCGGCGGCGACCGGCTCGGCCTGCTCGGCATTGACCAGCACCATGCGTGCGACGCGCTCGGGAAACAGCGCGGCATAACGACTGCCAAGGCGGGTGGCCTGGGCGTTGCCGAGGTAATTGAGTTGGGCCTCGCCGAGTTGGGCGCGCACATACTCCATGTCGCGCGCCGCTTGCTCAACGCCATTGGCCTGGCTCAGGTCACGGGGGCTCAGTTCGATCACGTCATAGCGGTTGGTCAGGGTGCGATAGGCCTGGGTTGAATAGGACTCCCAGCGGCTGGTCAGGTGCAGGGCGAAGGTTGCGCCCTGGCTGTTTGGCGGCTCGCCGCCCTGGATAAACACAACACCTTCACGGCTGAGCGGCTGGCGGGCGCCCACGCGGGTCAGGGCCAGGCGCACGCTGCCGCGTTTGGGCGCGGCATGATCGCGTGGCACGCTCACACTGGCGCATTGGGTGCGTTCCAGCACCTCGGGGTCTGGCCGCTCCTGGGCGGGGAAGGGGCAATCCAGCAGCCAGTCGATCGCGGTGGGCGCGATCAGCGGCTCGGCCAACGCCTGGCTCGCGACCAGCCAGAGGCCGATACACGCCAGGTTTTTTACCAGAACGCTGGGTTTCATCAAGAGGGTCCGGGCTGCCGTGTGAGGGCGGCTTTTTTACCAAGGACCCAGGGTCAAAGAATGTAGGGCGAATAAACGCTTTGTGTAGGAGTTTACAGTTTTATTGTCGGAGTTCCGTATTCCAGCCGCCGCCCAGCGCTTTGTACAAGGCAATGCTGGCTTGCAGCCGTGACAGCCGCAGCTGCACGTTCAAGTCCTGGGCGGCGTACAAGGTGCGTTGGGTTTCCAGCACCGTCAGCAAGTCCTCGGCGCCTGCCTGGTAGCGGCTCTCGGAGATCTGGAAGGCGGCTTGGGCCTGTTGCAGTTCTTCGGCCTGCCATTGGCGTTGCTGGTCCAGGCGCGTGATGCTGCTGAGGGCTTTCTCCACATCGGCAAAGCCGTTGATGATGGCGCCGCGATAGGTTTGCAGCAGCTCGTCCTGGCGGGCGCGGGCCTTGTCGCGCTCGGCGCTTAAACGGCCATTGTTGAAGATCGGCGCCACCAGCCCCGAGGTCAGGTTGTAGAACGGGCTGCGCAGGATGTCTTCGGCCTTATAGGCGCCGGAGCCGACTGTCGCGCCCAAGGTCACGCTGGGCAGCATCGCCGCGCGTGCCACGGTGACGTCGGCACTGGCCGCCGCCAGTTGCGCCTCGGCGCGGGCCAGGTCGGGGCGGCGGCTGAGCAATTGGCTCGGCACGCCGGGGCCAATGGTTGGCCAGGTCAGCGCCTGGAACGGCTCGGTGCCCAGGTCCAGGGCTTGTACGGGTTGACCGAGCAGGGCGGCGAGGGTGATCCGCGATTCTTCGGCCACTTGCGCAATCAGCGGCAATTGCCGTTGTTGGCCGGCCACCAGGCTTTTCTGTTGGGCCAGCTCCAGGGCGGTGGCTGCGCCTGCGTCGTAGCGGGTTTGCACCAGGTTCAGCACACTGCGCGCATTCGCCAGGTTCAGCTCGGCGATCTGCTGGCGTTGCTGCGCGGCGAGGGTTTGCGCGTAGCGGTCGGCGACGTTGCTGAGCAGGGTCAGTTCCACGGTGGCCTGGTCGAACTCACTGGCGCGCAGGCTTTGCAGGGCGCTGTCGCGGGCGGCAACGCGGCCGCCCCAGAAGTCCAGTTCATAGCTGGCGGTGAGGTTGGCACCGAAACTGTCGACGGTCTTGTTGCTGTCGGTGGCGTCCAACGAGGCATTGCCACTGCCGCGCAGCAGCTTTTCACGGCTGGCGGTGAGGTTGAACTTGACCTCAGGCAGCAACGGCGCACCGGCAATCACCGCACTCGCCTGGGCCTGGCGCACCCGTGCCATGGCGGCGGCCACGTCATAACTGTCGCGTCGTGCCTGGTCGATCAGGCGGTTGAGCGGCGGGCTGGCGAAGTGTGTCCACCAGCGTTGGTTGGTCGCCTGGGTGGCATCGCGTTCGGCGTACTGCCAGGCGGGCGGCGCCGCGAGGCCGCTGTCGACACTCGGCGGGTTGCCGGTGCAGGCGTTGAGCAACAGGCACACGCCCAGCAGGGAAGATCGTTTATTCACTGGTCAACGCCTTAACCGGATCGAGCCGGGCAGCTTTACGGGCCGGCATAAAGCCGAATACGACACCGGTGACCAGCGCACAGCCAAACGCGCCAAACACCGCCACCAGGGAAAATTGCACCGCCACCTCGGCCAGTATCAGCACGCCGCCCACCAGCAGCGCGAGGGCGATGCCGAACAGGCCGCCGACCACCGAGAGCATCACCGCCTCGGTGAGGAACTGGCGCAGGATGTCGCGCTGGCGCGCGCCGGTGGCCATGCGAATGCCGATTTCGCGGGTGCGTTCACGCACCGTCATCAGCATGATGTTCATCACACCGATCCCGCCCACCAGCAGGGAAATCGCCGCAATCGAACCGAGCATCAGCGACAGCGTGTTGGCCGTGCGGGCTTCGGCCTGGATCATCGCGGCGTTGTTGGTCAACTGGTAGTCACGCTTACCGTTGTGCAGCTTGAGCATCAGCTGATCAATGGCCATTTCAGCCTCATGGACCTTGCGTGCATCGGCGGCGGCGATCGCCACGTATTCGGGGTTGTACGTGCCGAACAGGCGCACGCTGGCGGCGGTGTAGGGGATCGCTACGCGGTCATCGCTGTCTTTATTGCCGGAGGCGGAGCCTTTTTCGGCGAGCACGCCAATGACCTGGAAGGGCACGTTTTCGATCAGGATGTATTGGCCGATGGGGCTGGCGACGTTTTTGAACAGCTTTTCGCGGATACGGTGGCCGATCACCGCGACGGTCGCGCCGACGCGCTCGTCTTCCTGGGTGAAATAGCTGCCTTCGACCACCGGCCAATTGAAAATGTCGGGGAAGTTGACGTCGTTGCCACCCACATAGGCCAGGTAGTCCAGGTTGCCGAAACGAACCCCGGCGTCGTTGCCGTTGACCGGCATGATGCGCTTGACCTGGGGCAACATCGCCAGTGCCGCGACATCGTTGAGGGTCACGATACCCGGCGGCGTGCGCGGGTTGGGCGAGGAGCCGCTGAGGTAAATGATATTGGAGCCGAACGCGCCCATCTGCGCCATCACCTGGCGCTTGCTGCCTTCGCCGACGGCCAGCATCACCACCACGGACGCCACGCCAATCACGATTCCCAGCAGCGTCAGCGCGGTGCGAAAACGATTGATCCACATCACCCGCCAGGCTGCGCGTATGGCATCGAGCAGTTCGGCTTTCCAGGCACCATTGTGCTCGGCACCGTCGGCCAGGCGCTGGCGCAGGTCGACGGCTTGCAGCGCGTCGCTGTTGGCGGTGACCGGCACATGGGTGTCACTGTGCGCCGAGTCGCTGATGATCAGGCCGTCGCGGATCTCGATGATGCGGTTGGCCCGCGCCGCCACTTCGCGGTCGTGGGTAATCAGGATCACCACATGGCCCTGGTTCGCCAGTTCGTCCAGCAGGGTCATCACCTCGGCGCCGCTGTGGCTGTCGAGGGCGCCGGTGGGTTCGTCGGCTAGGATGATATGCCCGCCGTTCATCAGCGCGCGCGCGATCGACACCCGTTGCTGCTGACCGCCGGAAAGTTGGTGCGGGCGGTTGGCGGTGCGGTCGGCCAGGCCCAGGCGCGTGAGCAGGGCTTTGGCTCGGGCATGTCGCTCGGTGGCGCTGATACCGGCATAGATCGCCGGCATCTCGACGTTTTCCTGGGCCGAACCGGACGGAATCAGGTGGTAGCCCTGGAACACAAAACCAAAGGCTTCGCGGCGCAGCCAGGCCAGTTCGTCGCTGCCCAGGTGCGCGACGTTTTCGCCGGCGAACAGGTAGTCACCCTCGGAAGGGCGGTCGAGGCAGCCGAGGATGTTCATCAACGTGGATTTGCCGGAGCCGGAGGCGCCGACGATGGCGACGAATTCCCCGGCATGGATCGACAGGTCGATCCCGCGCAGCACGTCGACCTGCGGGCTGTCGCCGCCGCCGTAGGATTTGCGGATGTTCTTGAGTTCGATCAGCGGCGTGGTCAACTCAACCCCCGTTGCCGTCGGCTGGGCCGATCAACACGTGATCGCCCTCGCTGAGGCCGTCCAGCACTTCGACGCGCAAACGGTCACTGATGCCCAGGCGCACGTCGCGCGCTTCGATCGAGCCGTTTTTTGCCACCACGCGGGCGGTTTGCTTGTCGGTGCCGTGGCTGCCGAGCAAGGCCGCGACCGGCACGGTGAGCACATCCTTGACCTGGCTTGCGACAAAAAACACCTGGGTGGTCATTTCGGCCATCAGGGCATTGTCGGCGTTGTCCACATCCAGCAGCACCGTGTACAGCACCACGCGGCCGCTGCCGCTTTTGCTGGTGCTGTTGGGGCTGCCGTTGCCCTGGCTGGTTTCATTCAGGGGTTTGGGCGGGATCGGCAGGATCTGGCGCACGGTGCTGGTCCAGCGCCGGCCGCCGCCGCTGAGCGTGGTGAAATAGGCCGTCATGCCGGGTTTGACGTGACCGATATCGGCTTCGGAAACCTCGGCCCATACAGTCATCGGCGACAGCTTGGCGATGCGCAGGATCAGCGGGGTTTGCTGCTGGGCGTTGAGGGTCTGGCCGACGCGCGCATCTACCGCCACCACCGTGCCGCTCATCGGCGCGAAGATGCGGGTATAGCCCAGTTCGGCCTCGTCGCTGCGCAGGCTGGCCTGGGCCTGGCGGATCTGCGCCTGGAACATGTCGACCCGTGCCTGGGTGGCGCTCAGCTCGGCCTTGGCGGTTTGCACGTCTTCTTCGCGGGTGGCGTTACCGGCCACCAGGCGTTGCTGGCGCTGGTACTTTTGGCGCGCCAGTTCGTGCTGGGCTTTTTGCTCCTGCAACTGGGCCTTGAGGTTGTCGATGGCATAGCGGCTGGCGTCGAGCTTGGCCTGTTGCGTGGCGGGGTCGATTTCTACCAGCAACTGGCCTTCTTTGACCTGGTCACCGGCCTCGACATGGATTTTGCGGATTTGCCCGGATGCCTGTGCGCCCACGTCGACATAGCGGCGTGGTTGCAGGGTGCCCAGCGCCGTGACGCTGTTTTCGATATTGCCACGGGTGACGGTGACGGTGGCGAGGCTGTCGCGGCCCGGCGGCAGTATCTGCCAGGCCGCCAGCGCAGCGATGGGAATCAGGCACGCGACAACCAGCAGGGCGCGTCGGGCGGGGCGAGGGCGTTTCATGCGTTGTGTCCAGCCGGGAATAGGGGCCGCAGTTGCGGAGGGCTGACAGTTATACGAGGAAATTGCCCGACAATTTAGGCGCTTACACAGGTAGTAACAGCTCTGTCGAATAAAAAAATCGACGGTTGATGCAAGACTTCTTTAAAAGTAGATGAGAATTACTATAAATTGCACGCACTCAAACTGCCATCATCCATGGCCTGTCGTCGTTAGCACTCAAGGATCAGATGCCGTCCCCCCAGGACGGTCGGGAGTCATGTTGGAAAACTACTATCGCGAGCTGGTGTGTTTCCTCAACGCCAAGCTGGGCAACCGTCAGGTGGCCGAAGATGTGGTGCATGACGCCTATGTGCGGGTGCTGGAGCGCGCCAGCGATACGCCGATCGAACAGCCGCGCGCATTTTTGTACCGTACCGCGCTGAACCTGGTGATCGACGGCCATCGGCGCAATGCCTTGCGCCAATCCGAGCCCCTGGAGGTGCTGGACAGTGAAGAGCGCTTCGCCACCTGTTCGCCCCACGCCAGTCACGATCAGGCCCAGCGCCTGGCCCTGCTCGAGCGTGCCCTGGCGGAGCTGCCCAGCGCCTGCCGCGACAGCTTCCTATTGCGCAAGCTCGACGGCCTTTCTCACCTGCAAATCGCCGAACGCCTGAGCATTTCCCGCAGCCTGGTGGAAAAACATATCGTTAATGCCATGAAGCATTGCCGGGTGCGCATGCGCGAGTGGGACGCGCACTGATCGCAGATTAGTTAAATTTTATTTCATTGTCCTCGTTTCCTATCAACACATGGCCTGTTGTTCAGGCTTTGCAGGTATTCCCGCCCCACCGCCAAGGGGCTTATCCAGAGGACACTGGAATGACACAGGCAATTGCTTCGCCCGCGGTTCACGACCTGATCGGGATCGGTTTCGGCCCTTCGAACCTGGCGCTGGCCATCGCCCTGCAGGAGCGTGAAAAAGCCCAGGGCAAACTGGACGTGGTGTTTCTCGACAAGCAGGCCGACTACCGCTGGCACGGCAATACCCTGGTGACCCAGAGCGAACTGCAGATTTCGTTCCTCAAGGATCTGGTGACGCTGCGCAACCCCACCAGCCCTTACTCGTTCGTCAATTACCTGAAGGCCCACGACCGCCTGGTGGATTTCATTAACCTGGGCACCTTTTACCCCTGCCGCATGGAGTACAACGACTACCTGCGCTGGGTCGCCGTGCAGTTCCAGGCTCAGGCGCGGTATGGCGAGGAAGTGCTGGCCATCGAGCCGATCCTGCACCAGCAGCAGGTTGAAGCGTTGCGCGTGATCTCCCGTGACGCCCAGGGCGAACAGCATGTGCGCACCACCCGCTCGGTGGTGGTCAGCGCCGGCGGCACGCCACGCGTGCCGGAAGCGTTCAGCGCGCTCAGGGATGACGGCCGGGTGTTCCACCATTCCCAGTACCTCGAACGCATGGCCCGGCAGCCGTGCGTGGAGGGCAAGCCTATGCGCATTGCCATCATCGGCGGCGGGCAGAGCGCGGCCGAAGCCTTTATCGACCTCAACGACAGCTTCCCGTCGGTGCAGGTGGACATGATCCTGCGCGGTTCGGCGCTCAAACCGGCGGATGACAGCCCGTTCGTCAACGAAGTGTTCTCGCCGGCCTTTACCGACCTGGTGTTCCAGCAAGTCGGCGCCGAGCGTGAGCGCCTGGTGGCCGAGTACCAGAACACCAACTATTCGGTGGTCGACCTGGACCTGATCGAGCGCATCTACGGGATTTTCTACCGCCAGAAAGTCTCCGGTATCAACCGCCAGGCCTTCCGCACCATGACCGTGGTCGAGAAAGCCACGGCCGGGCCGCTGGGCATCGAACTGGTGCTGCGCAACAACGCCAACGGCGACACCAGCGTCAGCCATTACGACGCTGTGATCCTGGCCACCGGCTACGAGCGCCAGATGCACCGCGAGCTGCTGGCGCCCCTGCAAGCCTATATGGGCGACTTCGAAGTGGCCCGCGACTATCGGATCGTCACCGACGAGCGCTGCAAGGCCGGTATCTATATCCAGGGCTTCAGCCAGGCCAGCCATGGGTTGAGCGACACCTTGCTGTCGGTACTGCCGATTCGGGCCGATGAGATTGCCGCCTCGCTGTATGAAAACGATCGTCACCGTGGCAAAGCGCGCTCGGTGCAGGATTTGCTGCTGGCCACCGCCAGCTGACAAGCTGTACTTGTGACATGTGGGGCTGCCTGATACTGTACAAAAAACCAGTATCGGTAGCCCTTCATGCAGTTGATCGAAAAACTCAGCATCCTCGCCGACGCCGCCAAGTACGACGCCTCCTGCGCCAGCAGTGGTGCGCCCAAGCGCAGCTCCGAGGGCAAGGCCGGGCTGGGTTCTACCGATGGCATGGGCATTTGCCACAGCTACACGCCGGACGGGCGTTGCGTGTCGTTGCTCAAGGTATTGCTCACCAACTTCTGCCTGTACGACTGCCAATACTGCGTCAACCGCCGCTCCAGCGACGTGCCCCGTGCGCGTTTCAGCCCGGAGGAGGTGGTCACCCTGACCCTGGACTTTTACAAACGCAATTGCGTCAGCGGGCTGTTTCTGAGCTCCGGCATCATTCGTTCGGCCGACTACACCATGGAGCAGTTGGTTCGGGTCGCCAAACTGTTGCGCGAAGAGCATGACTTTCGCGGTTACATCCACCTCAAGACCATTCCCGAAGCCGACCCTGCGCTGATCGCCGAAGCCGGGCGTTATGCCGATCGCCTCAGCGTGAACATCGAGTTGCCCACCGACGCCAGCCTGCAAACCCTGGCGCCGGAGAAGCAGATCGGCTCGATCAAGCAAGCCATGCAGACCATCTACACCGGCGAGCAGACGGTGTTCAACGAGCCGCGCGCACCGCGTTTTGCACCGGCGGGGCAGAGCACGCAGATGATCGTCGGCGCCGATGACACCGACGACAGCACCATCCTGCATGGTGCCGAGGCGCTGTATGGCAACTACAAGCTGCGGCGCGTGTATTACTCGGCGTTCAGCCCCATTCCCAACAGCCCCAAAAGTGTGCCGCTGGCCGCGCCGCCGCTGATGCGTGAACACCGCCTGTACCAGGCCGACTTTCTGCTGCGCAGTTACGGTTTCAGCGCCAATGAACTGTTCGAAGGCCCAGGCCATCTGGCCCTGGATATCGACCCCAAGCTGGCCTGGGCGCTGGAGCACCGCGAGGTGTTCCCATTGGACCTGAACCGCGCCGAACCCACGCTGATCGCGCGTATCCCCGGCATTGGCCTGCGCACCACCCAGCGCCTGGTCGACCTGCGCCGCGAACGCAAGATCCGTTTCGAAGACCTGGCCCGCATGCGCTGCGTGCTGGCCAAGGCCAAGCCGTTTTTCATCACCAGCGACTACCATCCGCAACAGGCGGACAGCACCAGCGTGTTGCTGCGCGAGCAACTGCGCGACCGACCGCAGCCGCAACAGATGGGGCTGTGGGGATGATCAGCCTGGAATGCGACAACCTCTTCAGCACCTGGCGCGAGCAGGCGCGCTGGCTGCTCAGCCATCAGGTCGACCCCAGCCAGGTGAGCTGGGGCGAGGCCGAAGTGGCGGACCTGTTTGCCACGGACGAGCCTGTACCCGAGCAGCTCGGGCCGTTTCAGGCGCGCATTCCCAAGGCGTTGCTGGAGTTGTTGGAATCGGCCGCCTGTTACCACGGTGATCAGCGCTGGAGCCTGTTGTACGAGGTGTTGTGGCGTGTCAGCCACGGCGACCGCACCGCGATGCTGGCCGGGGACAAGCTGGGCAGTGAGTTGCAACGGCGCATCAAGCAGGTCAGCCGCGAAGCCCATCACCTGCATGCGTTTGTGCGGTTTATTGCCCTGCCTGCGGAGGCTGGGCCACAGCTGCCGGAGTATGTGGCGTGGCATGAGCCGGCCCATGACATCTTGAAGTCCGCCAGCCAGCATTTTGTCGGGCGCATGGGCCGCCATCGCTGGATGATCGCAACACCCCTGGACGGCGTGTATTACGACGGTGAGCAGTTGATTCATCAACGCCAGTGCCCCGAAGCCTGGCAACAGCTGGCGCAGAATGTCGAAGACCCCCACAGCGCGATGTGGCTGACCTACTACAGCCATATCTTCAACCCGGCGCGGTTGAACCCCAAGGTGATGGAAGGGCATTTGCCCAGCCGGTTCTGGAAGAATCTGCCGGAGGGCAAGTTGATACCGGGGCTGATCAGCGAGGCGCGCACGGGCAAGCAGAAGGATGGGCAGGCGAAGCTGATCGGGGCCAGGCCGGGCAAGAAAATCTCAAGCGGGCACGCTTAAAAATGTGGGAGCTGGCTCGATGATCGTTCCCACGCTCTGAGCTGATCGGGGCCAGGCCGGGCAAGAAAATCTCAAGCGGGCACGCTTAAAAATGTGGGAGCTGGCTCGATGATCGTTCCCACGCTCTGCGTGGGAATGCCGCCCTGGACGCTCCGCGTCTGCTTTGAGGTCGTGACGCGGAGCGTCACTGGATGCATTCCCACGCGGAGCGTGGGAACGATCTATGGGCAGGCGAAGCTGATCGGGGCCAGGCCGGGCAAGAAAATCTCAAGCGGGCACGCTTAAAAATGTGGGAGCTGGCTCGATGATCGTTCCCACGCTCTGAGCTGATCGGGGCCAGGCCGGGCAAGAAAATCTCAAGCGGGCACGCTTAAAAATGTGGGAGCTGGCTCGATGATCGTTCCCACGCTCTGCGTGGGAATGCCGCCCTGGACGCTCCGCGTCCGCTTTGACGCCGTGACGCGGAGCGTCACGGGATGCATTCCCACGCGGAGCGTGGGAACGATCTACGATCTATCGCTCTATGCCAGTTCGGTCGCGGTGTTTTTGACCACCGCCAACTCCGGATGCGCCACCAACTTATCAATGTGCAACTCATCATTATTCAACCAAGTCTCCGTCAGCACCCGGTAATGCTCCATATCCCGGCAGCGCATGCGCAGGCTGTAGTCGAACGGCCCGCTGATCAGTTGGCACTCGAACACCTGCGGGCAGGCTTTGACGCACGCCTCAAAGGCCTTCTGCGCCGAGCGCCCGCTCTGATTGGACAAGGCCACCAGCACCAGCAGCGACAGCCCCGGCGAGACCATCTGCACATCGATGATCGCCCCATAACCACGGATCACCCCGCGTCGCTCCAGCTTGCGCACCCGCTCCAGGCACGGCCTGGGTGTCAGGTGCACCAGCGATGAAAGCTTTTCGTAGGTGATACGCCCCTGGTGACGCAACACGTCGATGATGGCCTCGTCGATGCGGTCCAGCGAGGGGGAAGAATGGGGTCCGTGGGCCTTGGTATCCATGAGTTCACTTCAAACGGTTGGAAAGAAATTGCTGCAAGCGTTCGCTGTTGGGGTGGTCGAGAATTTCGGCGCCGCCTTGTTCTTCGACCCGGCCCTGATGCAAAAACAGCACTTGGCTGGACACCTGGCGGGCAAAGCCCATTTCGTGGGTGACCATCAGCATGGTACGACCTTCCTCGGCCAACGTCTGTATGACTTTGAGGACTTCTCCTACAAGTTCCGGGTCCAGCGCTGAGGTCGGTTCATCGAACAGAATAATTTCCGGCTCCATCGCCAATGCCCGTGCGATGGCCACGCGTTGTTGCTGGCCGCCGGACAGAAACGCCGGGTATTGATCGGCCACGCGGCCGGGCAGGCCGACCTTGTCCAGATACAGGCGTGCGCGCTTTTCCGCTTCGGCCGCGCTGACGTCCAACACCCGGCGCGGCGCCATGGTGATGTTTTCCAGCACGGTCATGTGGCTCCACAGGTTGAAGTGCTGGAACACCATGGCCAGGCGCGTGCGCAAATTCTGCAGTTGTTCCTGGTGCGGCGCGCGAGTGCCGGCGCGGCCCTGTCGCATTTCGATGCTGATGCCGTCCAGGGTGATGACCCCGGCATCCGGCTGTTCGAGAAAGTTGATGCAGCGCAGCATCGTGCTTTTGCCCGAGCCGCTGGCGCCGATCAGGCTGATGACGTCGCCGTTGCGTGCGTTGAGGGACACGCCCTTGAGCACTTCGTGGTCGCCGTAACGTTTGTGGATGCCTTCGACTTGAAGCTTGATCGCAGCGGTTGCCGGTTGGGCAACGGGTTCGTCAACAGGGTAAGCGGCCAGGGCCTGCGCGGACTGATTCATGGGTTAGCCTCGGGTAGGAACAAGAAAACGCATCCAGCGACGTTCGGCCAGTCGGAACAGGCCCACCAGTGCAAAGGACAGCAGCATGTAGAGCAGGGCGGCGATGCCAAAAGCCTGGAACGTCAGGAACGTTTCGGCATTCGCGTCACGGGCGACCTTGAGGATATCGGCGACGGTGGCGGTAAACGCCAGCGAAGTGGCGTGCAACATCAGGATCATTTCATTGCTGTAGGCCGGCAGCGCACGGCGCAGCGCGGCGGGCACCACCACAAACAGGTTGAGGCGCCAGCCGTGCAGGCCATAGGCACGCGCGGCTTCGATTTCGCCGTGGGGAATGTTGCGGATCGCCCCGGCGAAGATTTCCACCGTGTAGGCGCAGGTGTTGAGCACAAACGCCAGCAGGGTGCAGTTGAGCGCATTACGGAAAAACTGATTGAGCAGCGCGTTGTCCTGCACCACCTCCAGGCTGTACAGCCCGGTGTAGCAAATCAGCAACTGGATATACAGCGGCGTGCCGCGAAACAGATAGGTGTAGACCTCCACCGGCCAGCGCAGCCAGACGTGCTGCGAGACGCGCGCCAGCGCCAGCGGGATCGACAGCACAAAACCTGCGACCACCGAGATGATAAACAGCCACAACGTCATGGCGACCCCGGACAACCCTGTGCCATCGCTGAACAGGTAGGCCAGGCCGTATTGCTGGAACAGTTCGATCATCGCGCCATCCCCTTGATGCCGAGGTTGTAGCGCCGTTCGAGGCGCTTGAAGAGGCGGTTGGAGAGGGTGGTGATCAGCAGGTACACCAGGCCCGCGAGGATCAGGAAGTACAGGGGCTCATTGGTGGTCTTGCCGGCGTTTTGCGCAGCCTTGACCAGGTCCGACAGGCCAATGATCGACACCAGCGCCGTGGACTTGAGCAGCACCAGCCAGTTGTTGCCCAGGCCCGGCAAGGCAAAGCGCATCAGTTGCGGGAACAGCACCAGGTGAAAGCGCTGCCAGCGGCTCAGGCCGTAGGCGGTGGCGGCTTCCAGTTGCCCGGCCGGCACACTGAGAATCGCGCCGCGAAAGTTCTCGGTGAAATACGCGCCGTAGATAAACCCCAGAGTGATCACCCCGGCGGTAAACGGGTCGATTTCAAAGTAATTCCAGCCGAACACTTCGCTCAGGTCGTTGAGCCACAGTTGCAGGCTGTAGAAGATCAACAGGATCAGCACCAGGTCCGGCACGCTGCGTATCAGCGTGGTGTACAGGGTGGCGGGCACGCGCAGCCATTTGGCGCTCGAAAGCTTGGCGCCGGCGGCGATCAGGCCCAGGGCGAGGCTCAGGGTCAGCGCCAGCAACGCCAGCTTGAGCGTCATCCAGGCACCCTGGGCCAGCATCGGGCCGTAGCCTTGCAGGTTGAGGAGTTCGTTCATTGAGGAGATCTCGATCAAGCACAGAGATTAACGGTGGGAGCTGGCTTGTGTGGGAGCTGGCAAGCCAGCTCCCACAGGCGCCGGGGTGGGCCTATTCGTTGTAGATATCCTGATCGCCGAAGTACTTCTTCTGGATCTGCGCGTAGGTGCCATCGGCCTGCACGGCGGCGATGCCTTTATTGATCAGCGCACGCAGGTCGGCGTCGTTCTTGCGCAGCCCCATGGCGATATCCAGCGGCAAGGTCGGGTCCTTGAAGGCCGGGCCGCTCTTGTAGTCGGCGCCTTCAGGCTTGGACAGAAAGTTGAGTTGGGCTTCGAGCTTGTCGGTCAGGGTGGCGTCGAGGCGGCCGTTTTGCAGGTCGGCGTAGTTCTGCTCCTGGGACTGGTACGCCTTGATCTGCGCGCCAAGCCTGGCCAGGTGCGCACGTGCATAGGCTTCCTGCAGTGAACCTTGCAGCACGCCCACCTGCTTGCCTTTGAGCGACTCCGGCGTGTCGCCGAAGTCGGCGTTTTTACGGGTGATCACCGAGGTAGGGCTGAGGAACAGGCGGTCGCTGAAGTCGATGACTTTCTCACGCGCCGGGGTCACGGCCATGGACGACATGATCGCGTCGAACTTGCGCGCGCGCAGGGCCGGGATCATGCCGTCGAATTCGTTGTGCACCCAGGTGCATTTGACTTCGAGCTTGGCGCAGATGGCGTTGCCCAGCTCGATATCAAAGCCTTGCAGGCTGCCGTCGGCGGCGACGGACTCAAAGGGTGGGTATTCGGGGAAGACGCCGAAGCGGATTTCTTTCCAATCCTGGGCGTGGGCAGCGCTGGCGCACAGTGGCAACAGCAACGCGGCGAAGAGTGATCGCAATGGAGTCATGTGACAGTCCCTATATTTTGTAATTGATGTCAGGGCGGTGAATCGCTGGGAGCAGAGAATGCTTCATGGTGGTGCGTTTTTTGTGTCGTTTACCCCGTGCATAAAGCGCAAATTGCGCTGTTAAAAAGCGCAATGCAGCGGATTCGGCTGCTTGACCCGCGAAATCGGCTTTTCAGTGATGAAAGTCTGGCCCGCCCTCAGCGCAAAGCGGCAGGCCAGAGCGGTTTCAAGCGCGCTTTTTGTGCTGCGCGCGGGGCTGTTGGGCCAGGCGCGCAAACAGGTCTTTCGGGTCGGCGAGGTCCGGCACCAGTTCAAGTGTGCTGCCCACATCCAGCGCCTTGGCCACGTCCAGCACGTAACGCAGGGCCGAGTAGTCTTCGATGGCAAAACCCACCGAGTCGAACAGCGTGACCTGGCGCGCGTTCTCGCGGCCGGGCTGCTGGCCATTGATCACTTGCCACAGCTCGGTCACCGGCGAATCGTGCGGCATGTGCTGGATTTCACCTTCGATGCGGCTTTGCGGTTCGTACTCGACGATCACCCGGGCGCGCTCGACGATGCGGCGGTCCAGCTCGGTTTTACCGGGGCAGTCGCCCCCCACGGCATTCAGGTGCATGCCCGGCTCGATCATGTCGTCGGTGAGGATGGTGGCGTACGCCTTGTCGGCCGTCACGGTGGTGACAATGTCCGCGCCTTTGACCGCTTCGGCCACGCTGGCGGCCAGGATCACCTTGATCGCCGGGAACGCCTTGAGGTTGGCCGCCAGCTTGGCAGTAGCCTTGGCGTCGATATCGAACAGGCGGATTTCGGTGATGCCGAGCATGGCGTGGAAGGCCAGGGCCTGGAACTCGCTTTGCGAGCCGTTGCCGATCAACGCCATGCTGCGGCTGTTGTCGCGCGCCAGGTAGCGGGCCACCAGGGCCGAGGTGGCGGCGGTACGGATCGCGGTGGTGAGGGTCATTTCTGCCAGCAGCACCGGCTTGCCCGTGTCGACATCGCCGAGGGCGCCGAAAGCCATCACCGTGAGCATGCCGGCCAGGGTGTTTTTCGGGTGGCCGTTCACGTATTTGAAGGCGTACAGCGAGGCGTCGGAGACCGGCATCAGCTCGATCACGCCGTCCGGCGAATGGTTGGCCAGGCGCGCGCATTTTTCGAAGTCCTGCCAGCGCAGGTAGTCGGCACGGATGTATTCGGCCATCTCGCTGATGCAGGTTTGCAGGCCTTTTTGTGAAACCAGGTAGCTGAGGTCGTTGACGTCGATATAACGGGTCATGGCAAGACTCCTTATTGAAATGAGGTGCGGGCGGGCAGGTGTACTTCCGCCAGCATGCAGCGGGCACTGCCGCCGCCGATGCGTTCGATGTTGTCGATGTTCACCACCACCGGGCGGGTGTGGCGTTCTACATGCGTGCGCTGGGCCGGGTGCAGGGCGATCCAGGCGCTGGCCGACATCACCAGCAGCGGTTGGCCGTCACGGTCGTGGACTTCGAGCATGTTGCCGGCGAAGGCTTCGAGCTGGTCGAAGTCGAGGGCAAGGATGTCTTTGCCGGTGTCGCGCAATGAGCGTTCCAGGGCCAGGCGTTCGCCGGCATCGGGCAGGGCTTGCAGGCACACCACCGAAAGATCACGGCCGACACTCATCATCACGTTGCTGTGGTAGATCGGCGCGTGGTGGCGGTCGACGGCGTGGAAGACGCAGAGTTGGTAGTCGAGGCGTTCGGCGAACTGGCGCAAGGCGTCTTGGTGGGTACGCCCGGAGTGGCAGGCATAGCTGATGCGGTGCTGGCGGTCGAGCACCATGCTGCCGGTGCCTTCGAGGAAGATGTTCTGTTGTTCGAGGTGGCTCAGGTCGATGGTGCTATGGATCGCGAAACGCTGCTCCAGCACTTGCAGCACGCCTTTGTTGCGCTCCAGTCGTCGGTTCTGGCCTTCCATCGGGTACAGCACCAGGCTGCCATCGGCGTGGCTGCTCCACCAGTTGTTGGGGAAGATCGAGTCGGGCGTGTGCGGGGCCGGAGTGTCCTGTACCACCAGCACTTCCACGCCATGTTGGCGCAGGGTGTCGACATAGCCGTCGAACTCTTGCAGCGCTTTTTGCTGCGCGCTCAGTGGATCAAGTGGCGGGCGTTGGAAGCGGTTGTTGATCGCGGTGTCCGGGTTGAAGGCAAAGCGCGCCGGGCGAATCATCAAGACGGTGTTGGTGGTTTGCATGGGTGCACGAATCCATGGGGTGAGCTGTGGGGCTATTTTGTGCGCTGTGGTGGGTCAATCCCGGCTGATATGGTGGGGCGGCTCAGCCGGGAAAGCTGAAAAGTGAGGTGGCGCAGCCGAATCGGCTGGCGAGTTGAAATGCAATCAAACTGTGGGAGCTGGCTTGCCTGCGATGGCAGTCTATCCGTGCCAGATGCGCTGACTGACAGACCGCTATCGCAGGCAAGCCAGCTCCCACATTAGTATGGTGGCGGTCGTGAAACCCGAGCCAGGAAGGAGAATGCATGTCTACCGCTGTTCGTCTTGCCCAACCCACCGACGCCGAGGGCATCAGCCAGGTCATCCTGGCGGCCTTGCACAGCAGCAATGCGCGGGACTACCCGGCGCAGGTGATCGCTCGGGTTGCCAGCAACTTTACGCCTGACGCCGTGCTGGCGTTGTTGCAGCGCCGGGTGGTGCTGGTGGCGATTCAGGATCAGGTGATCGTCGCCACCGCCGCCCTCGATGGCAATGTGGTGCGCTCGGTGTTCGTCAACCCGGCGATGCAAGGGCAGGGCATTGGCCGGCTGCTGATGATCGAGGTTGAACTGCGTGCCGTTGAAGCCGGGGTGACGGTCCTGAGCGTGCCGTCCTCGCTGACGGCCGAGCCGTTTTATACCAAGCTGGGTTTTCACACGGTGCGCGACGTTTACCATGGCAATGAGCGCACGCTGGTGATGGAAAAGGCCTTGTTATCGCGCCATCCCATTGGGCCGTATCGCGATCGTCCGCACCGATCCCAGGTGGTAGCGTTGTGGCAGCAGGCGTTTGGTTATGACACTGCGCATAACCTGCCGAGCCTGGCAATCGACAAGAAGCTGGCGGTCAACGATGGGCTGTTCTTTGTGGCGACGGATAAAAAGGCCGTGATCGGCACCATTCTGGCCGGCTACGACGGGCATCGCGGCTGGCTGTATTCGGTGGCGGTGCACAGCGATTATCGCCGGCAGGGCTTGGGTGCTTCGCTGGTGCGCTATGCCGAGCAGGCGTTGACTGCGTTGGGTTGCATGAAGATCAACCTGCAGATTACGGGCGGCAATGACGCGGTGGTGGGGTTCTACGAGGCGTTGGGGTATGGGGTGGAGCCGAGGATCAGTATGGGCAAGAAGATTGCGGTGAATATTCCCAAGGACGTGTGAGCACACCGAAATCAAATGTGGGAGCTGGCTCCCACATTGGGTTTCGCGTTTTCTGAGTCAGACCTTGACGATCCAACCCGCTGGCGCTTCAACGTCGCCGGTCTGCACGCCGGTCAGCTCTTTGTAGAGCGCCTGGGTGATCGGGCCCACTTCGGTTTCGCTGTAGAACACGTGCAGCTTGCCGTCGTACTGGATGCCGCCGATTGGCGAGATCACGGCAGCGGTGCCGCAGGCGCCGGCTTCCTTGAACTGGTCCAGTTTGTCGATGAACACGTCGCCCTCGACCACTTTCAGGCCCAGGCGAGTCTCGGCCAGTTCGATCAGCGACAGGCGGGTGATGCCTGGCAGCACCGAAGGCGACTTCGGCGTGATGAACTGGTTGTCGCGGGTGATACCAAAGAAGTTGGCCGAACCGACTTCCTCGATTTTCGAGTGGGTCATCGGGTCCAGGTAGATCGCGTCGGCGAAACCGGATTTGCGTGCTTCAGCGCCCGGCATCAGGCTGGCGGCATAGTTGCCACCGACCTTGGCGGCGCCGGTGCCTTGTGGCGCGGCGCGGTCGAACGTGGAGATCTGGAAGTTGTGGGGCACCAGGCCGCCCTTGAAGTAGGCGCCGACCGGGATGGCGAATACCGAGAAGATAAATTCCGGTGCGCTACGCACGCCGATGTTTTCACCGGTGCCGATCACGAACGGGCGCAGGTACAGCGCGCCGCCACTGCCGTACGGCGGGATGAACCGCTCGTTGGCCTTGACCACTTGTTTGCAGGCTTCGATGAAGTCTTCGGTGGTCACATGCGGCATCAGCAAGCGTGCGCAGCTGCGTTGCATACGGGCGGCGTTCTGGTCCGGGCGGAACAGGTTGATCGAGCCGTCCTTGCAGCGGTAGGCCTTGAGGCCTTCAAAGCACTGCTGGCCATAGTGCAGGGCGGTCGAGCCCTCGCTGATGTGCAGCACGTTGTCGTCGGTCAGGGTGCCCGCTTGCCACTCGCCGTTTTTCCAGGTTTGGAGAAACCGCTTGTCGGTCTTGATGTAGTCAAAACCCAGCTTGTCCCAATTGATGCTTTCGTTACCCATGACACCCTCTATCTCTGGTCAACCGCCTGGTCGAAGGCAGGCTTGTCGGTTTTTTACTGGATGGGCGCAACAATACTTCATTCTTGCTTTATGTGGGAGCGGGCTTGCTCGCGAATGCAGTGTGTCAGTCAACACATAGGTGACTGATACACTGCATTCGCGAGCAAGCCCGCTCCCACAGGGGAATGCGGCAGTTTACAGGTGCAGCGCGTGGCCCAATGCTCTTAAAGCCGCTTCCTGAACCGCTTCGCCGAGGGTCGGATGCGCATGAATGGTGCCCGCCACATCTTCCAGGCGCGAACCCATCTCCAGGCTCAGGCCAAAGGCCGTAGACAACTCAGACACACCAGCGCCCACCGCCTGCCAGCCGACAATCAGGTGGTTGTCACGCCGCGCGACCACGCGCACAAAGCCGGTTTTCGACTCCAGGGTCATCGCCCGGCCATTGGCCGCAAACGGGAAGCTCGACACGATGCAGTCCAGGCCGGCCGCCTTGGCTTCGTCCGGGGTCTTGCCGACCACCACCAGTTCCGGGTCGGTAAAACACACCGCCGGGATGGCGGCCGGGTTGAATTCGCGGTGTTTGCCGCTGATCAGTTCGGCGACCATCTCGCCCTGGGCCATGGCCCGGTGCGCGAGCATCGGCTCGCCGCTCAGGTCGCCGATGGCGTACACATTGCGCATGCTGGTCTGGCAACGGTTGTCGATCTGGATCGCCGCACCGTTCATCGCCAGGTTAAGCGCTTCGAGGTTCCAGCCCTGGGTGTTGGGTTTGCGGCCCACCGCCACCAGCACCTGATCGGTTTCCAGCGACAGCGTTTCCCCGTTCGGGTCTCGCACCTGCAGGCGGTTGTTTTCGAAACCGGTGACGCTGTGGCTAAGGTACAGCTTGACCCCCAACTGCTTGAGCGATTCGGCCACCGGCAGTGTCAGCTCGCCATCGTAGGCGGGCAGGATACGCTCCTGCGCCTCGACCACACTGACCTCGGCGCCGAGCTTGCGGTAGGCAATGCCCAGCTCCAGGCCGATGTAACCGCCACCCACCACAATCAGGCGCTTGGGCAAGCGGGTCGGGGCCAGCGCTTCGGTTGACGAGATGATCGGCCCGCCAATCGGCAGCATTGGCAGGTTGACACTTTTCGAGCCGGTGGCCAGCAGCAGGTGCTCGCACTGAATGCGCTGGTCGCCGACGTCGACGGTCTTGCCGTCGACCACCTTGGCCCAGCCGTGGATCACCTGCACTTTGTGTTTTTTGAGCAAGGCGGCCACGCCGGTGGTCAGGCGGTCAACAATGCCGTCTTTCCATTCCACGCTCTTGCGGATGTCCAGGGTCGGCACATCCACTTCAATGCCCAGTTGCGACCCTTGGCTGTGGTGCACGGTTTGCTGGAACTGTTCGGCCACGTGGATCAAGGCTTTGGAGGGAATGCAGCCGATGTTCAGGCAGGTGCCGCCCAGCGCCTGGCCCTCGACCAGAATGGTCGGGATGCCCAACTGGCCGGCACGGATCGCCGCCACATAACCGCCAGGGCCGCCGCCGATAATCAGCAGCGTGGTGTTCAATGTCTGAGGCATGCCTTACTCCAAAAACAGGCTGGCGGGTTGTTCGAGCAAGCCACGAATGGCCTGGATGAATTGCGCCGCGTCCATGCCGTCGACCACACGGTGATCGAAGGAGCTGGAGAGGTTCATCATTTTGCGCACCACGATCTGGCCTTTGATCACCATCGGCCGTTCAACGATGCGGTTGACGCCGACGATGGCGACTTCCGGCAGGTTCAGCACCGGCGTGCTGACGATGCCGCCCAACGCGCCGAGGCTGGTCAGGGTGATAGTCGAGCCCGACAGCTCATCACGACTGGCCTTGCCATTGCGTGCGGCGCTGGCCAAACGTGCGATTTCCTCGGCGTTGCCCCACAGGCTGCGGGCTTCGGCGTGACGTACCACCGGCACCATCAGGCCCACATCGCTTTGGGTGGCGACGCCCACATGCACCGCGCCCAGGCGGGCGATGACTTGGGCTTCGTCGTCGTAACGGGCGTTGATCTGCGGGAAGTCGCGCAACGCCACGACCATGGCGCGCACGATAAACGGCAGCAAGGTCAGCTTGCCGCGGGTGGCGCCGTGCTTTTCATTGAGGTGCACGCGCAACTCGTCCAGCGCGGTGACGTCGATTTCTTCCACGTAGCTGAAATGCGCAGCGCGGCGGGTGGCGTCCTGCATGCGCTGGGCGATCTTGCGGCGCATGCCGATCACCGGGATCTGTTCTTCGCTGTTGCGTTCAGCGTAAGGGTTGGCGGTGCCCGAAGGCTGGGCTGCACCTTGTTGCAGGTAAGCGTCCAGATCTTCGTGCAGCACCCGACCCGCCGGGCCGCTGCCCTGTACCAGGCGCAGTTGAATCCCGGCGTCCAGCGCGTGCTTGCGCACGGCAGGCGACGCCAACGGGCGTTCGTTTGCGTCACGCGCAACCGGTGCCGCAGCAGGTTTGGCGGCTGGCTTTGCTTCGGCCACTGGCGTTGGTTTGGCTTCAACCACCGGCGCTGGTGCAGCTTTAACCGGCTCAGCCACCACCGGCGCATCCTTGGCATTCCCGGCGCCTTCGACTTCAATGCTGATTAAAATACTGCCCACCGCCATGACTTCGCCGGGCTCGCCGCCCAGAGAAATCACTTTGCCGTGCACCGGCGAGGGAATGTCCACCATCGCCTTGTCGGTCATCACATCCGCCAGCACCTGGTCTTCAACCACCAGGTCGCCGACCTTGACATGCCATACCGACAGTTCAACTTCTGCGATGCCTTCGCCAATGTCCGGCATCTTGATAACGTGCGTGCCCATTCAGACCTCCATGACCCGTTTCAACGCCGCGCCCACACGGGACGGCCCTGGGAAATACGCCCACTCTTGCGCGTGCGGGTAGGGGGTGTCCCAACCGGTGACGCGTTCGATCGGCGCTTCCAGGTGATGGAAGCAATGCTCTTGCACCAGCGACACCAGCTCGGCACCAAAGCCGCAGGTGCGAGTGGCTTCGTGCACCACCACGCAACGGCCGGTCTTTTTCACGGAGTTGACGATGGTTTCCAGGTCCAGCGGCCACAGGCTGCGCAGGTCGATGACCTCGGCGTCGATGCCGGTTTCTTCGGCGGCGACTTGCGACACGTACACGGTGGTGCCGTAGGTCAGCACCGTCACGGCCGAGCCCGGGCGCACGATGGCGGCCACGTCCAGCGGCACGGTGTAGTAACCGTCCGGCACTTGCGCTTGCGGGTGTTTGGACCAGGGTGTGACCGGGCGATCGTGGTGGCCATCGAACGGGCCGTTGTACAGGCGTTTAGGCTCGAGGAAGATCACCGGGTCGTCGTTTTCGATCGAGGCGATCAACAGGCCCTTGGCGTCATACGGGTTGGACGGCATCACCGTGCGCAGGCCGCAGACCTGGGTGAACACCGCTTCAATGCTCTGGCTGTGGGTCTGGCCGCCGTAGATGCCGCCGCCGCACGGCATGCGCATGGTCAAGGGGGCGGTGAACTGGCCCGCCGAGCGATAACGCAGGCGGGCGGCTTCGGAGATGATCTGGTCGGTGGCCGGGTACACGTAGTCGGCGAATTGAATCTCGGCGACCGGGCGCAGGCCGTAGGCACCCATGCCCACGGCAACGCCGACGATGCCGCTTTCGGAGATCGGCGCGTCAAACACCCGCGAGCTGCCGTACTTGGTCTGCAAACCTTCGGTGCAACGGAACACGCCGCCGAAGTAGCCGACATCCTGGCCGAACACCACCACGTTATCGTCACGCTCAAGCATCACATCCATGGCCGAGCGCAGGGCCTGGATCATGGTCATGGTGGTGGTGGTCATGGCGGTTTCCAATTCGATGCTGTTGTTGTGATCGTTCATGTCAGACCCCCAACTCTTGACGCTGGCGCTTCAAGTGCTCCGGCATCTCTTTATAAACGTCTTCGAACATGGTCGCGGCGCTTGGAATCTGGCCGCCGGCCAGGGTGCCGTACTGTTCGGCTTCTTTCTGCGCCTTGACCACTTCGGCCTCAAGCTCGGCACTGACCGCCGTGTGCTCCTCTTCGGACCACTGGCCAATCTTGATCAGGTGCTGTTTGAGGCGCGCAATCGGGTCGCCGAGCGGGAAGTGGCTCCAGTCATCGGCCGGGCGGTATTTGGACGGATCGTCCGAGGTGGAGTGCGGGCCGGCGCGGTAGGTGACCCACTCGATCAGGGTTGGCCCAAGGTTGCGGCGCGCACGCTCGGCGGCCCAGGCAGACGCCGCATACACGGCGATAAAGTCGTTGCCGTCCACACGCAGGGAAGCGATGCCGCAACCCACGCCGCGTCCGGCGAAGGTGGTGGCTTCACCGCCGGCGATGGCCTGGAAGGTGGAGATGGCCCACTGGTTGTTGACCACGTTGAGAATCACCGGCGCGCGGTACACGTGGGCGAAGGTGAGGGCGGTGTGGAAGTCCGATTCGGCGGTGGCGCCGTCGCCGATCCAGGCCGAGGCAATCTTGGTGTCGCCCTTGATCGCCGAGGCCATGCCCCAGCCCACGCCTTGCACGAATTGGGTGGCGAGGTTGCCGGAAATGGTGAAGAACCCGGCGTCCTTGACCGAATACATGATTGGCAACTGACGGCCCTTGAGCGGGTCGCGCTCGTTGGACAGCAGTTGGCAGATCAGGTCCACCAGCGGCACTTCGCGGGCCATCAGGATGCTTTGCTGGCGGTAGGTGGGGAAGCACATGTCGTCAATGTTCAAGGCCAGGGCCTGGGCGCTGCCGATGGCTTCTTCGCCAAGGCTTTGCATGTAGAACGACATTTTTTTCTGACGCTGGGCGACCACCATGCGGTTGTCGAAGATGCGCGTCTTGAGCATGGCGCGCATGCCTTTGCGCATGATCTCGGCGGATACGCCTTCAGCCCACGGGCCAAGGGCCTGGCCCTGGTCGTCGAGCACGCGGATCAGGCCCTTGGCGAGGTCGGCGGTGTCGGCGGGTTCTACGTCGATGGCGGGTTTGCGCACCGTACCTGCGTCAGTCAGGCGCAGGTAGGTAAAGTCGGTCTTGCAGCCTGGGCGGCCCGAGGGTTCGGGAACGTGCAGGCGCAGTGGTGCATACGGCTGGTTCATGGCTTTCTACGCTCGATCTTGTGAATTTCTTGTAGTGGGCGCGCTAGCTGACAGTCAGTCTCCGGGTAAGAGAAATCCTGTCCTACAAACATCATAGGCGTGGCGTAGAAGAATATTTATCTGTGTTTCATTGCGCTCAAGACCATTTGCGGATAAAAAAACTGCATAAACATAATAAACAGGTGATTTTGTCTCATGCGCAAACTGGACCGTACCGATATCGGCATTCTCAACGCCCTGCAGGAGAACGCCCGTATCACCAACGCCGACCTGGCCCGCTCGGTCAACCTGTCGCCCACGCCGTGCTTTAACCGGGTGAAGGCCATGGAGGAATTGGGGCTTATCCGCGATCAGGTGACGTTGCTGGACGCCGACCTGCTGGGGCTGCACGTGAATGTGTTCATCCACGTGAGCCTGGAAAAGCAGAACGAGCTGGCATTGCAGCAGTTCGAGGGCGCGATCTCGGACCGGCCGGAAGTGATGGAGTGTTACTTGATGGCGGGCGACCCGGATTATCTGATTCGGGTACTGGTGCCGACGATCCAGTCGCTGGAGCGTTTCATGATGGACTTTCTGACCAAGGTGCCGGGCGTGGCCAATATCCGCTCAAGCTTTGCGCTCAAGCAGGTGCGCTACAAGACCGCGCTGCCGTTGCCGGCCAATGGCATCAGCCTGGGCAACTGAATCACACAAACCCATGTGGGAGCTGGCTTGCCTGCGATAGCGGTGGGCCAGTTGACACATGGGTTACTGATACACCGCTATCGCAGGCAAGCCAGCTCCCACAAGGGAATCGGCGTTTTTTACAGTTGATTGAGTGGGATCTTCAGGTAAAACACGCCATTGTCTTCCGCCGGCGGCATATTCCCCGCCCGCACATTCACCTGAATCGCCGGCAGCAACAGCGTCGGCATTCCCAACCCGGCATCACGCTCGGTGCGCATCTGCACAAACGCTGCCTCATCCACCCCGTCATGCACATGAATATTGCCCGCACGCTGCTCGGCGACCGTAGTCAGGCATTTGGCTTCGCGACCTTCAGGCGGGTAGTCATGGCACACATACAGTTCCGTCTCCAATGGAAAGGCCAGCAGCTTGCGCATCGAGGCATACAACTGCCGCGCATCGCCGCCAGGGAAGTCGCAACGTGCAGTGCCCACATCCGGCATGAACAGCGTGTCGCCCACCAGAATCAGCCGACCGTCGATCAGGTACGCCATGTCGGCGGGAGTGTGGCCGGGCACATGCAGCGCCTGGGCCTTCAAGTTACCGATATGAAAGATTTCATCCGGCGCAAACAGGTGGTCGAACTGCGAGCCATCGACGCGAAATTCCGGCTCCAGGTTGAACAAGCGCTTGAACACATCCTGGACCTTGCTGATGGAGTGGCCGATGGCGATTTTGCCGCCGAGCGTGCGGCGCAGGTAAGGCGCAGCGGACAGGTGATCGGCATGCGCATGGGTTTCCAGCAGCCACTGCACCTGCAAGCCGTGCTCACGCACGAACGCTATGACTTTATCGGCCTGGGTGGTTTCAGTGCGTCCGGACGCGGGATCGTAATTGAGTACCGAATCGACGATGGCGCACGGGCCGCCATCGTGTTCATAGATGACGTAGGTGAAGGTCGACGATGCCTCGTCCAGAAAGGCTTGAATCAACGCTGGCATGGCGGCGGTCCCCGGAAGCGAAAAAAGTGGTTACAATCAGTTTACGTTTACACATAATGTTTTGAGCTTAAGTGACATAAAGGACCCGAGGCAAATGGAATCTACTCTGAGTGAGGGCGAAGTCGCCCAGCTGCGTGCATCGGCGTCCAAGGCCTGCTCCTTGCTCAAGGCACTGGCCAATGAGGACCGCCTGTTGATCCTGTGCCAGTTGACCCAGGGCGAGCGTAATGTCGGCGAGCTGGAAACCATGACCGGCGTGCGTCAGCCCACCCTGTCACAACAGTTGGGCATTTTGCGTGACGAAGGGTTGGTCGCCACCCGTCGGGAAGGTAAATACATTTTCTACGGGCTGGCCAGCCACGAAGTGATTCGAGTGATGAAGACCTTGTCGGGCTTGTACTGCGGCGCGGTCATAAAAAGCTGGGCGTGACGCCATACGGCAGCGACCCTTGTGTGCATTGACGATAAAAGGCAAAAGACCATGACCGAGCAACACTGTGGACCGACCATCAGTGGCGACATCGTAGTCATCGGCGGCGGCTCGGCGGGCATCGGCCTGCTGGCCAGCCTGCTCAAACGCGACCCGCAGCTGAACATCACCCTCATCGAACCTAACGACTACCACTGCTATCAGCCGGCCTGGACGCTGGTCGGTGGCGGCGCCTACGACCTGAAAAAGACCCGACAGCCGTTGGCCGACGTACTGCCCAATGGCGTCGCCTGGGTGCAGGCCGCTGTCGCCGAGTTGTTGCCCGACGAGCAAAGCCTGGTGCTCGACAACGGCCAGCGCGTGACCTGGAACAACCTGATCGTGTGCCCTGGCCTGCGCCTGGCCTGGGAAAAAATCGACGGCCTGGAACAGACCCTTGGCCAGAACGGCGTCACCTCCAATTACAGCTACGAGCACGCGGCCTACACCTGGCAGTTGGTGCAGCAACTCAAGAGCGGCAAGGCGATCTTCACCCAGCCGGCCATGCCGATCAAATGCGCAGGCGCGCCGCAAAAGGCCATGTACCTGTCCTGCGATCACTGGCTCAAGCAGGGCAACCTGAAAAACATCGACGTCGAATTCAACCTGGCCGGCGCCGCGCTGTTTGGGGTGGCGACCTTTGTGCCGCCGTTGATGAAGTACGTGGAAAAATACAACGCCCGTCTGGCGTTCAATGCCAACCTGGTCAAGGTCGATGGCCCGGCGCGCAAAGCCTGGTTTGAAGTCAAAGACGCCGAAGGCAAGGCCACCGTCGAAGAAAAATCCTTCGACCTGTTGCACGTGGTGCCGCCGCAGGTTGCCCCGGATTTTATCCGCCAGAGCCCGTTGGCCGACCCCGCCGGTTGGTGCGAGGTGAACCCGCACAGCCTGCAACACCTGCGCTACCCGCACATCTTCGGCCTCGGCGATGTGTGCGGCACCCCCAACGCCAAGACCGCTGCCGCCGTGCGCAAGCAGATCGTGGTGGTGGCCGAAAACCTGCTGGCCCTGCGCAAACAGGCACCGCTGCCGCTCAAGTACGACGGCTATGGTTCCTGCCCGTTGACGGTGGAGAAGGGCAAGGTGGTGCTGGCCGAATTCGGCTATGGCGGCAAGCTGCTGCCGACCTTTCCGCTGGACCCGACCCAGGCACGCCGCTCGATGTGGTTCCTCAAGGCCACGCTGCTGCCGTGGTTCTACTGGAACGGCATGCTCAAGGGCCGCGAGTGGCTGACCCGCCTGAGTAAGGTGGATTAAATGCTGCTGGCAAGTCTGTTGGGTTTATTGATGGGCCTGGTCATGGGCCTGACCGGTGCGGGCGGCGGCATTCTCGGGGTGCCGGCGTTGGTGCTGGGGCTTGGCCTGACCATGACCCAGGCGGCGCCGGTGTCGTTGCTCGCCGTGGGTGCAGCGGCGGCGGTCGGTGCCATTGACGGGTTGCGCCATGGCCTGGTGCGCTACCGCGCCGCACTATTGATCGCCTTACTCGGCGCGCTGTTCTCGCCGCTGGGCGTATTTATCGCGCACCAGTTGCCCGAACACCTGCTGATGGGCCTGTTCAGCGCCTTGATGGTGCTGGTGGCCTGGCGCATGTTGCAACGCGAAAAGGTCGAGGCCGGGCCCAGCGACCATGGCGCCGCGTCCTGGGGCCAGAAAAACTGCATGCTCAACCAGCAGACCGGGCGCCTGGCCTGGACCGCCAAATGCAGTGCCACGTTGGCGGCTTTGGGGGCCGTGACTGGCGCGGTGTCGGGCTTGCTCGGCGTGGGCGGTGGCTTCCTGATCGTGCCGGCGTTCAAGCAACTGACCGATGTGCAGATGCGCGGGATCGTCGCCACCTCGTTGATGGTCATCAGCCTGATTTCGCTGATCGGCGTGGCTGGGTCGATGCAGGCCGGTGTGAGTATTGAGCCCATGGGCTGGGTGTTTATCGGTGCGAGTATTGTCGGCATGTTGGCCGGTCGGCGTTTGTGTTCGGTGATCCCGGCGCGGGCGTTGCAGGTGGGGTTTGCCAGCCTGTGTGTGGTGGTGGCTGCGGGGATGTTGGTCAAGGCTGCGCTCTGATCCGAATGTGCAATACATTCCAACTGTGGGAGCTGGCTTGCCTGCGATGGCGGCTTGTTGGTGGTGTACATATCCGTTATTTGGGTGATGGCGACTTAGGGTTCCGCCCTGACGGCGGGTCACTTTTGTAAAGACACAAAAGTAACCAAAAAGTCTTCGCCCCAACACTCGGTGCCTCGCTGTGGCTCGGCATGCCCGCAATCCGACACTGATTTGGGGGGCCGCCGCCACGCGCCATCCATGGCGCGGGGCGGCTAAACCGGCATCCCTGCCGGTTTACCCCCCAAATCAGTGTCGAATTGCGGCCATCGTGTTTGACGGGGCGATTTCAGATCAAGATCAAAAGCGCAGATCAAAAGACCGCTGACTTCGTCATCGAAAAGGATGTAAGGGCCAGAGCAACAGCAACAGCAACAGCAGCAGCAACAGCAGCAGCAACAGCAGAGCCATACTCGGTCAAAGGTGGGAGCTGGCTTGCCTGCGATGGCATCAACTCGGTGTGCCTGATGTACCAAGGTGTCTGCATCGCAGGCAAGCCAGCTCCCACAGAAAAGCAGCTCTTCAGTGTATGCAAATCCGCTTAAGGTTGGATGCGGTCAACTGTGGGAGCGGGCTTGCTCGCGAATGCGGTGGGTCAGTCAATTTATCTGTCACTGATACACCGCATTCGCGAGCAAGCCAGCTCCCACATTCAGACCGCGTTGAGTCCGGTACATAGGCTTTTGCTTTGCACTTGATCTGGCTTTTGATTCAACCACTCAGGTCGGCTACTAGGCCGCCGTGCTCTGCTTTTGATCTTGCTTTTGATCTGAGGCGCCCCGTTAACCACGCTGGCCGAACGCAGGCTTGAATCCGTGGGTAACCCGGCAGGACGCCGGGTTAGCCGCGCTGGGCCAAGGATGGCCCATCGCGGCGGCCCACGGATTCTTGAATCCGTGGGTAACCCGGCAGGACGCCGGGTTAGCCGCGCTGGGCCAAGGATGGCCCATCGCGGCGGCCCACGGATTCAAGCCGGAGTGAGGGCACACCGAGCCACAGCGAGGTGCCGAGTGGTGGGGCGAGGACCTTTTGGTTACTTTTGCGTCCTTGCAAAAGTGACCCGCCGTCAGGGCGGAACCCTAAGCAGCCGTTACCGCAGCAACGGATATGTACACCAACAAACCGCCACAGCAAGCAACCCAGCTCCCACAGTTTTGACCATGCCCGCACGAGACATGGCAAGATGAACGCCTCTCAGGTTTACTGGTCCCTGAGTAACGGATTCACCGACCTTGCACGTCGGCTCATCAAGGTCATGCGATGGATAAATACACCCCCCACACCTGGCAACCCCACGAGCGGCCGAGCCTGCCTGGCTCGCCGTCGACGCCGTTGCACCCGACGCACAAGCGCTGGCTGTTTGCGTTGGTCGGGATCCTGGTGGCAATTACCGGCGGGCTCGGCAACGCGCTGGTGATCGCCAACCTGCAATATCTGCAAGGCGCACTGGGCGCCACCACCGCAGAAATGGCCTGGCTGCCGGCCGCCTATGTGATGACCAACGTGTGCATGAACCTGCTGCTGGTGAAGTTTCGCCAGCAGTTCGGCCTGCGGGCGTTTACCGAGGTGTTCCTGGTGCTGTATGCGCTGGTGACCTTCGGCCATTTGTTCGTCAATGACTTGAGTTCGGCGATTGCAGTGCGGGCCGCTCACGGCATGGTCGGCGCGGCGCTGAGTTCGTTGGGCTTGTACTACATGATCCAGGCGTTCCCGGCCAAGTGGCGGCTTAAAGCCCTAGTGCTGGGCTTGGGCACCGCGCAGTTGGCGCTGCCATTGGCGCGCTTGTTCTCCGAAGACTTGCTGCAAATTGCCGAATGGCGCGGGCTGTACCTGTTCGAACTAGGCATGGCGTTGATCTGCCTGGGCTGCGTGTTCATGCTCAAACTGCCGCCCGGCGACCGTTTCAAAACCTTTGAAAAACTCGACTTTCTCACCTTTGCCATCCTCGCCAGCGGCGTGGCATTGCTCTGTGCGGTGCTGTCGTTGGGGCGTATCGACTGGTGGCTGGAAGCGCCCTGGATCGGCGTGGCTTCGGCCTGTTCGCTGGTGCTGATCATGGCCGGCCTGGCCATCGAGCATAACCGCGCCAACCCGATGTTGATGACGCGCTGGCTCGGCAGCGGGGCGATGATTCGCCTGGCGCTGGCGGTGGTGCTGATTCGCATGGTGCTGTCCGAGCAGTCCACCGGCGCGGTGGGCTTTATGCAGATGCTGAACATGAGCTACCAGCAGATGCACACCCTTTACGTAGTGATGCTGGCCGGGGCGATTGCCGGGCTGGTGGTCAGCGCGCTGACGATCAACCCGGCGCACCTGCTGATGCCGTTGATCATCTCCCTGGCGCTGATGGCCACAGGCTCCGTGATGGACAGTTTCTCCAGCAATCTGACCCGCCCGCAAAACCTGTATATCAGCCAGTTCCTGCTAGGCTTTGGCGGCACCTTCTTCCTGGGGCCGACCATGGTGCTGGGCACTAAAAACGTACTGACCAACCCGCGCAACCTGGTGAGTTTCTCGGTGATGTTCGGCATCTGCCAGAACCTCGGCGGCCTGATTGGTGCGGCGTTGCTGGGCACGTTCCAGATCGTGCGGGAGAAATACCATTCCAGCATGATCGTCGAACACCTGACCTTGATCGACCCACGCGTGGCGGCGCGGGTGCAGAGCGGCGGCTCGGCCTACGGCGGTGTGATTGCCGACCCGGAATTGCGCAACCTCATGGGCATTCGCAGCCTGGCCACGGCGGCCACGCGCGAGGCGAATGTGATGGCCTACAACGATGTGTTCATGCTGATCGCGATCATCGCAATCCTCACCATGCTCTGGATCTTCACCCGCAGCCTGTGGCTGATGAGTACCACCAAAACAGCAGCCCCTCCCGTTCAACCCAGCGGCGTTACTTCATGACCGAAACCACCACCACAACCACGACCAACGCCATTGCCTCCACCCCGGAAGGCACGCCACCACCGGGCTCGACCGTTACCGAGCCGCGCTCGCTGCGGGTGCGCATCGTCTCGTCGCTGGGCTTTGCCGCGATTGCCATCGTCGGTGTGTTGATCGTGCTGTATGCCTGGCAATTGCCGCCGTTCAGCAGTGCGGTGGAAACCACCGAGAACGCCCTGGTACGTGGCCAGGTGACGATTATTGGCCCGCAACTGAGCGGCTATGTGTATGAAGTGCCGGTGCAGGACTTCCAGTACGTCAAGGCCGGCGACCTGCTGGTGCGCCTGGATGATCGCATCTACAAGCAGCGTCTTGACCAGGCGCTGGCGCAATTGGCGGTGCAGAAAGCCTCCTTGGCCAATGTGGTGCAGCAGCGCAACAGCGCCGAAGCCACCATCAAACTGCGCCAGGCGGCGCTGGTGGACAGCCAGGCCCAGGCACGCAAAAGCACCGCGGACCTGCGCCGTAATGAAGAGTTGATCAGCGATGGCTCGGTGTCCAGGCGCGAGCTGGACGTGACCCGCGCCGCGAACGCGCAGACCATCGCAGCGGTGACCCAGGCCCAGGCCAACCTGGAAATCGCCCGCCAGGACCTGCAAACCGTGATCGTCAATCGCGGCTCCCTCGAAGCGGCGGTGGCCAGTGCCGATGCGGCCGTGGAGCTGGCGCGTATCGACCTGTCCAACACCCGCATCATTGCGCCGCGTGACGGCCAGCTGGGGCAGATCGGCGTGCGCCTGGGCGCCTACGTCAACTCCGGCGCGCAGTTGATGGCGCTGGTGCCGCCGCAGCTGTGGGTGATCGCCAATATGAAAGAAACCCAGATGGACAATGTGCAGGTCGGCCAGCCGGTAACGTTCACCGTGGACGCGCTCAACCACCGCAAGTTTCACGGCACGGTGCAGCATATTTCCCCGGCGACCGGCTCGGAGTTCAGCCTGTTGCAGGCGGATAACTCCACCGGCAACTTTGTGAAGATCGCCCAGCGGGTGCCGGTGCGGATTACGGTGGACCCGGATCAGGCCGAGAGCGAGCGCCTGCGGCCGGGGTTGTCGGTGGTGGTGAGTATCGACACGGCGGGCCGCCTGAAAAACAGCCCGCCTTGACACCATGCTGATCAAAAATGTGGGAGCTGGCTTGCCTGCGATAGCGGTTTGTCAGGTCCAGGTGTGCAGGCTGACACACCGCCATCGCGGGCAAGCCCGGCTCCCACAGGGTTTTTTGGGGTTATAAAGGTTGGTATTTCAGGTTGAAATTGAGGTGAGTTGACTGGCCTTTTTCCAGCAGCTTCAGGCCGGGCCTGCCCGGCAGGTGATGTGCATTCACCGGATGACTCACCGGCTCGATGCAAAAGAACCCCAACCCCGGCGGGCAGAACAGCAGGAAGTAATCGGCGCCGCTGGCCTGGCATTCCAGTGCATAGCCCAACTCCGGCTGTTCGATGCGGCAACGCCCGTCCCACTGGCAAAACCCATTGTCCACCAGGCCTTGTGGCAACCCCTTGAGCTGAGTGAAATCCCATTCGGCAGGCACCGGCGCCAACTCGGTCGGCAGCTTGGACGCATCACTCATCCACACCTGCGACGCCTTGGCCTGCAACCGCGTGCCCGGCCTGCGCGGTAAATACGGATGCAACCCCAGGCCGTGCCACGCGGCGTCTTCGGCCAGGTGCGTCACGCGTAACTCGATACTCAGTTCGCCGCCACGTAAGCGAAACCGCTGCTCGGCGCGATAGGCAAACGGCGTCTCGCACGCCACCGCCAGCACCACTTCATCCGCCGTCTGGCTTACCACCTGCCACGCCTGTTGCCAGGCCGAACCGTGAATCGGCAGCGGGTCGAGCGGGCTGTTGGGCGTGAGTGCCAGCCAGCCGCCGGGGTTATCGAAACCGCCTTGGGCCACTCGATTGGACCACGGCGCCAGCGGGTAACACGCCAGCTTGCCCGGCAGCCCGGTGTTCAGCGCCGCTTCGTCGCTAGGGCGCAACAGCGGCTGCCCGGTGGCGCGCACCGTCCAGTTGACGATGCTGCCACCAACGGCCGGGGCGAGGGTGAGCTGAGTCAGGTTGTCTTCAAGTTCAATCATCAGAGCACCAGATGCGGCAACCAAAGTGACAGAGCGGGAATGTAGGTCACCGCCATCAAGACCAGGAACAGTACCGCATAAAACGGCAGCAGCGCCGCCACGGTTTTCTCGATACTGACCTTGCCCACCGCCGCGCCCACAAACAGCACTGCGCCCACTGGCGGAGTGATCAGGCCGATGCCCAGGTTCACCAGCATGATCATGCCGAAGTGCACCGGGTCGACGCCGATACCGAGCACCACCGGCAGCAGGATCGGCGTGAGGATCAAAATCAGCGGCGCCATGTCCATCACCGTGCCGAGCATCAACAGCATGACGTTGATGCACATCAGGATCACGTAGCGGTTGTCCGACAGGGTCAGGAACAGCGTGGTGATCTTCGCCGGAATCTGCATCAGGGTCATGATGTAGCCGAAGCTGGCGGCGAAGGCGATCAGGATCATCACAATGGAAATGGTGCGCACCGTGCGGTGCATCAGCTTGGGCAGCTCGCGCCATTTGTAGTCGCGGTAGATGAACATGGTCACGAAAAATGCCCAGAGCACGGCAATCGCGGCCGACTCGGTGGCAGTGAAAATGCCCGAGAGGATGCCGCCGAGAATGATCACCATGGCCATCAAGCCCCAGAGTGCATCGGCGCAGATTTTCAGCGCCTGTTTGAGCGGGATGACCTCGCCCTTGGGGTAATTGCGCTTTTTCGCGAAGATCAGGCACAGCACCATCAGGCACGCGCTCATCAGCAGCCCAGGCACTACGCCCGCCATAAACAACGAGGCGATCGAGACCGTGCCACCGGCCGCCAGGGAGTAGAGCACCGAGTTATGGCTGGGCGGCGTCAGCAGGGCCTGCACCGAGCCGCTGACCGTGACGGCGGTGGAGAACTCGCGTGGATAACCCTGGCGCTCCATTTCCGGGATCAGCACCGAACCGACCGAGGCGGTGTCGGCCACCGACGAGCCGGAAATCGCGCCAAAAAACGTCGACGCCACGATGTTCACCAACGACAGGCCACCGCGCACAAACCCCACCAGCACCCCGGCAAACGCGACCAGGCGGCGTGACATGCCGCCCTCGGCCATGATCGCCCCGGCCAGCACAAAGAACGGAATCGCCATCAGCGAAAACTTGTTCACCCCGCCCGCCACCTGAATCATCAGGGCCTGGAACGGGATGTCGATCCACCACGCGCCGATCAGCGCCGACAACCCGAGGGCGTAGGCCACCGGCATGCCGATCAGGATCAAGGCGATAAAACTGCCCAGCAGCATCAATGCGTCCATCAGGCAGCCCCTTCGTTTTCTTCAACCAGGTCGAAGCGCACCACACGGCGCTGGCTCTGGTCACCGAGCAAGAGTTTTTCCAGCACGAACACCAGCGTCAGCAGCCCGCCAACCGGGATCGGCATATAGGTGATGCCCACACGCAGGGTGGGGATCGCGCTCATGAACTGGTTCCAGGTGGACAGGCACAGCTTGCTGCCCCAGACGGTCATGAACAGGCAGATGGTGGCCATCAGCAGTTGCGTGATAACACCGACGATTTGCCGTTGGCGCGGTGGCAGGCGGTCGGTGACCACGGCCACCGACATATGCGCGCCGGCACGGTAACTGGCCGCCGCGCCGACAAACGTGAACACCAGCATCAGCAGGATGGCGGTGGGCTCCGGCCAGCTTGCGCCGGTGCCGAGGATGTAGCGGGCGAAGATGCCCCAGGGAATGATCAGCGCGACCCCGAGCACCGAGAGGCCAGCGACCCAGATGCAGGTCATGTAAATGCGGTCGTTGATGCGCAGCAATAAATTCTTCATGGCGTTCACCGTAACCGGGCGCGTCAATGCGGACCGCGCCGGGCCTGACTAAAGGGAAGGGTGATTACTCGACCGCGTCGATGCGCTTGATGATGTCGGCGTAAGCCGCACCGTACTTGGCGCGAACCGCTGCGGTGGCGTCATAGAAGGGTTTTTTGTCGACAGTGATGAACTCGACGCCGGCCTTCTTGAGCTTTTCCTCGCTGCTGGCGGACTTGGCGTCCCATAGCGCGCGCTCATCTTTCTGGGCGAGCTTGGCGGCTTCTTTCACCATGTCTTGCTGGGCGGGCGTGAGTTTGTTCCAGGTGATTTTTGACATCACGATGGGTTCGGGCAGGATCAAGTGTTCGGTGAGCGTGTAGTACTTGGCGTTCTGGAAGTGGTTGTGCTCCAGCAACGTCGGCGGGTTGTTTTCTGCGCCGTCGATGACGCCGGTCTGCAAGGCGCTGAAGATTTCGCCGGTGTCCATGGCAATGCCGTTGGCGCCCATCGCATTGAAGGCTTCGATGAAGATCGGGTTGCCCTGAACGCGAATTTTCATGCCTTTGAGGTCTTCGATCTTGCGCACCGGCTTCTTGGTGTAGAGGTTGCGCGTGCCCCCGTCCATCCAGGCCAGGGCCACCAGGCCGAACTCGGAGTCGGTGATCTTGGCGAGGATTTCATCGCCGATCTCGCCGTCGATGATTTTGCGCATATGCGCCTGGTCGCGGAACACGAACGGCAAGTTGAACACGTTCACGTCCGGCACCACCGGCCCGACGATACCGAGGCTGACGCGGGTCATCTGCACCGCGCCGACCTGAGCCTGTTCAACCACTTCTTTTTCGGAGCCCAGCACACCGCCCGGGAAGTATTTGAAGGTCAGTTCGCCGTTGCTTGCCTCAGTCAGGGCCTTGCCCATGTTCTGTTCAGCAACGACGGTGGGGTAGCCGGCGGGGTGGATATCGGCGAATTTGATTTCCAGCGCGTGGGCGGCGGTGCTGAGGGTAAAGAATGCAGCGGCGAGCAAAGTGCGTTTGAAGTCCATGGGGTGTCACTCCTGTCTTATTGTTGTTGTATTCAAGGCACAGCGATGCAGCTAGAGGGTGAACGTGGGCTCCGGCAATCCGCTGACGCCGGGGTTGAGGGCAAACACGCCGCCGGCGACCGACTGCTCACTGTGGTCATCACGGATCGAGGTGACGAACAAGGTGTCCAGCCGGCTGCCGCCGAAGGCGCACATGGTGGGTTTTTTGACCGGCACATTGAGGGAACGGTCCAGGCGGCCATCCGGGGTGAAGCGGTGAATCAGCCCGGCGTCGTTGGCGCAGATCCAGTAGCAGCCGTCAGCGTCGACTGCCGCGCCATCGGGGCGCCCGAGGAATTGATGCATGTCGACAAATACCCGGCGGTTGGACGGCGTGCCGGTGTCGATGTCGTAATCGAACGCCCAGATTTGCTGCACCAGCGAGTGAGAATCGGAGGCGTACATCGTGCGGCCGTCCGGGCTGAAGGCCAGGCCGTTGAGGGTGATGAACCCGTTCAGTTGCGCATGGGGCGCGGCGCCTGACGCATAGCGGTAAAGGGTGCCTTCGGCCGCATTCAAGCCCATGTTCAGCACCATGCTGCCGGCCCAGAAGCGGCCCTGGCGATCACAGCGGCCATCGTTGAGGCGCATGTCCGGGCGCGGGTGCTCGACACTCGCCAGAGGCGTGGTGTCGAGGCTGCCGTCGTGATGCGGGGTGAGTTGGAAAAACCCGCTTTCCATGCCTGCGAGCCAATTGCCCGCGTCGGTGCGGGCAATACAGGCAAGCATCTGCGGGGCTTTCCAGGCGGCGACGTGGCCGGTGGCGGCGTTCCAGCGTTGCAGGCTGCCGTTGGGGATGTCCACCCAGTACAGCGCGTTTTCCTGCGGCACCCACACCGGGCATTCGCCCACGGCATTGCGGGCATCGACGATCAATTCAGCAGTCATGGCAACTCATTCCCTTGGGTTGATGTGCGTTCAGTCACCAAACGGCCCCGCCGCGCAGAACGCGCCGCCCTGGTAGACTGCGGCCGGGTCGTCGGCGGCCACTGGCGGCTGGGCTTCGACCTTGGCGCGGAACACTTCGGAGCTGTCCTTGGGCGCAAAACCCAGGTGCGCGGCGTAGCGGTTGTCCCACCAGGTATCGAGGTTATCCGACATGCCGTAGACCACGGTGTGGCCGACATTCGGCGTGTACAGCGAGCGCTCGAGCAGTTGGGTCAGGTCATCGAAACTCAGCCAGGTGTGCATCATCCGGCGGTTCTGGGGTTCCGGGAACGAGGAGCCGATACGGATGCTCACAGTCTCGATGCCGTAGCGATCGAAGTAGAAGCTGGCCATGTCTTCGCCATAGGATTTGGACAAGCCGTAGTAGCTGTCCGGGCGACGTGGGGAGTGGGCGTCGATGTGTTCGTCCTGCTTGTAAAAGCCGATCACATGGTTGGAGCTGGCGAAGATCACGCGTTTCACGCCATGGCGGCGGGCGGCTTCGTAGATATGGAAAATGCCGCTGATGTTGGCGCCCAGCACCTCTTCGAAAGAGCGCTCCACCGACACACCGCCGAAATGCAGGATGGCATCGACGCCTTCCACCAAGTGGTGCACGGCTTGTTTGTCGGCCAGGTCGCAGGGTTGCACTTCTTCGAACTCACCGGCCGCCGGGGCCATGTTGGCGATGTCCGACAGGCGCAATACCTGGGCATAAGGGCGCATGCGTTCGCGCAAGACTTTGCCCAGGCCGCCGGCAGCACCGGTGAGCAGCAGGCGGTTGAAGGGAGCAGGCGTGGTGGTGGTCATGGGAATTCCATTGTTGTTGTAGGTTGTCGTATGACTTGGTGGAAGTATCGTTTTGGACTCCCTGGGTTGTCAACGCCCTTGCAGGCCAGTGGCGCTCAAAAGGTGGGAGCTGGCTTGCCTGCGATTGCGGTCCGCCAACTGACATATCTTTTGCTGATAGTCCGCTATCGCAGGCAAGCCAGCTCCCACACAAGGGCGCTGCCACACATGTCGGTTCCTGCAGGGGGCGCGTTACAGCAACGAGATCGGGTAGCTGACAAAGATCCGATTCTCATCAAACTCGTTGTTGCTGAAATCCCGACGCATGGTCGAGTTGCGCCAGCGCACATTCAAATCCTTCAGTGAGCCGCTCTGCACCGTGTAGGCCAGTTCCGACTCGCGGCCCCATTCCTTGCCATCGGTGATGGCGCCGGTGTGTACGTTATTGCCGCTGATGTAGCGGTTCATCATGGTCAGCCCCGGAATGCCGAGCACCACGAAGTTGAAGTCATGGCGTATCTGCCAGGATTTTTCCTTGGCATTGTCGTAGCTGGCGTTGTAGCTGTCGTTGGCCAGGGTGCCGCCGCTGGTGCCGTTGACCCGCATCCACACGCTGTCGCCGGTGAGTTTTTGCAGGCCCACATAGAAGGCGTTGCCTTTGTATTTGGCCGAGAGCAGGGCGGAATAGGTTTTGTTGTCGAGGTTACCGGCCAGCGCGCTGCCGTCTTCCTTGCCATTGAAGAACCCGAGGTTGGCGCCAAAGGTCCAGTCGCCGACCGGCTGGCTGTGGGTCAGGTTCAGGTATTGCTGCTGGTAGATGTCTGTGAGTTCGGCGTACCACACGCCGACCTGGGTGCGTTTGTCGTTGAAGGTGTATTCGCCGCCACCGAAGTTGAAACGGTCGGAGGTGAACGCCGCTTTGCCGTTCATGAACATGTCTTCCATGCTCCCGTCGTTGCGCGGGCTGTTGCCGCGAAACTGGCCGCCGTAGAGCGTCAGCCCGGCGAATTCATTGGAAGTCACCTGACCGCCACGGAAGGTTTGCGGCAACGAACGGCCGTCGTCCGAGCGCAGGATCGGCAGCACCGGCATCCATTCGCCGACTTTCAGTTCGGTCTTCGACAGCCGGGTTTTCAGCGCCACGCCCAAGCGCCCTAAGTTGTCGGCGGGGCGGCCATCGCGGTCGAGTGGCAACAGCTGGGTACCGCCGGTACCTTTGCCACCATCGAGCTTCTGCGAAAACAAGCCCAGCACGTCAATCCCGAAGCCGACGGTGCCTTGGGTGAAGCCGGATTTGGCGTCGAGGATGAAGTTCTGCGTCCATTCCTCGGCCTTGCCCTGTGGATACGTGGGGTTGGTGAAGTTGCGATTGAAGTAGGCGTTGCGCAGGTTGAGCGTGGCTTTGGCATCGTCGATAAAGCCTTCCGCCTGGGCGCTGAGGGGCAGGGCGAGTGCCAGGCTGCTGAAGCTGATAAGACCGAGACGCGAGGAGGAATTGCGGGCGAATTGAGGCACAGTGAAGCTCCCTTTCGTTTTGTTGTTTTTATTATTTGTTATACGTTGTCGTACAACATTGCGAGGGATATTTGCGGGGTTTTCGGGGTCTGTCAAGCAGAAGTTATACGATGACTAGGTGTGCATCGGTCAAAAGTGAGCACGGTCCATGTGGGAGCTGGCTTGCCTGCGATGGCATCAACGCTGTGACCTGTGGGACCGCGGCGTCTGCATCGCAGGCAAGCCAGCTCCCACAGTTGACCGTGTCTGGAAAGAGATCTTCAGCCAGCCATCACCATCGGTGGCAAGGTGCCCAGCAGGGACACCGCGGCTACTGCTGCAATGCCCAGCACCCATTCGAGCATCACACTGGCCTTCAAACTGCCCACTCGCTCCTCACAGCGCTCGATACGCAACCGGTTCAACAGCGCCAGCGCCAACATACCCAGCACCAGCAGCACCTTGATCAACAGAATCAATGCAAACCCATTAAACAGGGGCGTGGGCCACAGCTGCCCGGTCAGTACCCGAACATTGATCAAGCCCGTCACCAGCAAACCGGCAACCAGGCCATAACCCACACCGCTGAAGCGCTTGAGGATCGGCTCCAGTCCAGGCTTTGGCGACAGCCGCAGGATCAGCACCAGCAGCAGCAACCCGCCCAGCCAGGCGCCGACGCACACCAGGTGCACCACTTGATTGAGGATCAGCAATTGCCCGCTCAGCCCATTGAGCATCGCGCCATGGCCGACCGGGGCCAAGGTCGCCAATAGCAGTGCGGTCAACGGCAGGCGCAAGGCCGGCCAGGGTTTGATCAATACCACCACCAGCAGCAGGTTCAGCAACAAATGCCAGACCCACACCTGGCCAAAAAAGGTTTTGCCCAGCACCAACTGCACGGTGGCCGGTTGCAGCGCCGCGTCCCAACTGCCCGCCATGCTGGCGGTGATCAACAGCAACCAGGCCACGCCGGAGAACAACCCCAGCCAGGCCAGGGCGCGGGTGATGCGCAGCAGTTGCCGGTCGAGTGCCGGTTGCACTTCTTTGCCAAGCAGCCAGGGCCTGAAGGCACAGGCCCCGAACATCAACAGCACGACGATGAAATGCACGAAGCGGCACAGCACCAGCAGGGTTGCCATGGGTTATTGGCCGACCTTGAAGCTGTATTCACCGTTGCTCTTGTGAGTGTCGACCGAGACGGCGTTCCACACCACCTTGTAGTTGCCGGCCGCCAGCGGCGCGGCGGGTGTGACGACCAGGGTTTTCTTGTCGGCGTCCGGAGTTTCCAGGCCTTTGATGGCGACTTCGGTGCCGTCTTTGCTCAGGGACACTTTGGTGAAGGTGGCTTCGACGCCTTCGCTGAAGGTCAGGCGCAGGTCGGCAGGCGCGGCAACCGTGCTGTCGGCCGCCGGTGTCGAGCTTTTAAGGTGGGCGTGGGCGAATGCTGCCGAGGCACCCAGCAGGGAGGCGAGCAGGGTGACGGTGGTCAGGGCTTTCTTGATCAACATTGTTCAGTACCTTCAAGTCAGGGAGTAGGTAACGCCATGTGCAACAAGGGAAAGGGTTTGCCTTCGCCATCCAGCGGCGAGCGCGCGACCTGGATAAAACCATAATGCCGATAGAAACCCACGGCCTGGGGGTTTTGTTCGTTGACGTCCACGGTCAGCGTGTCGTGACGGGCGCGGGCGTGGTCGAGCAATTGGCGGCCGATGCCCTGGCCACGGCGCGCGGGGTCGATAAACAGCATTTCGACGTTATGCCCGCCAGTGCCGATAAAACCGGCGATACCGTGGTGGTCTTCATACACCCACACGTCGAGGGCCGGCATCGGCAGGTAAGCGTCGCGCACCAGTGGCAGCAAACGCTGAATGTCATCCTCGGGGAGGAAGTCATGGGTGGCCCGCACCGAGCGCTCCCACAGTGCTCCCAGCACCGGGTCGTCGGCGGCCACGCGAGGTCGAATAGTCATTGCAATGATCCTTCAAGTGGACCGCGATCCTAACCAATCCGTTTTTGGCGGGAAAGGTTCGCGCAGGAAGTTTCATCACTTGGCGGCCAACCGCAGTCTTTTTATCCGATACATATCGCTGTCTGCGTGGCTGAGCAGGGTATCGGCGTCTGCGCCGTCGGCCGGGTAAAACGCCACGCCCACACTGCACGACGGCATCTTGACCGGGCCAAACTCAGCGCCCAACGGCTCGGCCATGGCCGCGAGTATCTGCGCCACTTTGCTGCTGACCGCTTCGTGTGACTGCACGTCGGTCAGCAACACCGTGAATTCATCACCGCCCATGCGTGCCACCAGGTCGCTTTCACGCACGCAGCGTTCCAGCCGCCGTGCAATCACGCAGAGCACACGGTCGCCCACGGCGTGGCCATGCACATCGTTGATGCCCTTGAAGTCATTGACGTCCAGAAACAGCAACGCCAGCCGGGTGTTATCACGCCGTGCGGTGTGCAGGGCCGACGCCAGTCCATCGTTGAACAACGAGCGGTTGGTGAGGGCCGTCAATGGGTCATGGTGGGCGAGGAAGCGCAGTTCCTCCTCGGCCTGGGTGAGCGCCGTCACGTCCCGCGCCACGCCGATGCGCGCGCCGACTTCTTCGGACCAGAAGGCTGCCCACAGGATGTGCACCACGCTGCCATCCTTGCGCAGATAGCGGTTGCGAAAGTCCACATGGGGCCGGCCATTCATGACCCGCACAATCGAGGCCCGCGTGCGCGCCAGGTCTTCGGGGTGCATGTAGTCGGTAATGGGCGTGCCGGTCAGTTCATCGGCGCGGTAACCGAGCAGGGCTTCGCAGGCATCGCTGACAAACACGATCAGGTTGTCACTGTCGACCACGAAGACCGTGTCCAGCATCAGGTGGATCAATTTCGGGTAGAGGGCGTGCAGGTCAACGGCCATAGGTCTGGGGTGTCCGGTTCAGATGCGCCGATCATAGCCCGATCACGCAGGCTGACGCCTTGGAATACTGCGGGCTTTGCAGCGCAGGCGCTGATCACGCGATCAACGGCGTGTATCCTAATGAAGCGGTTCATGATGTGATGCTTGAAAATGAATTGTATTTAAAAGTGACTGGGGCTCCACCATCCATGGGCAATCACAAGATCGGCATCCGGCGCAGCAACGTCGAGAAAATCCTGTTGGCGGCGGAGAAAGTCTTCGCCGAGAAGGGCTATGGCAGCACCGCCATGGCCGACATTGCCGAAGAAGTGCAACTGCCGCGCTCCAACCTGCATTACTACTTCAGCACCAAAAGCGAGCTTTACAGCGCCGTGCTGTTCGACCTGCTGGACCTGTGGAAGCAGGACGCCCTGAGCTTTGAAACCTTCGACGACCCACGGGTTGTGCTCAGCAGTTACATCCGCGCCAAGATGCAGCGCTCGCGCACGCGGCCCTATGGTTCGAAAGTCTGGGCGAATGAAATCATCCACGGCGCGCCGACCCTCGGTGAAGCGCTGGATGAAAGCCTGTACGACTGGGCCAAGATGAAGGAGGCGAAAATTCGTCAGTGGGTGGAAGACAAACGCATCCTGCCGGTGGAGCCGTCAAGCCTGCTGTATTTGATTTGGGCCTCGACCCAGCACTATGCGGATTTTGATCATCAGGTGAAAATCTTGAATGATCACCAGCCGTTGTCGGATATGCAGTTCGAGAAGGCGATCCAGACGGTGACCAGTGTGATTTTGCGTGGGATTGGCTTGGAGCCTTGATGATCGTTCCCACGCTCTGCGTGGGAATGCCTCACTGGACGCTCTGCGTCCGCTCTTGGGACGCGGAGCGTCCCTGGCTGCATTCCCACGCGGAGCGTGGGAACGATCATTTCAAAAGGTAACTTACACAGCTTCGCGGTAAGGGTTACGCGGATCCTGCGTCCAGTTCAAAAACGGCTTGCCCGTTTCTATTGGCACCATCTCGATGCAATCGGCCACCGGGCAGGTGATCTGGCACAAATTGCAGCCGACGCACTCATCATCGATCACCTCGTATTTATGCGTGCCATCCGCCTGTTTCAAGCTGGCAATCGCCTGGTGCGAGGTGTCCTCACAGGCAATATGGCAACGCCCACAGCCGATACACGCCTCCTGATCGATCTTGGCAATTACCTGATAGTTGATGTCCAGGTACTTCCAGTCCGTGGTATTGCCCACCGCCCGCCCGGAAAAGGCCTGCAGGTTGGCGTAGCCCTGGCTGTCCATCCACCGCGACAGCCCGTCCTTCATCTCTTCCACAATCCGAAACCCATGCAGCATCGCCGCCGTGCACACCTGCACCGCGCCGCAGCCCAGGGCGACAAATTCCGCCGCATCACGCCAATTGCCGATGCCGCCGATGCCGCAGATCGGCAGCCCTTGGGTCTGCGGGTCGCGCGCGATTTCGGCGACCATGTTCAACGCAATCGGCTTGACCGCCGAGCCGCAATAACCGCCATGGGTACTTTGCGTGCCGACCACCGGCAGGGCGACCATGCGTTCCAGGTCCACGCTGGTGATGGAGTTGATGGTGTTGATCAGCGACACCGCATCCGCGCCGCCGCGATACGCCGCACGCGCCGCCACGCGAATGTCGGTGATGTTCGGCGTGAGCTTGACGATCACCGGCAGCGAGCAGTACGTCTTGCACCAGCGCGTCACCTGTTCCACATACTCCGGCACCTGGCCGACCGCTGCGCCCATGCCGCGCTCGGGCATGCCGTGGGGGCAGCCGAAGTTCAGCTCGATACCATCGCAGCCGGTGGCCTCTACCAACGGCAGGATGTTTTTCCAGGATTCTTCAACACACGGCACCATCAGCGACACGATCAGGGCGCGGTCGGGCCAGTCTTTTTTCACCTGGGTGATTTCCTTGAGATTGATCTCCAGGGAGCGGTCGGTGATCAGCTCGATATTGTTGATACCCAATACTTCACGGTTGGCACCGTAGTGCGCTGAATAACGTGACGAGACGTTGACCGCCGCCGGGTCTTCACCGAGGGTTTTCCACACCACGCCGCCCCAGCCGGCTTCAAAGGCGCGGACCACGTTGTAGGCTTTGTCGGTGGGCGGCGCGGAGGCCAGCCAGAACGGGTTGGGGGCTTTGATACCGGCGAATACAATCGAGAGATCGGCCATTACGCAGCCTCCACGTTCAGCATGAGTTGGGCGTGCATGGCCTCGGCGGCCAGCTTGCCGTGTTGCACCGCCTGCACGGTGAGGTCCTGGCCGAGGCTGACGCAATCGCCGCCGGCATAGATGCCCGGGATGCTGGTTTGCAGTTGTTCGTCGACGAAGATGCGCTCGCCCACGCGGTGCAGTTGCTGGGCCAACGGATCGTGCAGCGCCTCGTTGTCAAAACCCTGGCCGATGGCTTTGAAGATTGCGTCGCAGGCCAGTTCAAACGCCTCACCGGTGGGCTGCAGGCGACCGCTTTCCATGCGCGTGCGCAAAAAGCGCATGCCGCGCACACGGCCTTGATCATCCAGCAACACTTCATCCGGTTGAGCCCAGGTCAGCAGCCGCACCTGATTGGCCTTGGCGATCTCTTGTTCATGGTGAGTGGCGCCCATATCGGCCAGGCCACGGCGGTACACCAGGTTGACATCGCGGGCGCCCAGGCGGGCCATTTGCACAGCCATGTCGATGGCGGTATTGCCGGCACCGAGCACGATGCAGCGGTCGGCCAAGGGCAGTTGACTGAGGTCATCGGCCTGGCGCAGTTCGCGGATATAGTCGGTGGCGGCGAGCAGGCCGGGCGCGTCTTCATGGGGCAAGCCCAGCTGTTTGCTGGCAGCGAGGCCAAGGCCCAAAAATACCGAATCGAATTGCTGGTGCAGGTCGCTCAAGGTCAGGTTGCCACCCAGGCGCTGGCCGTGGCGGATCTCGATGCCGCCGATCTGCAACAGGAAATCCAGTTCCTTCTGGGCGAAGTCATCCACCAGCTTGTACTTGGCGATCCCGTATTCATTCAGGCCGCCGGCTTTTTCCCGGGCTTCGAAAATCACCACGTCATGGCCATGCAGGGCGGCGCGGTGGGCGCAGGCCAAGCCCGCAGGCCCGGCGCCGACCACGGCGATGCGTTTGCCCGTGGGTGCCGCGCGCTGGAACGGGTGTTCGCGAAAGTGCGCGTTGTCGATGGCGTAGCGCTGCAACAGGCCGATCAGCACCGGCGCACATTCTTCGGCGTTGTTACGCACGCAGGCTTGCTGGCACAGAATCTCGGTGGGGCAAACGCGAGCGCAGCTGCCGCCGAGGATATTGGCCGAGAGGATTTTCTGCGCGGCGCCTTGCACGTTCTCGGTGTGGATATTGCGGATGAACGACGGGATATCGATTTCGCTGGGGCACGCATTCACGCAGGGCGCGTCGTAGCAATACAGGCAGCGCGAGGCTTCCAGTTGGGCCTGGCGGGCGTTGAGAGGCGGCGCCAGGTCGGTGAAGTGGCTGGCGAGTGTCGGCCCATCTTCATGGGGATGGGGGAGGTGGGTCAGGGTCTGGATCACGGTTTTGGCCTCACGGTTTTTTTGGGATTGCCTCTGGCGGGCATTTTTGTTGCCTGTACCGGCCTCATCGCAGGCAAGCCAGCTCCCACATTTGAATGTGTTCGCACATCAACATGTGGGAGCTGGCTTGCCTGCGATAGCGGTCTCAGCGCTTTACAGCAGTGGGCCTGGAATGCTCGGCCCGCTTGCTCAACTGCTCAAACACCGCCGGGTACGCCGGCCGTTCCACATACCGCCCGGCACCGCGCTCGGCGCGCAAATCACCGTCGGCCCACACCAGCTTGCCCTGGCTGATGGTGTGGCTCGGCACGCCGCGCACGGTCTTGCCTTCGAAGATGTTGAAGTCGACCTTCTGATGGTGGGTCTTGGCCGAAATCGTGCGCGTGCCCTCGGGATCCCACAGCACCAGGTCTGCATCGGCACCCACGCGGATCGCGCCTTTGCGCGGGTAGAGATTGAAGATCTTCGCGGTGTTGGTCGACGTCAGCGCAACAAATTCCTGCATCGACAAACGCCCGGTGTTCACGCCTTCGTGCCACAGCAGCGCCATGCGGTCTTCGATGCCGGCGGTGCCGTTGGGGATCTTGCTGAAGTCGTCGCGGCCGGCGGCTTTTTGCTCGGCGCAGAAGCAGCAGTGGTCGGTGGCGGTGGTGTGCAGGTTGCCCGACTGCAAGCCGTGCCAGAGTGCTTCCTGATGCCCACGCGGACGGAACGGCGGGCTCATCACGTAACCGGCGGCGGTTTGCCAGTCGGGGTGCTGGTACACGCTGTCATCCAGCAGCAGGTGCCCGGCCAGCACTTCGCCGTAGACCGGCTGGCCTTTGCCACGGGCATAGGTGATTTCGTCGAGTGCTTCCTGGGTTGATACGTGCACCAGATACAACGGCGTGCCGATGGTCTCGGCGATGCGAATGGCGCGGCTGGCTGCTTCGCCTTCCACCTGGGACGGACGCGACAGCGGATGCGCTTCCGGCCCGGTAATGCCCTGGGCCATCAGCTTGCGTTGCAGGTGATACACCAGCTCGCCGTTCTCCGCGTGTACCGTCGGCACCGCGCCCAGTTCCAGGCAGCGCTCGAAGCTGGCGACCAGGGTGTCGTCCGCCGCCATGATCGCGTTTTTGTAGGCCATGAAGTGCTTGAAGCTGTTGATGCCATGGTGGCTGACCAACTCGGCCATCTCCTCGCGCACCTGCTCGCTCCACCAGGTGATCGCCACGTGAAAACCGTAATCGGAGGCGGATTTTTCCGCCCAGCCGCGCCACTGGTGAAAAGCCTCCATCAGCGATTGCTGCGGGTTGGGAATTACGAAGTCGATGATCGAGGTGGTGCCACCTGCCAGACCCGCCGCCGTGCCACTGAAAAAGTCTTCACTGGCCACAGTGCCCATGAAGGGCAGTTGCATGTGCGTATGCGGGTCGATGCCGCCGGGCATCAAGTATTGGCCACTGCCATCGAGTGTTTCAGTGCCGGCGGGAACGTCCAGATTCGTGCCAATAGCGCGAATTAGACCGTCTGCGCATAACACATCAGCGCGGTAACTTTCATCATGGGTAATAACGGTGGCGCCACGGATCAACAGCGACATGTCGAGTTCCTCACAGGCTTGACCGGCTTGTGCCAGTTCTAAGTGTTGTAATGCTGCTTGCCGATGGAAGGTTTAATCCTGTCATCGGTGACAGGAATAGAAACTAGCCCGAGTTTTTCGAATGAGCAAGAAGATTTTTCTTAAGCTTATAACGATTTTATCTTCATGATTTTAAAGGTAAAAAACTAAAAATACCCAAAATGTAGCGGCCGCTCACCATTTTGACGCACTTGACAGGTTCTTAAATTGAGCAACATTTCTTATTGCAAATCAGACGCTTGAGACATGCCACTTGACGGCATGAGTAAATAAAAATAATTGTGTTGCACCAGATTGAGTCCTGACAGTTCGGGCAACTTTCGCGTTATTTAGCCTGAGTAAGGCGACAAGTACCCAGGGCACAATCGGAAAGCTGATAAACATCAGCGAGTTATATAAGCGGTGCGGGTTCCGATGCGGTTGTCGGCACGGATTTTGAGTGCAGTGGCGGCTGGCCGAGCCCGTGATGTCATGTTGTTTACGAGGTACTCCGGCCATCCGGCGCCACGCGCTGGATGAGCAACAATAATTTTAAAAAAAACCGTGGAGCGGCCATGCAACAGAACAGATCGCAAGTCATTGAACGCAACGGCCTGTATGAACTCGACGCCGGCCCCGACGTCCTCGACAGCCCGCGCTACAACCACGACATGGCACCGACCAAGGTGCATGAACGCACCTGGAACAAGTGGCACATCACTGCGCTGTGGGTTGGTATGTCGATCTGCGTGCCGACCTACACCCTGGGCGGCGTGCTCACCGCCTATTTCGGGCTGTCGGTGGGCGAGGCGCTGATGGCGATTTTGCTGGCCAATATCGTGGTGCTGATCCCCCTGACCCTTAACGCCTTCCCGGGCACCAAGTACGGCATTCCGTTTCCGGTGCTGTTGCGCTCCTCCTTCGGCATCCTCGGCTCCAACGTGCCGTGCCTGATCCGGGCGCTGGTGGCCTGTGGCTGGTTTGGCATCCAGACGATGTTCGGCGGGCTGGCGATTCACCTGTTCCTGGGTTCGATTTTCGAAGGCTGGAAATCCCTCGGCGGCACCGGTGAAGTGATCGGCTTCATGATTTTCTGGACCTTGAACCTGTGGGTGGTGCTGCGTGGCGCCGAGTCGATCAAGCGCCTGGAAACCCTGTCCGCGCCTTTGCTGGTGGCGGTGGGAATTGGCTTACTGGTGTGGGCGATGCCGAATGTGTCCCTCAGCGAGTTGATGGCAATCCCACCCAAGCGCCCCGAAGGCGCGAGCCTCACCGGTTACTTTATGGCCGGGCTGACGGCCATGGTCGGCTTCTGGGCCACCTTGTCGCTGAATATTCCCGACTTCAGCCGCTACGCCAACAGCCAGAAGGACCAGATTCTCGGGCAGATTTTCGGCCTGCCGCTGACCATGTTCCTGTTCGCCGCCCTCGGCGTGATCATGACCGCGGCGTCGGTGAAGCTGGTGGGCGTCAGCGTCTCCGATCCCGTCACCCTGATCGGGCACATTCAGAGTCCGGTGTGGGTGGCTATCGCCATGGCGCTGATCATCATCGCCACCTTGTCCACCAACACCGCCGCGAACATCGTCTCGCCCACCAACGACTTCCAGAACATCGCGCCCAAGCTGATCAACCGCACCACGGCGGTGATCCTCACCGGCCTGGTCGGGCTGGCATTGATGGCCCACGAACTGCTGAAAAAACTCGGGCTGATTGTCTCGGATGTGAGCCTGGAAACCGTGTATTCCAACTGGTTGCTGGGCTATTCCAGCCTACTCGGCCCGATTGCCGGGATCATGGTGGTGGACTATTTCATTACGCGCAAACAGCAACTGGACCTGGCCGGTTTGTATCGCGACGACGTGTACCCGGCATGGAACTGGAGCGGCTTTGTGGCCTTCGGCGTACCGGTGGTGCTGACCTTGCTGTCGCTGGGCAGTGATGCGTTCAGCTGGTTTTACAGCTACGGCTGGTTCACCGGCTCGGCGTTGGGTGGGTTGTTGTATTACGGCTTGAATGTCAAGCGCCGTATCAGCCCGGTCGCCGCCAAATCACCTGTGTAAATGCGGTCACTGTGGGAGCTGGCTTGTCGAGTCGTCGCACCGCTGCGATTGCATCACCTCGGTTCGGCGGGAATACCGAGTCGCCTGTATCGCAGGCAAGCCAGCTCCCACACAAGCTCGGTTCACATTGGATCGAGTTAAATCATAAGAACCACAGCCTGAGGAGATCCCCATGAACGCTGCCCTGGACGTTCTGCAATCGACCCATCAGCACATCAACCGCGACCGCCTGTGGCAGTCGCTGATGGACCTGGCCAAACTCGGTGCCACGCCCAAGGGCGGTGTCTGCCGCCTGGCCCTCACCGACCTCGACCGCAAGGCCCGCGACCTGTTTGTGCAGTGGTGTGAAGACGCGGGTTGCACCGTGACCATCGATGGCATCGGCAATATTTTCGCCCGGCGCCCTGGCCGCAACCCCAAGCTGCCGCCGGTGATGACCGGCAGCCATATCGACACCCAGCCTACGGGCGGCAAGTTCGACGGCTGCTTCGGCGTGCTGGCGGGCGTGGAAGTGCTGCGCACCCTCAATGACCTCAAGATCGAAACCGAAGCGCCGCTGGAAGTGGTGGTGTGGACCAACGAAGAAGGCTCGCGCTTCCCGCCGTGCATGATGGGCTCGGGTGTGTTTGCCGAGAAGTTCACCCTGGCCGATACCTTGGCCAAGGTCGATGTGGATGGCGTCAGCGTGGGCGATGCGTTGAACGCGATTGGCTATGCGGGCACGCGTGCTGTCAGTGGCCACAAGGTGGGCGCGTATTTTGAAGCGCATATCGAACAAGGCCCGATTCTTGAGGACGAGAAGAAAACCATCGGCGTCGTGCTGGGAGCATTGGGGCAAAAGTGGTTTGACCTGAAACTGCGTGGCGTTGAAGCCCACGCGGGGCCGACGCCGATGCACCTGCGCAAGGATGCGCTGGTGGGCGCGGCCGCTGTGGTAGCGGCGGTGAATGCCGCGGCGTTGGGGCATCAACCCCATGCGTGCGGCACTGTCGGTTGCCTGCAGGCCTACCCAGGTTCACGCAATGTGATCCCCGGTGAAGTGCGCATGACCCTGGACTTCCGCCACCTGGAACCGGCGCGTCTGGATTCGATGATTGCCCAGGTGCGCAAGGTGATCGACGAGACCTGTGCCAAGCATGGGCTGACATTCGAACTGGAGCCCACTGCTGACTTCCCGCCGTTGTACTTCGACAAAGGTTGCGTGGACGCCGTGCGTGATGCGGCGAATGGGTTGGGGTTGTCGAACATGGATATTGTCAGCGGGGCAGGGCACGACGCTATCTTTGTCGCTGAACTGGGCCCGGCCGGGATGATCTTCGTGCCGTGTGAAGGCGGCATCAGCCATAACGAAATCGAGAATGCCGCGCCGGATGATCTGGCGGCAGGGTGTGCGGTGTTGCTGCGGGCGATGGTGGCGGCGTCGGCGGCGATTGCCAGTGGGAAGCTTGCTGCCTGATAGGGTGCTATCGCAGTACAGATATCTAAGCAACTTCTGTTGAATACAAAGTCTGTGGCAAGCGGGCTGTTGTGGCGAGCAGGCTTGCCCTGCGTTGGGCTGCGCAGCAGCCCCAAAAAACAGACGCAGAGTTCTTTCAGGAGTATCTCGGTGTCTACATTGGGGCTGCTGCGCAGCCCAACGCAGGGCAAGCCTGCTCGCCACAGAGGAATGTGGCAGCTTTAAAAAGGTGGGTAGATCCCTATGCTCATCGCAGGCAAGCCAGCTCCCATCTTTTGGTCTGTGAATACATTCCAAATGTGGGAGCTGGCTTGCCTGCGATGAGGCCCTGACAGGCGACGCCGTTACTGCACGCGTGCCTCGCCGCTTCCCTCTACGACCCGATCAACCAGCAACTGCACACCCTCCACCATCCGACAAATCCCCAGTACCACGCTGCGTTGCGGACCTTCAACTTCAAAAGCCAGGTTCGCCGCGATGGCAGTGATGGATTCCAGATCCTGAGAGGCATTGACCAGCAAGGTTTCGGTGTCGAGGTTGGGGCGGAGGGTGAAGAGCAGGTTTGAGTCGGAAGGTGGGTTTGGACTGTCTTTGATCATGAGGTAACTCCAAGGGGATGGAGCCATCACCCGGTCTTTCTCACAGACATGGGTGGCAGCTGTACGCGAGGTGAGAAAACCAAGTCCCCATTGGCTTGGCCACGCCGAAACGTGCCCGCGCACAGCCGCCATAACAGCAAGCACTTAAAAAGCGCCTGCACTGTATAGGGCGGGCGCTTATGCGCCTAGGGGAAAAATTCGGATTTCTCACGTCCGATCGCTGAATTGGCAGCGACCGGTGAAGACTAGTCAGCGCAGTTCCGAGCAGCAACCCTAAACACTTGTAGGAGATTTCCCGGATGCAGATCGTTCCCACGCTCCGCGTGGGAATGCCGCTCTGGACGCTCTGCGTCCGCCCTTAAAGTCGTGACGCGGAGCGTCACCGGCTGCATGCCCACGCGGAGCGTGGGAACGATCTACAGGGGAGATTCAGGCACCGGGTTGCCAGCCACCGCCGAGCGCAGTGACTAACCCCACACTCGCCTGCAACTGCCGGGTCTGCACGGCCTGCAAGGTTCGCTGCGCCTGCAACGCCGCCGTTTGCGCGGTCACCACATCCAGATAGCTCACGGCCCCGGCCTGATAGCTGTTCGTCGCCAACGACTGCGTATGTTCTGCTGCGTCCGCCGCCGCTTGCTCGTCCTGGGCTTCCTGCTGCAAATCCCGCAGTTGCGCCAGGTTATCTTCCACCTCTCGCACCGCTTTGAGCACATGGCTGCGGTACTGCGCCGACGCTTCTTCAAACTCGGCCTTGGCCTGCCGCTCATTGGCGCTCAGCCGCCCACCCTCAAAGATCGGCAGATTCACCAACGGCCCCAGCGCCCAGTAGCGGTTACCGGCAGACAGCAGGTTGCCAACCCCTTGAGTCTGCCCGCCTATCAACCCGGTGAGACTGAAATCCGGATACCACGCCGCCTTGGCCACGCCAATATTGGCATTGGCCGCAAACACCCGCCGTTCCGCCGCGGCAATGTCCGGACGACGTTGCAGCAGGTGGCTCGGCAGTTGCGAGGGGATGCCCGGCAAGGCAATCAATTGCTGGCTCGGCGGCAGCGTGAAGTTGCTGGCCGCCACACCCACCAGCTCACCAATGGCGTGCTCGGTGAGGTTGCGTTGCCCGCGCACTTCATCCAGTTGAGCCTTGGCTTCGGCCAGTTGGTTTTGCGCACGGGTGAGGTCCAGTTCCGAAGCAATCTGGCCTTCGTATCGGCTGCGGGTCAGTTGCAGCGCCTGGCTGAAATCCTCCAGCGAGCTGTTGAGGATCCGGCTCTGCGCATCCAGGCCGTTGAGCTGCACGTACAAGGTCGCCAGCTGATGCTGCAGGCTCAGGCGCGCCACCGCCAGGTCATCCCCGGAGGCTTGCGCCTGGGCATCACCGGCCGCGACCTGGTTGCGGATCTTGCCCCACAGGTCCAGGTCGTAGCTCAGCGAAAACGCTGCGGTATTGCTGTTGTACACCGACGGCTGCGTATCGCCGCGCAGTGGCCGCGAATCCGATTGCCGCTGGCGCAATGGCTGCGCACTGGCGGTGATTTGCGGGAACAGCCCGGCATGCAATTGGCTGGCATACGCCTGGGACGCATCAAAGTGCGCCAGCGCCGCCGCCAGGTCCGGGTTGGCGTTGAGCAGTTGCTGTTGCAGGTCATTGAGGTGCGGGTCGTTGTAGAGCTTCCACCATTGGGGTGCCAGTTGGTCGGACGGTTGCGCGCTGTGCCACGGGCCATCGCTGGTCTGTTCGCGGTAGCCGGCGGGCAGGTCAACCGAGGGCACCTTGTAGGTGGGCGCCATCGAGCAACCCTGCAAGGCCAGCAGCACCAGCGCCGCGAGAGGGTTAAACCTTATGCGCATGCGCACCTCCGGCTTGGGCAAGCGCTACCGGGTCGCCTTCGCGCAGCGCGTCGGGCGGGTTGTCGACCACGCGGTCGGCGGGTTTGAGGCCTTGGTCGATCACCAGACGCTCGCCCAGGTCCAGGCCGATGTGGATGTCTTGCAGGTGCACGTGGTTCTGCGCATCCAGCACCGCCACTTGGGTGCCTTGGGCGCGGAAGATCAAGGCGCTGGCCGGGATGCTCACGCCGTGGGTGTCGGCCGGGATTGGCAGGGTGGCTTCGGCGTAGTCGCCGGGCAGCAATTCGCCGTTGGGGTTGTCGGCGACGAATTGCGCAAGCAGGGTGCCGGAACGGCGGTCGATGGCGGTGGAGTCGCCGATCAGGCGCGCCTTGAAGTGCTCGCCAGGGTGCTCGGGCACGGTCAGCTCGGCCTCAAGCCCAGGATGGATCACCGACGCATAGTTCTGCGGCACCGGCACGTACAGGCGCAGTTGGTGGGTGTCGGCGATGTTGAACAGTTCCGGGTCGCTGTCGGTGTCGGCCTTGATCAACTGGCCGATATCGGTGTTGCGCGCGGTGATGGTGCCGGCGAACGGCGCGCGGAGGGTCTTGTAGCTTTCCAGTGCCGACAGCCGCGCGTAGTCGGCAGCAGCGGCCTCGGCGTTGGCTTTGGCCGCGGCAGCGTTGGAGGTTTTTTCATCCGCCTCCTGACGCGACACCGAATGGCTGGCGAGCAGGTTCTGCCAGCGTGTGGCGGTGGTTGCGGCCAGGCGTGCATTGGCCTGTTCCTGGAGCAGGCGGGCGTGGGTTTGCGCCAGCTGCTGGTCGAGGTCCGGGCTGTCGATTTCGGCGAGGATTTGCCCGGCTTTCACCTGGCTGCCGATGTCGACTTTCCAGTCCTTGAGGTAGCCGCTCACCCGCGCATGAATCGGCGCCTTGCTCCAGGCGTCGAGGTGCGCGGGCAGGCGCAGGGTATCGCCGGCCGCGTTGAGCTTGGGCTGGAATACCATCACCTGGGGGATGGCGGCGGTTTCGGTCCAGGCCGTCACCGCTTCTTCGTGGGTGGTGCGGGCGTGCAGGCCGTTGGCGACCAACAGGGCGGCCAATGTCAGGCCGCCGACACCCAGGAGCATCAGACGCTTGCGCGAGGGTTTGTGATCAGACGACATGGGGGGTTTCTCCAGCAACTTCGCGAGTAGGGTGACGACCGTGGACCAGGCTGAAGACCACGGGTACAAACAACAATGTGGCGATGGTGGCGAAGATCAAGCCACCGATGACGGCGCGGCCGAGCGGGGCGTTCTGCTCTTCGGAAATCGCCAGCGGCAACATGCCGATGATCATCGCCAGGGCGGTCATGCACACTGGGCGAAAACGCGTGTAACCGGCTTCCATGGCGGCCTTCAACGCATCGCCATGTTCGGCCAGGCGTTCACGGCAGAAGCTCACCACCAGGATCGAGTTGGCGGTGGCCACGCCCATACAGAGGATGGCGCCGGTGAGTGCCGGCACCGACAACGAGGTGCCGCTGAGGAACAGCATCCACACAATCCCCGCCAGTGCGGCCGGCAGCGCGGTGATGATCACAAACGGGTCAGCCCACGACTGGAAGTTGACCACGATCAGCAGGTAGATCAGCACCACGGCGCCGAGCAAGCCGAAGCTCAACCCGCTGAAGGCTTCATGCAGCGCATCGATCTGCCCGTGCAGGCTGATCACCGCGCCTTTGGGGCGCATGGAGGCGGTGTCATCCAGTACTTTTTGCACGTCACGGGCCACGCCGCCGAGGTCGCGGCCTTGCACGTTGGCGTACAGGTCCAGGGTCGGCTCGATGTTGTAGTGGGTCACCACCGCCGGGCTTTGCACGCGGGAGATGCTCGCCACGCCGCCGAGGATTTGCGATTGCCCATCGGCACCGGTCACCGGCAAGGCTTCCAGTGACGGCAAGCTGTCGAGGCGGTATTGCGGGGTGGCGGCGACGATGGAGTAGGACACGCCGTTGGCCGGGTTAAGCCAGAACGTTGGCGCCACCTGGGAGCTGCCGGCCAGCGAGGCGACCATGCTGTTGGTGACGTCACGCTCGGTGATGCCCAGGCCATTGGCGCGCATACGGTCGACGTTCACCTGCAACGATGGGTAGCCGGTGGACTGCTGGATGCGCAGGTCGGCGATGCCCGGAATATGTTGCAGGCGGCGCTCCAGTTCGATGGCGTAGGCGCGGTTTTCTGCATCGCTGCGCCCGGAGATTTTCACGTCCAGCGGCGCCGGGGCACCGAAGTTGAGGATCTGGCTGCTGATGTCGGCAGGCAGGAACGCAAAGTGGCTGCCGGGGAAGCTTTGCGGCAAGGCTTCACGCAGTTTTTTCACGTAGTCGGCGGTCGGCGCATGGTCCTTTTTCAAGCTGACCTGGATGTCGCCATCCTGCGGGCCGATGGTGCCGCTGCTGCTGTAGGCCATGTCGATGCCGCTGAGCGGGATGCCGATGTTGTCGACGATGGTGTCGAGCTCTGCGGCGGGGATCACTTCACGAATCCGCGCTTCAATGCGGTCGAACGCCGCCGCGCTTTCTTCAATACGCGTGCCCAATGGCAAGCGCACGTGCAGGGCAAGCGCACCGGCGTCGGTGGCCGGGAAGAAGTCCTGGCCCAGGCTCGGCAGCAGCAGGAACGAGGCCAGCACGCAGGCCAGGAAGCCGACGATAAAGCGCTTGCGTGCGCCCAGCGCCAGGGTCAGCAGGCCGTGGTAGGTGTCGCGGATATTCGAGAAGTGCCGCTCGAAACCCTGCTGGAAATTCAGCACCGATTGCAGCACGCGATTGCGCGGCTTCTTGTGCTGTTCACCTTCGTGATGGTTGATGAACTCATCTTCCGGGTGATGCCCAGGCCCTTGCTCCGGCACGTGCGGCTTGAGCAAAAACATCGCCAGGGTCGGCACCAGGGTGCGCGAGAGAATGAACGAGCTGGCCATGGCGAAAATCACCGCCAGCGCCATCGGCCGGAACAGGTAACCGGCAATGCCTTGCAGCAGGAACATCGGCACAAACACGATGCAGATACACAGCAGCGACACAAACGCCGGGCCGACGATCTGCGCGGCGCCGTCGAGGATCGCGGTCTTCACCGCCTTGCCTTGTTCCAGGTGCCAATTGATGTTTTCGATGGTCACCGTGGCATCGTCGACCAGAATCCCCACCGCCAATGCGAGCCCGCCGAGGGTCATCACGTTGAGGGTTTGCCCGGTGGCCGCCAGCAACGCAATGGCCGACAACACTGCCAGCGGAATCGAGGCGGCGATGATCAAGGTGGAGCGCCAGCTGCCGAGGAACAGCAGGATCATCGCACTGGTCAGCAATGCGGCAATGATGCCTTCCTGGGCCACGCTGCCCACCGATTGTTTAACGAACACCGAGGCGTCGCCCAGCAGTGAGGTCTTCAGCGACGGCGGCAGGGTTTCGTTGATACGCGGCAGCATCTGGCGAATGCCGTCGATGATCGACAGGGTAGAGATGCTGCCGTTTTTCAACGCCGGCATCAGCACCGCACGGTGGCCGTCGACGCGCACGATGTTGGTCTGCGGCGGCGAGCCGTCACGCACGTGGGCCACCTGGCCGATGGTGATGATTGCGCCGTCGACCGTCTTGATCGGCAGGTCGTTGAGCTCATCAATCGCCTTGGGGCTGTTGTTGAGCAGGATCGTGTATTCGTTGGGGCCGAGTTTGGCGGTGCCCACTGGAATGATCTGGTTTTGCAGTGCCAGCGCGTTGCCCACGTCCTGTGCCGACAAGCCTTTGGCGGCCAGCGCCTGGGGGTCGAGGTCGAGGGTGATCTGGCGTTGCTTGCCGCCCATTGGCGTGGGCATGGCCAGGCCGGGCAGGGCGCTCAGGGGCAGGCGGATATTGTTCTGCACCAGGTCGCGGATCTTGGCTTCCGAGAGGCTGGGGCTGGAAAACGCCAGTTGCAGGATCGGCACCGTGGAAGCGCTGTAGTTGAGGATCAGCGGCGGCGTGATGCCGGGTGGCATCTGCTTGAGCACGGTTTGTGACACGGCCGTGACTTGGGCGTTGGCGGTGCGGATATCCACGCCGGGCTGGAAGAAGATCTTGACGATGCCCATGCCGGGCAGCGATTGCGATTCGATGTGTTCGATGTCGTTAACGGTGGTGCTCAAGGAGCGTTCGTAGGTGTAGATCACCCGACCGGCCATGGCGTCCGGTGACAGGCCGTTGTACTGCCAGACCACAGCGACGACGGGGATGCCGATATCGGGAAAAACATCCGTGGGGGTTCGCAGGGCCGCCATCGGCCCGATGATGCAGATGAATATGGCCAACACGATAAACGTGTAGGGCTTTTGCAGTGCGGTCTTTACCAGCCCGAGCATGCGTGAACCTCCGAGGGAGCAGGATTGCAAACCCCGGCAGTCTTGCCCGACCCACCTAACACGCACCTTTCAGCCAGGTGAAGGAACATTTAGTTAACGGCTGAAGATCGTTTCATATGTATTCATTTGTTCTACATAAGGCCGCTCTCCAAGCTTGTAACCCATCGGCGGCGATACAGTTGAATCGCTTCCAGCCTTTTTACTGAAGCCCTTTGGAGCCCTGCCATGTCACTCAAACCTTTGTTGTTGATCCCCGCACTGGGTGTTGTTTTGTTGTTGTCGGCCTGCGCCGGCCCCCTCCCTAAAGCTGACCCGAGCGAAGCGTGGATCGGTCTGAAGGAAGAAGCGCCAAATGACCTGATGGCCGAGCGCGTCGACGGCCACCGCGTGGACGACGGTCGTTATTTTGAAGTGACGCCGGGGGACCATCGTTTGGATGTGACACTGTTTGAAGAAGAGCCGGGCGACGACAACCAGCAAGACTGCCAGGGCCGGGTCGAGTACAAGAATTTCAAGGCGGGTGAGCACTACACGCTGGTGGAATCCAGCCTGGGCACTACCGTGCGTGCCGTGCTCAAGGACGGTCGCGGCAAGGAAGTGGCCGCGACTCAGGACTTCAATTGCATGCCTGGTTAGGCGTGATGCACCTCGGCCTTGTGCGGCTTGGCCGGTGCAGCAGGTGTGACATGGGGGTGGTGATGCCGACGCGTTACGCGCATCACACCCCACAACATGGCGGCGGCTACTGCCAGCCAACCACACACCAACATGAAAATCGTTGTTGCAAGGCTCATTCCGGCCTCCTTTCGCCCCGCTGGGGGCACACACAGTCTTCTCAATGGACAGTCTAGTCAGCTGACGGTTGCGTGCTATTGACCAATGGTCGAATCGGTCCAACTTGTTGGCTATATCAGCGCGCTGTCACTGCTCCCTGAACGCGATTGGGCTATGATCTGGGCCCTTACCGGCCGTTGATCAAGAGAGTAAAAAATTGCGCTTACGCTCGAACGTTAAAACCTCCTTGTTGCTGGCGTGCGCCCTCGGGTTGGCGGCGTGTTCCGGGCACCCGTCGAAACTGGCGGGCTTGCCGGAGCGCGTTGAACTCACGGGCGTGCCGGCGTATCGCAGCGAGGCCTATCAGAGCGGTCCTTCAGCATTAGCCAGCATGCTGTCGCAACAAGGCATTGTCATGACACCCGGCTTGCTCGACAAACCCCTGCACTTGCCGGGCGGCGAGGCGAACCTTGAGCGCAACATGCAGGTGCTGGCGCGTGAATACGGGCTGATGGTGTACCCGCTGGACAGCCAGTTGACGGCCGTGCTGGCGCAAGTGGCGGCGGGTTACCCGGTGATGGCACGGATTAATCCGAGCATGTGGTCGGGTACGCGCTACGTGGTGGTGGTGGGGTTCAATCAGCAGAAGAGCACGGTGTTGCTGCGTTCGGGCCTGGACCGGCGGTTGTTGATGAGCTTCAGTGATTTTGAGTCGGCGTGGAAGAACGCGGGGCACTGGGCGATTTTGACCCAGCGCCCGAGCCAGTTGCCGGCGAATGTGGATGGGCAGCGCTGGCGTGATTCTGCCAATGCCACGGCGCAGGCCGGGCAAGAGCAGGCGGCGGCGCAGGCGCTCAAGGTGTTGGCGGAAAGAAAGTAAAAACGCTGAAGGCTATAGCCTGTGGGAGCTGGCTCCCACATTATTCAGCGGCGTACTTCAGCGGCGTTCGGGCGACTCTTCAGGTTCTTGTCGGCCTTGTAGCGCAACGCCACGTCCGGCACCGAACCGCTGCGGCCGGTTTCGACCCAGTTGCGGATACGGGTGGCATCGGCGAAGTGGGTGAACTTGCCGAACGCATCAAGGATCACCAGCGAGACCGGGCGGTTGCCCATGCTGGTCACCAGCACCAGGCAATGGCCGGCCTGGTTGGTGAAGCCGGTCTTGGTCAGCTTGATATCCCAGTTGGCGCGGTTGATCAGGTGGTCGGTGTTGGAGAAACCCAAGGTGTAGTTGGGCTTGCGGAACGCCACGGTCTTTTCCTTGGTGGTGCTCAGTTGGCTCAGCATCGGGTATTTACGCGCGGCGGCCAGCAGCTTGCTCAGGTCGCGGGCGGTGGACACGTTGTGAATCGACAGGCCGGTAGGTTCCACGTAGTGCGTGCTGGTCATGCCCAGCGCCTTGGCCTTGGCATTCATCGCTGCAATAAACGCCGGGTAGCCGCCTGGGTAGTGGTGGGCCAGGCTGGCGGCGGCGCGGTTTTCCGAGGACATCAAGGCAATCAGCAGCATTTCCTTGCGCGGCATTTCGCTGCCGATTTTCACCCGGGAGAACACGCCTTTCATCTCCGGCGTGTCCTTGATGTTGATGTCGATGTACTCATCCATGTTCTGTTTGGCTTCGAGCACGATCAGGCCGGTCATCAGCTTGCTGACGGAGGCAATCGGCACTACCACATCGGGGTTGCTGGCGTAGATGACTTTATTGGTCTGCAGGTCGACCAATATGGCGCTGCCGGAAGCGATCTGCAGTTTGGAGTTATCACGCGGGGCCAGAGTGGTTTCGGCAGCGTGTGCGAAGGTGCCTGTAAATGCAAACAATAGGCTGACAAGAGAGAGACGAATTTTCACGCGGGTGAACTCGCTAAAAAAGTAAGGAAAATGCCGTTCGAAAACGGTTTTTTGATAAATGCCGTTACATTTTAGGAGTATGGACGAAGAACTGTCGAATGTTCTTCTAGAACCAGACGAAAGTACTTAAAAACTAAGAAAAAAAGGGTTTTTAGCCGCGCAATAAAAAGCCCTGCGATAAGGCAGGGCTTTTTCAGTACCACTGGTTATTAGTCGTGCAGGGTTTCTGCCGCGTACAGGGTATTTTCCAGCAGGCACGCACGGGTCATCGGGCCGACACCGCCGGGTACCGGGGTGATCCAGCCGGCGCGGGGCAGGGCGGTTTCGTACACCACGTCGCCGACCAGCTTGCCGTCATCCTGACGGTTGATGCCTACGTCGATGACGATGGCGCCTTCCTTGATCCACTCGCCCTTGACCAGGCCCGGCTTGCCGGCGGCAACCACCACCAGGTCGGCGCGGCCAACATGGCCGGCGAGGTCCTTGGTGAAACGGTGGGTCACAGTCACGGTGCAGCCGGCCAGCAGCAGTTCCATGGCCATCGGGCGACCGACGATGTTGGAGGCGCCGACCACTACCGCATCGAGGCCGTACAGATCGACGCCGGTGCTTTCCAGCAGGGTCATGATGCCCTTCGGGGTGCACGGGCGCAGCAGCGGAATACGCTGGGCCAGGCGGCCGACGTTATACGGGTGGAAGCCGTCGACGTCTTTGTCCGGGCGGATGCGCTCGAGCAGTTTGGAGGCGTCCAGGTGCTCGGGCAGCGGCAATTGCAGCAGGATGCCGTCGATGGCCGGATCGTCGTTGAGGCCGTCGATCAGGTCGGTAAGCGCCTGCTGGGTGGTCTCGGAAGGCAAGTCGTAGGCCTTGGAAATAAAGCCGACCTCTTCACAGTCTTTACGCTTGTGCGAGACATAAACCTGAGAGGCAGGATCGCTGCCGACCAGGATCACCGCGAGGCCAGGCGTGCGCAGGCCTTGCAGGCGGCGCTCGGTGACTCGTTTGGCGATCTGCTGGCGCAGGCTGGCGGCGATTGATTTGCCGTCGATAAGTTGTGCAGTCATTACGCGTGATTAACCATCGAGAGGGGGAAGAAAAGTGCGCGCATTCTCGCACGCCATGACGTGAGGGCAAAGGCGCTTGGTCTGCAAATTGCCCTAACCCCTTAAATAAAATCAGTTTTTTTCAAAAAAGATTTGACGGGTATCAAGGCCGTCTATACTATTCGTCGCACTTGTCGGGCACAGCCTAGCACTGGTTAAGAAGGTCGAGCAGATAGAGCTGTTCTGCAAGGCTGGAAGCACTTAGTTTGTAATCTTCAACGAGTACAGATTAATAAGGCGCCCGTAGCTCAGCTGGATAGAGCATCCGCCTTCTAAGCGGATGGTCGCAGGTTCGAGTCCTGCCGGGTGCGCCATTAGGCAGCTTTGGCACAAGTAGCGCTAGATGGTGGGCGTAGCTCAGTTGGTAGAGCACGGGATTGTGACTCCCGTTGTCGAGGGTTCGATCCCCTTCGTCCACCCCATATTTAAAAGGCGCCAGATTAATCGTCTGGCGCCTTTGCTTTAAGAGCTTCAAGCGCGGATGTGGTGGAATTGGTAGACACACTGGATTTAGGTTCCAGCGCCGCGAGGCGTAAGAGTTCGAGTCTCTTCATCCGCACCAATTAAGCGTCATTCAGCCATCAGGCAGGGTGGGGCCAGACAAGGAAGGTGTTCGAGTTTCTTGTTGATGCAATATGGTGGGCGTAGCTCAGTTGGTAGAGCACGGGATTGTGACTCCCGTTGTCGAGGGTTCGATCCCCTTCGTCCACCCCATATTCCAAAAAGCGCCAGATCAATGATCTGGCGCTTTTTTTTGCATCCGAAAAATGCCCGGCCGCGTATGTATTGACGAGGATGGCCGTGGACGGGCCTGGATCCTCATCCGCTGCTACGTGGAGGGTCTGAAAAATGTTGGCACAACAGCAGGATCACAGTCAGGGAATGGCGGTTGGCGAGGCGCACTTGCTCGGGCGCCTGCTGTTGGGGGAGCAATCGGCGTATTGCGATCTGGTCAACACCCATCAGGGCGCCATGCGCGCGGTGGCTTCGGCGATTGCCGGGCATCGGCATGTCGATGATGTGGTGCAGGACGCCTGGTTGGCAATTGTGCGCGGGCTGAGTGGTTTTCAGGGGCGCTCCAGCCTCAAGACCTGGGTGCTGACGATTACGGCCAATAAAGCCAAGGGCCGCTATGGTCGGAATCGGCGTGAAGTGTTTTTCGACGACGCTTTGGGTCAGGAGCGCTTTTGCGCCGCCAGCGGTCAATGGTTGTCGGCACCGGCTGGCTGGCACGAAGATACGCCTGAGGCGCTGGTCAGTGAGGACGAACTGCGTGCCTGTATCGAGCGCACGTTGCAGGAGCTGCCGACACTTCAGAGCGCCGCCCTTGTGCTGCGTGAGCGTGTAGGGCTTGAGCTCGAGGAGATTGCCGAGTTGCTGGGCGTCAGTCTGTGCAACGCGCGGGTGTTGCTGCACCGGGCGCGCAGTCGTGTTTTTGCCGCCATCGACCGGCACCAGGCCTGTGGCCTTGATTGACGTCAAGAAAAAACAAGCATTCTCAATGCCTTGGCGTTAGAATCGTTGCCGGTTTTGAGCGTGTAGAACTGATCCGCGGCTATATAAGGGTCAGTACAGCTATTTAATAGCGAATAACGGCGCAGTACCTGAAAAAGGGCTGTGCCGTTTTTGTTTGAGTGTTTTGAGTTTCCGGGGTGGGGCGTTTCATCGTATTTGTGTTTCTCGATGCTGCCGCCACACCCTTCGACCTTGCTTGCAGGGTCGCTCGCCGGGGTGTGCATCCGGCTCTTCTATATATTGAAGGGCTGGCCTAGAGCCCTGGCGTGATGCGCTGTATTTGCTAACGGGATGAGGTGCATGCGTGCACTTGAACCTATAAATGGCCTGCTGTTTTTCCACCCGTTTTCAGTAGGGTGACTTCTTGAGTTTGACCCACTAGAATGCATGCCCTTGATTCTGGGGTCGGAAACGGCCGGCTAACGTCTGTGCAACGAGGAATATCCATGCAAGTTTCTGTTGAAAATACTACTGCCATCGAGCGCCGCCTGAGCATCACCGTTCCGGCAGAGCGTATTGAGACTGCGGTCAACAAGCGTCTGCAGCAGACTGCCCAAAAGGCCAAGATCGCTGGTTTCCGTCCAGGCAAAGTGCCAATGAGCGAAATCAAGCGTCGTTTTGGTGCCGATGCGCGTCAGGAAGCTGTGGGTGACGTGATCCAGGCTTCCTTTTACGAAGCTGTTGTCGAGCACAAGCTGAATCCAGCGGGTTCGCCTTCGATCGAGCCTAAATCCCTGGAAGCCGGTAAAGACCTGGAATACGTTGCCGTATTCGAAGTGTTCCCGGAATTCACCGTTGCCGGTTTCGAAGACATCGCCGTTGAGCGCCTGAGCGCTGACGTGGCGGATGCCGACCTGGACAACATGCTGGAAATCCTGCGCAAGCAGAACACTCGTTTCGAAGTGGCCGAACGTGCCGCCCAGAACGAAGACCAGCTGAACATCGATTTCGTTGGCAAGGTTGACGGCGAAGCATTCGCTGGCGGCTCCGCCAAGGGCACCCAGCTGGTGCTGGGTTCCAACCGCATGATCCCGGGCTTCGAAGACGGCCTGGTTGGCGCCAAGGCCGGTGAAGAACGCGTTCTGAGCCTGACTTTCCCGGCTGACTACCAGAACCTGGACCTGGCCGGCAAAGCCGCCGAGTTCACCGTGACCGTCAACAGCGTTTCCGAGCCTAAGCTGCCTGAGCTGAACGAAGAGTTCTTCGCCCAGTTCGGTATCAAGGAAACCGGCATCGACGGTTTCCGCACCGAAGTTCGCAAGAACATGGAGCGTGAACTGCGTCAGGCCATCAAGTCCAAGGTCAAGAACCAGGTAATGGATGGTCTGCTGGCCGCCAACCCGATCGAAGTGCCCAAGGCCTTGCTGTCCAACGAAGTGGATCGCCTGCGCGTTCAAGCGGTTCAGCAGTTCGGTGGCAACATCAAGCCTGACCAACTGCCGGCCGAGCTGTTCGAAGAGCAAGCCAAGCGCCGCGTTGTACTGGGTCTGGTCGTGGCTGAAGTGGTCAAGCAATTCGACCTCAAGCCTGACGAAGATCGCGTTCGCGAAATGATCCAGGAAATGGCTTCGGCCTACCAGGAGCCTGAGCAGGTCGTGGCTTGGTACTACAAGAACGACCAGCAACTGAACGAAGTACGTTCGGTTGTGCTGGAAGAACAAGTTGTGGATACTGTTCTGCAGAAGGCTAAGGTGACCGACAAAGCGGTCTCTTACGAAGAAGCAGTCAAACCGGCGGAAGCAGCACAAGCCGACTGATTGTCCAACTCGTTCGAAATATAACCATAAGCCAGCCTCGCGCTGGCTTATGCGTTTTCAAGACATGACTATTTGGGAGTAACTGCAGAGCATGTTCCGTAATTCCTATATTCAGCAGAACTCTGATATCCAGGCCGCTGGCGGCCTGGTCCCGATGGTTGTCGAGCAATCTGCTCGTGGCGAACGCGCCTATGACATCTACTCGCGCCTGCTCAAGGAACGAGTGATTTTTCTGGTCGGCCCGGTAGAGGACTACATGGCCAACCTGATCTGCGCGCAACTGCTGTTCCTTGAAGCGGAAAACCCGGACAAGGACATCCATCTTTACATCAACTCCCCGGGCGGCTCGGTCACTGCAGGCATGTCGATCTACGACACCATGCAGTTCATCAAGCCAAACGTGTCGACCACGTGCATCGGCCAGGCCTGCAGCATGGGCGCGTTCCTGCTGACCGCAGGTGCCGAGGGCAAGCGTTACTGCCTGCCGAACTCGCGCGTGATGATTCACCAGCCGTTGGGCGGTTTCCAGGGCCAGGCATCGGACATCGAAATCCACGCCAAGGAAATCCTGTTTATTCGTGAGCGTCTGAACACGCTGATGGCCAAACACAGCGGGCACACCCTGGAAGAAATCGAGCGTGATACCAACCGCGACAATTTCATGAGCGCTGAAGCCGCTCGTGAATACGGGTTGATCGACGCAGTGATCGAAAAGCGCCCCGCTTAATATAAGCACCTCAAAATAAGGCTGGTCGGCATGTCCGACCACCGGCGGGCTTGAAAAAGCCCGCATAAGCCTTCATCTTGTGTTGCAAGCCTATCGGATTTGGATCGAACGAATGACTGACACCCGCAACGGCGAGGACAACGGCAAGCTGCTCTATTGCTCCTTCTGCGGCAAAAGCCAGCATGAAGTACGCAAATTGATTGCCGGCCCCTCGGTGTTTATCTGCGACGAGTGCGTCGACCTGTGCAATGACATCATCCGCGAGGAGGTGCAGGAAGCCCAGGCCGAGAGCAGCGCGCATAAATTGCCTTCGCCTAAAGAAATCAGCGGCATCCTTGACCAGTATGTGATTGGTCAAGAGCGTGCAAAAAAGGTTTTGGCGGTAGCGGTGTACAACCACTACAAGCGCTTGAACCAGCGTGACAAGAAAGGCGACGAAGTCGAACTCGGCAAGAGCAACATCTTGCTGATCGGTCCTACAGGCTCGGGTAAAACCCTGCTTGCAGAAACCCTCGCTCGCCTGCTGAACGTTCCGTTCACCATCGCCGACGCCACCACCCTCACCGAGGCTGGCTACGTGGGTGAAGATGTCGAGAACATCATTCAGAAGCTGCTGCAGAAGTGTGACTACGACGTAGAGAAGGCCCAGATGGGTATTGTCTACATCGACGAAATCGACAAGATTTCGCGCAAGTCCGACAACCCGTCGATCACCCGGGACGTTTCCGGTGAAGGCGTGCAGCAAGCCCTGTTGAAACTGATCGAAGGCACGGTTGCTTCCGTACCGCCACAAGGCGGCCGCAAGCACCCGCAGCAGGAATTCCTTCAGGTTGATACGCGCAACATCCTGTTCATCTGTGGCGGTGCATTCTCGGGGCTGGAAAAGGTTATTCAGCAACGTTCCACCCGTGGCGGCATTGGTTTCGGTGCAGAAGTGCGCAGCAAGGAAGAAGGCAAGAAGGTGGGCGAATCCCTGCGTGAAGTCGAGCCTGACGATTTGGTCAAGTTCGGTCTGATCCCGGAATTCGTTGGCCGTCTACCGGTCCTGGCCACGTTGGACGAACTGGATGAGGCTGCTCTGATTCAGATCCTCACCGAGCCGAAAAACGCCCTGACCAAGCAATACGCCAAGCTGTTCGAGATGGAAGGTGTAGACCTCGAGTTCCGTACCGATGCACTCAAATCAGTGGCCAAGCGGGCACTGGAGCGCAAGACCGGTGCACGTGGCCTGCGTTCGATCCTCGAAGGCGTATTGCTCGACACCATGTACGAAATCCCCTCGCAATCCGAAGTGAGCAAGGTGGTGATCGACGAAAGCGTTATCGAAGGCAAGTCCAAGCCACTGTATATCTACGAAAACAGTGAGCCGGCTGCCAAGGCTGCACCTGACGCGTAAGCGTCAAGCCGTCGCAGTACAAGCAAGGGCCTTTCGAGGCCCTTTCTTTTTATGTGGCGGTTTTTCGGGGCGGTTTGTGTTTTGCGGTTAAATTCGCGTTTATTCATGCGTTTAACTGCTGGCATTGAGCTTGTTTTTTTTGCGTACAGCCCCCATCTTGGTTTCAAGCTAATTTTTCAACTGTCATAGAGGCGAAATCATGAAGACAACCATTGAATTGCCTCTCCTGCCGTTGCGTGATGTCGTCGTCTATCCGCACATGGTTATCCCGCTGTTCGTGGGGCGCGAGAAGTCTATCGAAGCCCTCGAGGCTGCGATGACGGGCGACAAGCAAATCCTGCTGTTAGCCCAGAAGAATCCTGCTGATGATGATCCAGGCGAAGACGCCCTGTATCGCGTCGGCACCGTTGCGACTGTTCTGCAATTGCTCAAATTGCCCGATGGCACTGTCAAGGTGCTGGTTGAAGGCGAGCAGCGTGGTGCGGTCGAGCGCTTCATGGAGGTGGACGGTCATCTGCGCGCCGAAGTGGCGCTGATCGACGAAGTCGAAGCCCCTGAGCGAGAATCCGAAGTGTTTGTGCGCAGCCTGCTCTCGCAGTTCGAGCAGTATGTGCAGTTGGGCAAGAAAGTCCCGGCTGAAGTGCTGTCTTCCCTCAACAGCATCGATGAGCCAAGCCGCCTGGTCGACACCATGGCCGCGCACATGGCGCTCAAGATCGAGCAGAAGCAGGACATCCTCGAAATCATCGACCTGCCGGCCCGTGTCGAACACGTGCTGGCGCTGCTGGATGGCGAAATCGACCTGCTGCAGGTTGAGAAGCGCATCCGTGGTCGCGTGAAGAAACAAATGGAGCGCAGCCAGCGCGAGTACTACCTGAATGAGCAGATGAAGGCCATTCAGAAAGAACTCGGCGACAGCGAAGAAGGCCACAACGAAGTCGAAGAGCTGAAAAAGCGCATCGACGCCGCCGGCTTGCCTAAAGACGCCCTGACCAAGGCCATGGCTGAGCTGAACAAGCTCAAGCAAATGTCGCCAATGTCGGCCGAAGCCACCGTGGTGCGTTCCTACATCGACTGGCTGGTGCAGGTGCCGTGGAAGGCTCAGACCAAAGTGCGCCTGGACCTGGCCCGTGCCGAAGAGATCCTTGACGCCGACCACTACGGCCTCGAAGAAGTCAAAGAACGCATCCTCGAATACCTCGCCGTGCAAAAGCGCGTGAAGAAAATTCGTGGCCCGGTGTTGTGCCTGGTCGGCCCTCCCGGTGTAGGTAAAACCTCCCTGGCCGAGTCGATTGCCAGTGCCACCAACCGTAAATTTGTGCGCATGGCCCTTGGCGGTGTGCGTGATGAAGCGGAAATTCGTGGCCATCGCCGTACTTACATCGGTTCGATGCCGGGAAGATTGATTCAAAAAATGACAAAGGTGGGTGTGCGCAACCCGCTGTTCCTGCTCGATGAAATCGACAAAATGGGCAGCGACATGCGTGGCGATCCGGCCTCGGCGTTGCTCGAAGTGCTCGACCCCGAGCAGAACCACAATTTCAACGACCATTACCTGGAAGTCGACTACGACTTGTCCGACGTAATGTTCCTGTGCACCTCCAACTCCATGAACATCCCGCCAGCCCTGCTGGACCGGATGGAGGTGATTCGTCTGCCGGGTTACACCGAAGACGAGAAGATCAACATCGCCGTCAAATACCTCGCGCCCAAGCAAATTTCGGCCAATGGCCTGAAAAAAGGCGAGATCGAATTTGACGTCGAAGCAATCCGCGACATCGTGCGTTACTACACCCGCGAAGCCGGCGTGCGTGGCCTTGAGCGTCAGATTGCGAAGATCTGCCGCAAAGCGGTCAAGGAGCACTCGCTGGAAAAACGCTTCTCGGTGAAGGTGGTTGCCGATTCCCTGGAGCACTTCCTGGGCGTGAAGAAATTCCGTTACGGCCTGGCTGAGCAGCAGGATCAGGTAGGGCAGGTGACTGGCCTGGCGTGGACCCAGGTGGGCGGCGAACTGCTGACCATCGAAGCTGCGGTGATCCCGGGCAAAGGCCAGCTTATCAAGACCGGTTCGCTGGGTGATGTGATGGTCGAATCGATCACCGCCGCGCAGACCGTGGTGCGCAGCCGCGCCAAGAGCCTGGGGATCCCCCTGGACTTCCACGAGAAGCACGACACCCACATCCACATGCCGGAAGGGGCGACCCCCAAAGACGGCCCTAGCGCCGGTGTAGGCATGTGCACGGCACTGGTGTCGGCACTGACGGGCATTCCTGTGCGTGCCGATGTGGCGATGACCGGGGAAATTACCCTGCGTGGTCAGGTATTGGCCATCGGTGGCCTGAAAGAGAAATTGCTCGCTGCACACCGGGGTGGTATCAAGACCGTGATCATTCCGGAAGAGAATGTTCGCGACTTGAAGGAAATTCCTGACAATATCAAGCAGGATCTTCAGATTAAACCGGTTAAATGGATTGACGAGGTCCTGCAAATTGCGCTGCAATACGCGCCGGAGCCCTTGCCGGATGTAGCTCCGGAGATTGTCGCGAAGGACGAAAAACGCGAGTCCGATTCCAAGGAAAGAATTAGCACGCATTAATGCGATTAAGCCTGGGGGCTTCCTTGACAGCTTTTTAGAGCCCTTGTTATAAAGCGGCTCTTAAGTGTCTGTAGGCCATTCAGCACTGGTTTTTGCTTTCACCAAAAAACTTAGAATCATACTCAATAGATATATAAGGGGACTTAGAGTGAACAAGTCGGAACTGATTGATGCTATCGCCGCATCCGCTGATATCCCGAAAGCTGCTGCTGGCCGTGCGCTGGACGCAGTAATCGAATCCGTCACTGGCGCTCTGAAGGCCGGCGACTCCGTGGTACTGGTAGGCTTCGGTACTTTCTCTGTGACTGACCGCCCAGCTCGCACTGGCCGTAACCCACAGACTGGCAAAGCACTGCAAATCGCTGCTGCCAAAAAACCAGGTTTCAAAGCCGGTAAAGCCCTGAAAGAAGCGGTTAACTAAGCTTCGTTCAAGCCTTGCTTACCCGGGTCAGACGCAGGTCTGACCTGGCAGCGGAGCGGCAGCTGACCCACGTATCCATCGGGTCGCCAGGGCCTGGGGTGTGGTTCAAAACCCCGTCCGCTCCGCCAGTTACGAGAAGGCGCATCCTCGGATGCGCCTTTCTTCTATCCGGACTCTACCCACGCTCCACGGTTGCCTAATTTTTGAAGATCAACCGTTTCTGGGGGACGCATGCTGCAAAATATCAGGGACAATTCACAAGGCTGGATTGCCAAGACCATTATCGGGATCATCGTCGCATTGATGGCGTTCACCGGTATCGAGGCCATTTTCCAGGCTTCGGGTAACAACAAGCAGGACGTGGCCAAGGTCAACGGTGAAGAAATCACCCAGACCGAACTGGGCCAGGCCGTCGATATGCAACGTCGCCAGCTGATGCAACAGCTGGGCAAGGATTTCGATGCTTCGCTGCTGGACGAAAAACTGCTGCGCGAAGCGGCTCTGAAGGGCTTGATCGATCGCAAGCTGTTGCTGCAAGGCGCCGCAGATTCCAAGTTCGGCTTCTCTGAAGCTGCGCTGGACCAGGTGATCCTGCAGACGCCGGAATTCCAGGTCGACGGCAAGTTCAGTGCCGAACGCTTTGACCAGGTGATCCGTCAGCTGGGCTACACCCGTATGCAATTCCGTCAGATGCTGACCCAGGAAATGCTGATCGGCCAGGTTCGCGCAGGCATCGCCGGCAGCGGTTTTGTCACCGACGCCGAAGTGCTGGCTTTCGCCCGTCTGGAAAAACAGACCCGCGATTTTGCCACCGTCAAGATCAAGACCGACCCTGCGGCCGTGAAGCTTACCGACGATGAGGTCAAGGCTTACTACGACCAGCACGCCAAAGAGTTCATGACCCCGGATCAAGTGGTCATCGATTACCTGGAACTGAAGAAGTCGTCCTTCTTCGACCAGGTCACCGTCAAGGACGAAGAGCTGCAGGCGGCCTATCAGAAAGAAACCGCCAACCTGGCTGAACAGCGTCGTGCTGCGCACATCCTGATTGAAGTCAACGACAAGACCACCGACGCGCAAGCCAAGGCCAAGATCGAAGACATCCAGGCACGCCTGGCCAAGGGCGAGAAGTTCGAAGCCCTGGCCAAGGAGTTCTCCCAGGATCCAGGTTCGGCCAACAATGGCGGTGACTTGGGCTTTGCCGGCCCTGGCGTCTACGACCCGGACTTCGAAACCGCCCTGTATGCCTTGAACAAGGATCAGGTGTCGGCGCCGGTGCGTACCACCTTCGGTTGGCACTTGATCAAGCTGTTGGGCGTTGAAGCACCAGAAGTGCCATCGTTTGCCAGCCTGAAAGACAAGCTGACCCGTGAACTCAAGACCCAGCAGGTCGAGCAGCGTTATGTCGAGGCGACCAAGCAATTGGAAGACGCGGCATTCGAAGCCTCCGACCTGGCTCAGCCGGCGTCCGACCTGAAGCTGACCGTGCACACGTCCGCGCCGTTTGGCCGTGAAGGTGGCGAAGGTGTTGCGGCCAACCGTGCCGTGGTCACTGCTGCGTTCAGCCCGGAAGTGCTGGATGAAGGTGCCAACAGCAGCGCTATCGAGCTGGACCCGGAAACCATCATCGTGCTGCGTGCCAAAGAGCATCTGAAGCCAACGCAACTGCCGCTGGAAAGCGTATCGGCGGCGATCCGCACCCAGATGACCAAAGAGCGCGCCATCGCGGCTGCCAAAACCCATGCCGACGAGTTGATCGCCAGCCTGCGTGATGGCAAGACCCCGTTGAACCAGCCGATCGACGGTCAGGCCTGGAAGGTGACTGAAGCGGCAACCCGTAACGCTGAAGCGGTCGAGCCGGCCGTGCTGCAAGCCTTGTTCCGCATGCCTAAGCCTGCGGCCAAGGACAAGCCGACCTTCACCACCGTGACCCTGGCTGACGGTAGCCTGGTGATCGTGCGCTTGAACGGCGTCAACGAAGCTGCAGCCCCTACCGACGAAGAAAAGGCGCAATACCGCCGCTTCCTCGCCTCGCGTATTGGCCAGCAGGACTTTGCTGCCTACCGCAAGCAGTTGGAAACCAAGGCTGACATCAAGAAGTTCTGATGTTGGTTTGAATAGAAAAGCCCCCGGTCCGAAAGACCGGGGGCTTTTTTTTGCGCAATGTCCGGCTCAGAACTGATCGTTCCCACGCTCTGCGTGGTAATGCATCCCGTGACGCTCTGCGTCACCCGCACGCAAGTGCAGAAAGCGGGCCGCGCAGACCGGCTCAGAACTTCAGCTTGCCCCAGCTCAACCCAATCACCGCTGCCACTGTCGACGCCGTCAGCACACTCAGTTTGGCCGCTGCCAGCAGTTCCGGGTCGGAGAAGGCCAGGGACGAGATAAAGATCGACATGGTAAAGCCAATCCCCGCCAGCAGGCCGACCAGGCCGACACCGCTCCACGTGACACCGTCAGGCAGCTTGCAGATATTGAGTTTGACCAGCGTGACACTCGCCAGCATCACGCCCAACGGCTTGCCGATCACCAAGGCGACGATCACGCCCATGAACACGCCGTGGGGCAGCGGGTGCTCAAGGTTCAGGCCCTGCAGGCTCACGCCGGCATTGGCCAGGGCGAACAATGGCATCACACCGAATGCGACCCACGGGTGCAACGCCGATTGCACGCGCTGCACCGGCGGCATCAGCTCGCGCTGGGCTTCGCGCAGTTGCTTGAGCGGCTTGGCAACCTGGTGCGCGTCTTCGGCCGGATGCGAAAGGCGATCCATCAGCTCGTTGAAGGTACGACCGATGGTGTCCAGGGGGCGTTCGGTGGTCGGTTTGGAACTCACCGGCGTCATCAGGCCCAGGATCACCCCGGCGAGGGTCGGGTGCACGCCGGTCTTGAGCAGGCCGAACCAGACAATCGCCCCCGGCAGCAGATAGATCGCCGCCTTGCTGATGCCCATCCGCTGGAACACCAGCACTAAGGCCAAGCCACCTGCGGCCACCACCAGGCCCATGTAGTCCAGGCTGGCAGTGAAGAACACGGCAATGATCAGGATCGCCACGATGTCATCGATGATGGCCAGTGCCAGCAGCAGCACACGCACACCGCTGGGGATCGATTTGCCCAACAGCGCCAGCACGCCGACGGCAAAGGCAATGTCGGTGGCAGTGGGCACGGCCCAGCCACTGGCGGCGGCGGTGCCATGATTGAGCGCGGTGTAGAGGATGGCGGGCATCAATACGCCACCCAGTGCGGCGCCCAGCGGCAGGGTCGCAAGTTTCAGGTTGGCGAGTGCGCCGTCCTTTATTTCCTGGCGGATCTCGGCGCCAACCACCAGGAAGAAGATGGTCATCAGGCCGTCATTGACCAGAAAGTGCAGTGAACGCGACACACTGAAGTCGCCCAGCCCGAGGGTGATCGGGGTGTTCCAGAAGTGTTCGTAGGACGCCGCGGCGGGGCTGTTGGCCCAGATCAACGCGGCAATGGCCGCCAGCAGCAGGACGATGCCGCTGACCGCCTCGATGCGTGAAAACCGCTCAAGGGCCGACAGTGCGCCCTCGGTCAATGCCTGGGGACGAGGGATGGCAGGGTGTTTTTTGGGCACGACAAGTCTCCATTGGCGGCCCGACCAATGCTTTGCTTTAACCTGCGTTGTGCCCTATGCAGTCACGCACCCAGGGCGATGATAGGAAGTTGATGAATAAGTTGTAAACAATGTTGTCAGGGTTACGGGCTTTTTGTCGGCGGGTGCAGAAAACCGCGCGCCAATTGCTGGTACAACTCCGGCCCCATTCGCGAACTGACGGCCTTGGCAATCAGCGCCACCGCCATCAGGCTGATCACCATCCCGTGGCTGTCGATCATCTCCATCACGATGATCGCCGAGGTGATCGGCGATTGGGTCACGGCCGCCAGAAAGCCCACCATGCACAGCGCAATGATCGGTTGCGCTGCCAGCGCGAAAAGCTCGGCGGCGTTGGCGCCCACGGCCGCGCCGACGGCCAGCGACGGGGCAAAGATGCCGCCGGGAATCCCGGAAAAATAGGTGACCACCGTGGCCAGAAAACGCGTGACCGGCGCATGCCACGGCAAGCCGACATCGGCAGCAATGATCTGCGAAGTAATCCCGTAGCCGCTGCCGAAGGACATTCCGCCGCTGAGCCAGCCCAGGATTGCCACTACCAGCCCACACGCCCCGGCGAACCACACCGGGTGGGCACGCCGCCATTCCCAGACCACAAACCTGTGGTGGCGCTGGGGCCACAGCAGCATGCGGCTGAACAGCCCGCCGAGCAGGCCGCAGCCGATGCCTGCCGCCAGCACCGGAATAATGATGTCGAGTTTGATCTCCTCAACGTCCAGGTGGCCGAAATAGTTGTAATTGCCCTGCAGGGCGATGGCGACCATCCCCGACAAAATAATCGTGCTGAGCAAGACACCGCTGGTGCGGGTTTCGAGCTTGCGTCCCAGCTCCTCAACTGCGAAGGCGATGCCGGCCAACGGCGTATTGAACGCCGCGGCGATACCGGCGGCGCCGCCGGCCAGGATCAAGTCTTCGCTGCGGATGATGCGGGCATTGGGCAGGTAGCGATGGAAGAAGTGCATGATCGACGCCGCCACCTGCACGGACGGCCCTTCGCGCCCGGCAGAAAAGCCGCCGGTCAACGCCAATGTACCGAGGCCTATCTTGGCGAAGGCGATGCGCAGGGACACCAGCTTGCTGACGTCCTGCCCCTTGTTGGCCAGGCGGGTGGCGGCGATGACCTGGGGAATGCCGCTGCCTTGGGCACCGGCAAAAAAGCGTGTGGTCAGCCACACCACCAACATGCCCACCAGCGGTGTATAGAGAAAGGGCAGCCACGGATGGGCGCTGGATTGCTCGGCGAACTGAGTGAGCGCCATGTCAGCCAGGCGCGCAAACATCACCACCATCAGCCCGGCGATGGTGGCACCGGCCCACAGGGTGATCCGGGTGCGCCAGCGCAGTGAGGTAAAGCGGCGGCGCAGTGAAATGAACGGTTTGATCACCCAGGTGAATTCCAAATAAGTTTCAGGGTGTTTCAAGGTTAACCGTATATCCAGCGCTTGTCCTCGCGATGCGCCGTGTCGCCGCCAATGCCAACAGCACCAATCCGCCCACCGCCCAGGGGAACACGCCAACCCCCGATGTTTGCAGCAACAGGCCGCCCGCCAACCCGCCGCCGGCAATTCCCAGGTTCCAGACCGTCACCAGCATCGATTGCGCGGCATCGGCCGAGTCACCGGCGGACTTGGCCAGCGCCGTCTGCAGCAGCGCCGGCAAGCCACCAAAGGCCAGGCCCCACAGCGCCACGCTGGCATACACCGCACGGGTGGAGGTCATCCACACGCCCAGTGCCAGGGCCGCTACCGCGAACATCACGCAACTGATGATCAGCAGGCGCTGCAAGTGTTGATCAATCAGCACGCCCGTCAGCCAGATGCTCAGCAAGGCCGCGAGACCGAACACCAGCAAGATCCGGTCGATGTCGGCGACTATCCCGGCAGGCACCAGCAGTGGCGCGATGTAGGTGTACAAAATGTTGTGCGCCAGTACGTAGGTAAACGTCACCCACAGCACCGGACGAATGCCTGGCAGGTTAAACACTTGGCGCAAACCCAAGCGCTTTTGCGCCGCTTGCCCGGCGAAGTCCGGCAGTTGCCAGCGTGCCCACACCAACAGCAACAGCGTCAGCCCAGTCATGATGGCAAAGCTCAGGCGCCAGCCCACCGCGGTGCCAAGGAAAGTGCCGGCGGGTACACCCAGCGACAACGCCAGCGGTGCGCCGAGCATGGCCACAGCAATCGCTCGGCCTTGCAGGCGCGGGGCCACCATCCGGCTCGCATACCCGGCCAGCAACGCCCAAAGCAACCCGGCGAATACGCCGGCAAAAAACCGCGCTACCAGGGTCAGCCCGTAATGGGTGGAGAGTGCCGTGACGCTGTTGACCAGGGCAAAGCCGCCGATGGCAATCAGCAGCAACGGACGCCGCCGCCAGCCTTGGGTCAATAAGGTCAGGGGAATGGCCGCGAGCAATGAACCGAGGGCATACAGGGTCACCAGTTGGCCGACCAACGCCTGCGAAACCTGCAGCCCTTCGCTCATTTGCGGCAGCAGCCCGGCCGGCATGGCCTCGGTCAGAATCGTGATAAACCCGGCGCACGCCAAGGCCAGCAAGCCGCCGAGGGGCAGTGCGTCCTTTTCGGTCGTGACGGCCGGGTTGGCAATCGAGGGGCAGTCGCTCATGTTCCGTCTCCATGCAAAAGTCAGGGAGGCAGAGTAGGGGGCTGTGGGTTGCGGAAAAACAGGCTAAGGTTCCGAACTTATCGGACATCAAAGTCCGCAATCGATAAAGGTGGGCGATGGACAGTCTGAGTAGCCTTGCGGTGTTCGTGCAGGTTGCGGAAACCCGCAGCTTTACCGCTGCTGGCCGCGTGCTGGGGGTGTCGTCTTCGGCCGTGGGCAAAAGCATCGCGCGCATGGAAGAACGCCTGGGCGTGCGGCTGTTTCATCGCAGCACACGCAGCGTCACCCTGACCGGCGAAGGCGCGCTGTTCCTGGAGCGCTCGCGACGGATTCTGGCTGAGGTGGAAGCGGCCGAGCAGGAATTGACTGAGGCTGGCGCCACGCCCCGAGGCACATTGCGCATCAGCTTGCCGCAAGTGCGTGGCCTGTTGATGCCGGTGCTCAGCGACTTTATGCGCGCCTACCCGGACATTGAACTGGATGTGGATTTTTCCGACCGCATGGTCGACGTGATCGAGGAGGGGTTTGATGCGGTGATTCGTACCGGCAAGCCGGAAGATTCGCGGCTGATGGCACGTCATCTGGGGCACTACCAACTGGTCCTGGTGGCCTCGCCAGACTACCTGGCGCAATACGGCACCCCGCAACAGCCGCAGGATTTGAGCGGCCATGCCTGCCTGCGCCACAAGTTCTGCGCCACCGGCAAGCTGGAGCCCTGGCCACTGCGCCATGTGCCCGGCGTGGCGGAGCCGGTGTTACGTGCGCCGCTGATCAGCACCACCATCGAGTCCCTCAGCTATGTGGTACACGAAGGGCTGGGCATCGCCTGCCTGCCGGACTTCATGGTCAAGGAGGCGGTGCGCCAGGGGCGTCTGCAACGGGTGCTGGATGAGCATCTGGTCCACCGTGGCAGTTTCTGGATGCTGTGGCCCTCGAGTCGCTTCGCCTCGGCCAAGCTGCGGGTGTTTATCGACCATATGTGTGCCGGGCTTTTCCCTGCGCAGGCGGTGTAATAACGCTGTGACGTTTTACCGACAGGAATGTGCGCGCCAACCCTGCGTTCTGTTGCACAATAGCGCCCTGACTGTTTTCCTCAGGATTTTCGATGTCGACATCATTTCACTTGCGTGGCCTCGGGTTGGCGCTGGTGCTGGCGGGCGCTGCGGGCTGCTCGTCACCCAAGACCGCTATTTATGAACATGAGAATTTCGACGACTCCGGCACGTTCTCCCGTGATTACCCGGTCAGCGATGTGGCGGCCTGTGAAGCGGCGCGACGTGCGCTGTTGAGCCAGGGTTACATCATCACCAGCAGCGACCCCAAGCTGGTGGTGGGTAACAAGAGTTTCCAGCAAACCGGCGAAACCCATCTGCAAATCAGCTTCAACGTGGTGTGTGCCGATGATGGCAAAGGCGCCAAGCACTCAACCATGTTCGCCAACGCCTTGCAGGACCGCTACGCGCTGAAAAAGGTCAACAACTCCGCCAGCCTCGGCGTGGGTGTGTTGGGCTCGGTGTCGATGCCGATCGGCTCAACCGATGATTCGATGGTCAAGGTGGCCAGCGAGACGGTGACGGCCCCGAAGTTTTACGATCGCTATTTCTCGCTGGTGGATGTGTTCCTGCCCCAGGACGTGAAGGCGGCCGAGCATATTCCAGAGAAGCCGAAGGCTGAGCTGGGCGTGCCGGAGCCGAAAGCGGCTGCGCCTGCTGATAAGCCTGCGCCTGCCGATAAGGTAGCGCCTGCCGATAAGGTCGACGCGCCCAAGGACGCACCGGTAGCGCCCGCCGTGTCGGAACCGCTGGCACCGCCGCCAGAGGCGGCACCGATTGCGCCACAGGCCGAGCCGGCGCCGACCACTGCGCCAACACCTGCACCGGCTGCGGAACCAGCGCCAGCGCCGACCAACCCGAACCTGCCGGCGCCGACAGAGGCGATCCCACCGCTGCCAACGCCTGGGCAGTAACTCAGACCGCTACGGGGTTCGTCTTGTCGACGTTGATCCCGTAGCGGCTGATGGCCTCGCTCACCTTGTCACGCCCGATCACGCCGTCGTCGGCCAGCGCCTTCAGCGCCGCCAGCACGATGAAGTGGCGGTCCACCTCAAAGAATTCGCGCAGGGTTTCGCGGGTGTCCGATTGCCCAAAGCCATCGGTGCCCAGCGCCACAAAACGGCGGCCGTGTACAAACGGGCGGATCTGGTCGGCGAATAACTTCATATAGTCCGTCGCCACTACCACCGGCCCGCTGTGTCCGGCCAGGCTGGTTTCCACGTAGCTCGCACGCGGTTCGTCCTGCGGATGCAGCAGGTTCCAGCGCTCCACCGCGTGCCCGTCACGGCGCAATTCGGTCAGGCTGGTTGCGCTCCAGACATTACTGGCTACGCCAAAGTCCTTGTCGAGCAGTTGCGCTGCGGCAATCACCTCGCGCAGGATCGAGCCGCTGCCCATCAATTGCACCTGCGCCTGCGGGGACGTGCTCAGCGGATACAAGCCTTTGAGAATCCCGTCCTCCACGCCTTCGGGCATGGCCGGGTGCGGGTAGTTCTCGTTGAGCAGGGTGATGTAGTAGTAAATGTCCTCCTGTTCGACGTACATGCGCCGCATGCCTTCGCGAATGATCACCGCCAGCTCGTAGGCAAAGGTCGGGTCATAGGCGACGCAGCAGGGGATCACCGACGCCAGGATGTGGCTGTGGCCGTCGTCATGCTGCAAGCCTTCGCCCATCAGCGTGGTGCGGCCGGCCGTGGCGCCCAGCAGAAAGCCACGAGCGCGGGCATCGCCGGCGGCCCAGGCCAGGTCACCGACGCGCTGGAAACCGAACATCGAATAGAAAATGTAGAACGGCACGGTCATCAAGCCGTGATTGCTGTAGGACGTGCTCGCCGCAATCCACGAAGAAATGGCCCCGGATTCATTCAGGCCTTCCTGCATGATCTGTCCGTCTTTGCTCTCTTTGTAGTAGCTCAATTGCCCGGCGTCTTGTGGGGTGTAGAGCTGGCCGACAGCGGAGTGAATGCCGATCTGGCGGAACAGGCTCTCCATGCCGAAGGTGCGCGACTCGTCCGGCACGATGGGTACGATCAGCTTGCCCAGGTGCGGGTCTTTCAACAACGTGCCGAGGATGCGCACAAACGCCATGGTGGTGGAGATGGCGCGCTCGCCGGTGTCTTTGAGTTGGGTGGCAAACGCGCTCAGTTCGGGAATCTGCAAGGCCTCGACCGCAGTGTGTCGTGCTGGCACATAGCCGCCCAACGCTTGGCGACGGGCAGCGAAGTAGCGGGCTTCTTCGCTGTCGGCAGCGGGCTTGAGGTAAGGGATTTCGTCGAGCTGGTCATCGGCCACTTCCAGGCCGAAGCGGTCGCGAAAGGCTTTTACGGCATCAGCGCCCATCTTCTTCAACTGGTGATTGATGTTCTGGCCTTCGCCCGCTTCGCCCATGCCGAAGCCCTTTACGGTTTTGGCCAGGATCACCGTCGGTTGGCCCTTGTGGCGCACGGCAGCGGCGTAGGCGTTGTAGACCTTGTCCGGGTCGTGGCCACCGCGTGAGAGTTTCCAGATATCGTCGTCGGACATGTCGGCAACCAGCGCCAGTAATTGCGGGTATTTGCCGAAGAAATGTTCACGCACATAGGCGCCGTTCTGGGATTTGTAGTTCTGATAATCGCCGTCCACACATTCCATCATGCGTTGGCGCAACAGGCCGCTCTGGTCCTTTTCCAGCAGCGCATCCCAGCCGCCGCCCCAGATCACCTTGATCACATTCCAGCCGGCGGCGCGGTACAGGCTTTCGAACTCCTGGATCACCTTGGCATTGCCACGCACCGGGCCGTCCAGGCGCTGCAGGTTGCAGTTGACCACAAAGATCAGGTTGTCGAGCTTCTCGCGGCCGGCCAGGGAGATGGCCGCCAGGGATTCCGGCTGGTCCATTTCGCCGTCGCCCAGGAATGCCCAGACCTTGCGGCCTTGGTGTTGCTTGAGGTCACGGAACTCCAGGTAGCGCATAAAGCGCGCCTGGTAGGCGGCGGTAATCGGGCCAAGGCCCATCGAAACTGTCGGGAACTGCCAGAAGTCCGGCATCAGCCGTGGGTGCGGGTAGGAGGACAAGCCCTCGCCACCGGCCTCGCGGCGGAAGTTGTCCAGTTGCGCTTCGCTGATGCGGCCTTCGAGGTAGGCGCGGCCGTAAATGCCCGGGGAGGAGTGGCCCTGGATGTACACCAGGTCGCCGTCGAAGCTATCGGTTCGGCCACGGAAGAAGTGGTCGAAACCTACGTCGTAGAGGACGGCGGCCGACGCGTAGGTCGCAATATGCCCACCAACACCCGAGTGTTTACCCGCACGCAGCACCATCGCCATGGCATTCCAGCGAATAAACGCATTGGTGCGCCGCTCGATGGCCAGGTTGCCGGGGTAGGGCAGTTGGCGGTCAACCGCGATGGTGTTGACGTAAGGCGTGGTCACCCGCCCGTAGAAGTCACCATGGCGCGCAACGTCGAAATCCAGCAACTGATCAATCAGGTAGTGGGCACGCGGGCGGCCTTCGGTGGACAGCACCGATTCGATGGACTCCAGCCACTCGCGGGTTTCCTGTGGATCGTCGTCCAGTCTTACTGCGTTATTGGGGGTCATGTGAGGCTCCAGGGTAGGCGGGTTTCAAGCAGCGGGCTCCTTGTGGGAGTTGCGCGAATGTAATTGCAATTGCAACTACATGACTGAATCTAGCGCGGGATGAGCTACTATTGCAACCTTCTTGAAATTCCCCGGATGGTGTTGCATGTCGTCGAAAGAGCCAGATGTATGGTTCCGTTTTGTCAGGGCCCACAGGACGGTCATCCGCGAAATCGAACGCCGCCTGGCTGCAGCAGATCTGCCGCCCTACGCCTGGTATGACGCGTTATGGGGCCTGGAAAGCGGCCCCGACGGCACACGGCGCATGCACGAGCTGGCCGATGTGCTGGCGATTGAGCGCTACAACCTCACACGCCTGGTAGACCGCCTGGAAAAGGACGGCCTGGTAGTGCGTTCACGCTCCGACGGCGACGGCCGCGCAGCGTTTGCCTCGATCACCGACGCTGGCCGGGTGTTGCGTAAAAAGATGTGGAAAATCTACGAAAGCACGGTGGATGAGCTGTTCCTGTCGCAAATCGAGCCTGAGCAACGCCAGCTGTTTGCCGATACCTTGGAGCGCACGGCGGGGTTGGCGGTGGAGGCGGGCGTGCAAACCCGAAGCCGACGCAAGATCTACTAGGCGATGAAGGTCCAATGTGGGAGCGGGCTTGCTCGCGAATGCGATCTGTCAGACACATAGAGGCTGACTGACCCACCGCATTCGCGAGCAAGCCCGCTCCCACATTTTGATCGTATTGCCAGCTATCACAGTGGATACCGACGCATCGCCGCTTCGACATGCTCAACACCAATACGGCCTTCATCGGCCAACGCCCGCAGCGCACACACCACAATCCAATACCGACTGGGCGCAGACGCCTGCACCGACCCCGCCCCCAACCCGACAAACCGCGCCTGCACATACGCCGCCAACTGATCGACAATCACCTGCGGATAACCGGTCACGGCAATTACCGGCGCGCTGCTCCCGGCCAGGCACTCATGCAGATGGCAGCTTTGCCTGGCAGCCATCGGGTGCAGGCGATTCCAACGCTCGGCCGCCGCTGCTTCACGGGCCAGCCGCGTGTAGCTTGGGCAACTCCATACCTGCGCCGTCACTCCCCAGTCCTGTTCGAGCAATTGCGCCGCGTGGGTCACGTCCTCGAGCGCTCGGCCCGCGCCCAGCAAGCGCACCTCTCCCGTGTGAGTACGCTGGAACGGGTACATACCCTTGAGCGCGTCTTCACGATCCTGCTTATCCAGCTTCGCTGCGCGCTGTTGATCATGCAGCGCGAGGTAATAAAACCCCGGCTTGCCGTCGACATACAGCGCGTGAATCCCGGCCAGCACAATCGCCCGTGCTTCTTCGCCGGACGCCGGGTCATACGGTGTGCAGTGCGGGTTGGTCGCCAGCCACAACGGTAGCGACGGTTGCGCGCCCCTGGGCCAGGCAGAGGGCTGGTTCTCGACGTCGTTGCAGAGGATGCCGCGCTGCGTGGCAGCCTGCGACAGCCCACATAACTGCGCCGACGATGCTGCACGGTGCAGGTACAGCATGGGTTTTTCGCCGGTATTGCGCGCAAACCAACTGGGCCAGTTGCCCACACGGCGGCTGCGTGACTGGCCACGAATCACCCAGGCCTGTCGGCTGAATTCCAGGGTATTGGCCATGTTCATGACCGTGTACAGCGGCGAGCCGGGAGGCGGCGCGGCACTGCTCAGCGCATCGATACAGCGCTGCGCGGCTTGAGCGGTTGAGACAGGCATGGGGCGAGGCTCCTGGCGACAGAGGTTCCTACCCTAATGGAAAATGGCATGTGATTGCAATTGCAATGATTGCAATCGCGCCTCGATCTCGCAGTGCTAAATCGATCCAACCCTGCTACGTTTTATCTTGAAGTGCAGGAACGTCATGGCGCCGACATTTTTTCGTCATCACGGCACTTTAGGCTGGGTGTGCAGGTCATTTATTTGCAACCGCTTTTAACCAAGAAGGAGTCCACCATGGACGAATACCAGGAAGAACTGCTGGAGTACCACGCGTTTGAACTGGATCCGCTGGATCCGGCCGATGACGCCACCGAGCTGTAACACCGACTTCAGGCGGAATGCCGCTGACTGCGGCGAAATTCCCCTGGGGTCTGGTTGTTCCACCGCCTGAAGGCCCGCTGAAAGGCTTGGGCTGAGGCAAAACCGAGCAAGTAGGCGATCTCGCCGAACGCCAGTTCCGTGTCGCGAATGTAGGTCATGGCCAGATCGCGGCGGGTATCGTTGAGAATTGCGCGAAACTGCGTGCCTTCGTCGGCCAGTTTGCGCCGCAGTGTCCAGGTTGGCAGCTTCAGGCGTGCCGCCACTTCTTCCAGGTCGGGTTCCCGGCCGCCATTGAGCATCGGCCCGAGCAACCTTGTAATGCGCTCGCGCAGGCTGCGGGTGCGGGTGAGTTGCTCCAACTCCTGTTCACATAATTTCAACAGTAACTGCCAGGTGCTGGGGCAATGCTGCGGGTTACGCAGGCCCAAGGTTGGCTGGTTGAGGCGCAGCTGGTTGGCGTCGGCACCGAAATGCACGGGGCTATCACCCAGCACGCTGTACTGTTCGCTGTACTCCGGGGCTTCAAACTCGATGTCGATGCGCTGCGCCTGCACCGGTTGTTGGGCCAGGCTCGACAATTGCTGCAACCAGCCGGCGATGATCGAGTCCACCACAAAGCGGTTGTAGGCGTTGTAGGGGCTGATGGAATAGAAGCGCAGCCAGGCGCCTTCGGCGTCCTCGTGAAAGCTCGACTGCCCGCGATAGTTGGAGCCGTACAGCGCTTCAAACCGCGTCAGTGCCCGCGCCGCTTCGCGCACGTTGGGCGCCTGTGCGGCGGTAACGCCGGCCAATCCCGCCTGGCTCAGACGGCTCAATTGACCCATGCGCAAGCCCAGGCCGGGGTCGCCGGTCAGTTGGATGGCGGCATGGCCCAGGCGCATGTAGCGCGGGATCGACAGGCGTGCTCCGGCTTCGGCAAGCCGTGCCGGGTCCAGGCCGTATTGCAGCAGCAGCGGTTGCGGGTCCAGGCCATGGCTTTGCACGGCGTCGGCCAGGGACTGCACAAAGCCCACCGACAAATCCCCAAGGCGCACCGGCTTCACGGCGTTACAGCCAGATATTCAGCAGGCGCGCGCCACGGGCGTCATTGCCCGCGGTGACGTGCCCTTCATTGCTGAGGAAGCTGTGCCCGGCGGTGCCCAGGTCCCAGAACTGCCCACGCAGAAACACACTCATGCCGGCGCTGGCCTGACTGATCGGCTGTTGGCTGATCAGGGTGAGGCGGCGCCAGGCTTCGCCTTCGCTGAGTTCTTCGGGCTTGAGGCTGATTTCGGGCGGCGTGGACACGCTTTTAAAGCCGCGCCATGGGCGGTCCCAGGTATCGCGGCCGGTGACGAAGGCCGGCACGGCCACCAGTTGCGCACCTTGCTCGTTAAGCTTGCGGTAGTTGTCCGGGTACCAGCTGTCGCTGCCGATCAGGATGCCCAGGCGGCCGGCCGGCGTGTCGACCACGCTGACGATATTTTCGTCACCCGGTGCGATAAACCCGCGCTCATCGTAAATGGGGTACAGCTGGCGCTGTGGGTCGCCGATGGGCAGGCCATCCGCCGCAAACACCACACTGGCGTTGTACAGGGCGCCATGGCCGATGTGCAGTTGGCCCTGGCTGACACTGGGGTTGGGCAGCGCGATGGAGCCGGCCACCAGGGTCACGCCGAATTCTTTGGCCAGGCCGCCGAACAGCACTTGATAGTCGCGGGCCATGGCCGGTGCCTTCATGCGCAGGTAAGCGTCGTCCATGCGGTTATCGCCTTTGGCACTGATCCAGGCGCGGGCAAACTGCAACGGGTTGCTGGCCGACAGCCAATTCATCGCGTCCTTGAGGTGAGTGGCCTGGTACAGCTCATTCTTTTCGCCGCTGAGCATCAGCCAGGTGCCGATATGTTCCGGCAGCACGACGACGGTCTTGGGGTTGATCAAACCTTGGTCGCGGGCCTTTTGCAGGTAGGCCGAGAGTTTCAGGTGCAGGCGTTCCAGGCTCTGGTAATCGGCCGGGAACAGCTCGGGCTGGATGCCCAACAGGTTGCCACGGTCGGCGGGCTCGCCTTCGTTGACGGCCAGGGTGATACGCAGGTCCGACAGGTAATGCGCCACAGGGCGCTCCTGGGTCCAGACCAGATACGCGGCGACGGCGGCAACCAGGGCCATGGAGACGGTGAACGCTAGAAGTTTACGCATGGGGCAACAGACAACAGACCGTGTGCAGGCGTGGGTAATCACTCATTATGAGATTTTGCCCGACGGCATATCAATCAGTTACGGCTAATCTTTCAGATTAAGTGAGTTTTTTTTTGCAGCTACTCTGACTTTCTCGCCGAACTTGAGCTTCACTTATGGAATTCGCAGTGATTACGGGATCTCAAATGACACAAGCTCCAGAAGCCCTCGCACGCAGTTGTTGCCTAAGGCTCATCGCCTCTCGATAGGCCGACTTTTCGGTCCAGTGCCTCACGCAACCAAAGTCGCCGGTTGCTTTTTGAAGTGGAAAAGGCGCTACAGCCAAAACAACCGATGCTCAGTACGGGAAATATTCAGCGCCCAGTTCTGTGCCCAAACGCTCTTTAAAAGCTGAAGAAAGTTTGTTTACCGCGCTCAACGGACCGTGGTGAACGCCAACGGCGACGATTTCTCCTTCCAAGCCTCGTGTCAGTGTCACCACACCGTGCACGGCGACGTTGCCGAACGCCTGCGCCTCATATTCGAACAGTTCCCGATTCCCGAAGCTGGCACTGAAGGTAACCGAGTGAGTCTCATACAGCGCGCCAGCGGCCTGTATGACTTTGATGATCGCATCCCTCCCTACGACCGTACGTTCGAGTACTGACGAAATCATGGTCGCGTCGGTCGCTAACTGGTTTAACCACGGGGGGAGTTAGCGACGGGTTGGATGGCGCGCTCATGGTGTGACCCTCAGCACGACCTTGCCCGATGTGCTTCCTTGCTCCACCAGCGCATGCGCCTGTGCGCCTTCGCTAAGTGGCAATTCGTGGCTAACGTGTGGCGTCAATTGGCCGGACCCCACCCACGCCGCCAACTGTTGCAGACCCGCTCCATCTGGCTCTACCGCAACGCTAGAAAAGCGCAATCCGGAAGCAGCCGCCAACGCGGGCATGTGAGCATGACTGAGGCCCATTGACGTCACTACGATGCCGTTCGGCTTGAGCACCGACAACGAACGCTCGGCATACCCATTGCCAACGGTATCGAACACCAAAGCATGCCCTCAGATGTGCCCCCAATGTAGCAATCCACTGGAAGTGAATGGAGCTCCATGGTTTGTGGAGGGGCAAAAATGATCAGATGAACAGCCAGCCCGACGAGGCCTAAAGACTCCCAGGATAGCCAAAAAACATTTTTACTAGGCTCTAAAGCGGTATTTACAGCCAGAAAAAATAGAATCATGCCCCCATTTTTGCCCCCATTTGCACTGGGTGTGCGAGCGATCGCGAGTGGCGATTTATGACATGGATCTGGGTGGCAGTGGCTGGTATTCAGTGCGCCTCCGGATACTGGATGAGCAACCCGAATGTGGCAGGTCCGTGGTCGTTCGGAAACTGCCGACACAGCGGGCAAGTGAGATTGGGGAGTTGTTGCCACACGATTGGAGCCACCCTTGATAGCCCAGATATGTAAGGATGCTTTCATCACACGGATGGAAAAAAGGAAGATGCCATGGACGCAGTAATCCGGCTTGCCAAACTTGCCGATATCGATGCGATTTTTAAGATTCGAACCAGTGTTCGGGAAAATCACTTATCTCAAGATCAGTTAACGGAGATAGGCATAACGCCTGAAGCTATAAGTCAGGCAATTTCAGAGAATCCGTGCGCTTGGGTCGCGGAGGTCAGTGGCGTTCCAGTCGGTTTTTCGATGGTCGATATTGAAGATGGTTGCGTATTCGCGGTCTTCGTCTTGCCGGAATTCGAAGGGTACGGGTTGGGGCGCAATCTGATGCACAAAGCAGAGTCTTTTCTATTTCAACGCCATCAGAAGATATGGTTAGAAACCGCTGAAGCAAGCCGTGCGAGCGGATTCTATAGAAGCCTTGGCTGGCAGCCCGTGAAGAACCTACCGGAAGGTGACATTCGTTTTGAGAAGCAACTGAAGTAAAGCGAGAATAAAGGTATCGAGACGGTTAGATGGGCGCCCGGCCAATTGCGCAAGGTGTGTTTGGCGGACGCTTACGAAGCAGCAACAGGCCATCGCCCAATCGACCCTGGTAATCCACCGTCCCACGGCTGGGCGTAAAGGTGCAGGCCATCGACGACGTGCTTTACGACGCCTTCGGTCAGCGACAGATTGCGATAATTTTTACCCAGCTTGATCAGAACCACGTGTTCCTTGAACTCGACCCGAGCTGGTAAACATCCGCCGCCACTCTTGAACATTTGTTTGTCCGCGCAAGTTCCGGCGCCATGGTGCCACTGAGCCTGCTGGCCAGCGTCAAGACCGAATAAGTGCCGATCATCATCAACCATCAGGGCGTGTTCCCGGCCATTACCCTGTCGTTCGACCTCGCGCCCGGCCATGCCCTGAGTGAAGCGGTCACGGCGATCAATCAGGCGTCCCTGGCCGTCGCAATGCCCGATACCGTGCTGGGTAGTTTCCAGGGCGCCGCTCAGGCCTTCCAGGATTCATTAAAGTCACAACCCTGGCTGATTCTCGAGGCGATCCTCACGGTTTACATCGTATTGGGTGTGCTGTACGAGAATGCTATTCACCCGTTAACCATCATATCTACCTTGCCGTCAGCTGGTTTCGGGGCACTGCTGGTATTGATGCTCTGTGGTCAGGATCTATCGGTGCTGGGGATGATCGGCATGATTTTGCTGATTGGTATCGTCAAAAAGAACGCGATCATGATCGTCGACTTCACGTTGCAGGCCCAGCAGCAGGGCCTGTCGCCCCGAGATGCGGTGCGCGAAGGTTACCTGTTGCGCTTGCGGCCGATTCTGATGACCTCACTGTCTGCCTTGCTGGGTGCCTTGCCGCTGGCGTTCGGGCACGGTGCCGGCTCCGAGTTGCGCCAGCCATTGGGCATCGCAATTGCCGGTGGCCTGGCGGTGTCACAGATTCTGACGCTGTACACTACGCCGGTGGTTTATCTATGGTTTGAACGCTGGCGTCGAAAAACACTGCTCGACCGCGCTGAGGTTACGTTTTGAAACCCTCAACTGCCCAAAAAACTCTGCACCCGGTCGGGGTTTTGCAATTAAAGCCATTCTGACTTGTAACAACCAACCCATAGTTAGCGGTGACGAAAGGCAGAAATCGGCCAAAAGCAGTCGTTCACGGGAGGCGGCTCTCGACCCACAGCAGTAATCTCGCATTGATTTAAAGCAATGCCTCCTGCCCATCCTAAAATCGTGATGGCAGTTCATTTCCGGCCTGGGCATCCGAAAAGACCTCATCTGGATCTGCCTGACACCAATATCTGAAAAGTAGGCGAGGCTCGATATTTCCGAAATATTGATCCACGATGCTCTCGGGGCGCACGACCAATTTAGGTTCTGGCCATTGCTGGGCTAAAACACCTAATGGTTTGCCAGATGAATAAACAACCCAAGTGGCCTTGCCTCCACTGATACGAGGTAGGTAGTCCATATCTTGTATCACTTCGATCAAGGTGCGCAGTGTTGCTGATTGATCGAATGTGATCGATATTGCATGACTTTCCAGATCATCTCCCGCATGAACGCTATCTCGATCAACGGCAACTACCAACATGACTGCTCCTTTTAGTGGTGTGCTTTCACCAGATCGATCAGCGTATAGACATCAGCGGCTAACTGTCGAGTGCGCTTCTAGCCGAAACCTGCCGTACCAGGCTACCGCTTTCGGCAAGAAGTGGCCATTCTCCTCAAAATCGGCGGCATCTCGATCTACGCTAAACAAGGCAATAATGCCGTCGTACTTATTAAGCCGCGATCGGCAACAATTCATTTTTTTGCGCCAGCGATCTTGATAAACGCTCTAGCCATCGATGCTCTTCAGTGCCTGAACTAACTAAAAATCATGCTTCTCATCAAATAGTTTGCTCATAAAGCTTTCAGGGTTAGCAAAGTAACTTTTCATAATTAGGTAGTTTTCAGTTTCTGAATATTCCTTCTCTACCAGTCCACTATTGGTAAACTCCCAAATTCTGGCGCCCGGGTAAGCAATTAAAATTGGTGAGTGAGTTGCAATTATGAACTGCGAATTTTGTTTTGCGAGTTCCGCTATACGTACCAGCAGAGATAATTGGCGTTGGGGAGATAGCGCAGATTCAGGCTCGTCTAGTAAATACAATCCGTTTCCTCCGAATCGATGTAAAATCATATCCATAAAAGCCTCCCCATGAGACCTCGTATGAAGATCGTTTCCCCCGTATGAGTCCTTAATAGCTGGCCCGCCAGGTCCGCAATCCAACTTATTCATCTCTGTAATTACATTATAAAAACTTTCTGCGCGATAAAAATAGCCATCTCGAGGTCGCTTTGCTGTGCGTGACAAGCGCAATGCCTTGGACAGTAGGGATTTTTCATCGCTGGAAGAAAACTTGAAATTCTTACTGCCTCCCTCATGATTAAAGCCACATGAAACTGCAATAGCCTCTAAGAGGGTTGACTTACCGCTACCGTTTTCTCCAACGAAAAAATTTATCACGGGATGAAGCTCGATTTTGCTAATTGATTGAATTGAAGGCAAATAGAAGGGGAAATTATTCTCTTCTCTATAGTTCTCTAAGATTTCAATTCTCTTAATGTAAGGCATTAACTTCCTGGCTTTATTTATCTTATTTAATGGTTATAGTTATATGTGTGATACTTAGGGTAATTATAAATAGTCTTTCTGTAGTTTGGCTCTTTTTTATAAGCACTAGATATGTCCGACATAAAAATAAACCATTCTTGGCTCGCGCCGCAGTTGCGGCGCTGTTTCGGCCAAACTTCTAATTTGCAATTTATCGTCTATTGACGGCGTTTGCTCAACGGTCTCCGTATATTTTATTCAATTTCAGATTATGGTTCTTATTGCAGAGTTCGGCTTTAGCGATCCAATCATTGATGCTCCAGTTTTACGCTGCGTTCGGGGAAATTATCGAGTCAGGTGGGCACCAATGCGTTCGGCTAGCATGATAGTAGTAAGATTTGTCGCCACCGATGGGATATCCGGGATGATAGAGGCATCCACAACACGCAGTGCCGCGATACCTCGCACCGCGCCCCAATTGTTGACTACGGCGGCCTTGTCACCGTCCGCGCCCATCGGCACGCTCGACGTGGGGTGCTGATAGCCGGCGACATTGTTTACGATGTTTTGTCGCAAAGCCTTGCCTTCAAGTACGCTGCTACCCGGTGTCATTTCATGGTCAACCAAGTCAGCAAACGGTGCACTGCGGCCAATCTTGCGAGACAGTTCTACAGCTTCGACCATGCGATCCAAGTCATTTTCCTGTTCAAAAAAGTTGTACCGAATGTTCGGCGCAACTCGGGGGTCACGGCTGGTCAAGCGTACGCTACCGTTGGATTTAGGTAATGTGACGGCGCATGCCAGCACTATCGCACCGCCGGTAGGGCTTGCCTTTGGGTCGATCAGGTGTGTACCGGAGATATGTAAGTCCAGATCGTCCGGTGCGGCGTGTTGCGAACGAGTCCAGGCGATGGCGCCGCCGGCTGGGGTCATAGCAATTGCGGAGGTCTTCAGCGCGTAGACGTTGAAGAAAAACGGATGTTCTTGCAACCGTTCACCTACCGGTAGATCAGCGACGGTGGCGATTCCCATCTCGCGAAGATGGCCTTGTGGGCCGATACCGGAGCGTAGCAGGATAGCGGGGCTGCCTATGGCACCGGCCGACAAGATTACTTCGCCGGCTGGAACTATCTCGCCGTCTACTAGCAATACACCTATGGCGCGTTCTCGTTCTATCAGGACGCGGTCGGCTTCAGCGTGGCCGCGGATAGTGAGGTTGGCGCGAGCCCGCACGTCTGCACTCAGGTAAGCCATGCCGGTATTGATTCGGGTGCCGTTGATGACATTCAACGGGTAGGGACCTACGCCGTGCTGGCGCGCGCCGTTGAAGTCATCCACGAGCGGCAGTCCAACTGACTCGGCAGCCGCCACGAAAGCACGCATTGAGATAGTATTCTGCGCAGCAGTGCGCTGACGCACTGGAAATGGGCCGGTACGGCCATGCCATGCATCTTCGCCAGTTGGCGTGTTTTCCATCGCTCGGTAGGCGGACAGCACTTCCGGCCAAGCCCAACCTTCGATTCCGCGTCCGGCCCAGCGCGCAAAGTCGGCAGGACGCGCACGCATCGCCACAGCAGCATTGACCGCGGAGCTACCACCGATCACTCGGCCGCGTGGGATGGCTATGTCGTGACCTATCCGAGCTGAGTCGTCACTATGGTAATGCCAGTCGTATTCGGGAGAGGCGGCAACTAGGTCGGCGTTCGTCAGCACTGCTGGATACCGGTCGGGCGCAAAGTCGGGACCTGCGTCGAGCAGCAGCACACTGCGCAGCGGGTCGGCACTGAGACGTGCTGCAAGGACGGCACCGGCAGATCCACCACCGACGATCACCACGTCAAACTGCTTGCCAGTCCGAGGGGTCTCTTTAGTTTTACTGGAGCTGCGCGTTGCACTAGAGGCAAACGTAGCAGCGCCTGCCGTCATTGCAACCAGCACTGCCTGTGCTCCCAAAGCTATCGCGCCGCGTCGTGTGATTGTCAAAGTCATAGATTCCAGATCAGGTATCGTTAGTGCCGTCGAGGATGAGAGGCAAGAAACCATGGTAGGAACGCGTACCTGACCCAGCAAGACGGGGTTTCTGGAATCTGTGTCCGGTGGAATGGACGTCGAGAACTCCCCCTATCTTCGGCGCCTACCCGCTCGGTAGTGCCGCCGTAGTTGCTGTATTCGGTAAAAAAATGTGCTGTATTCACGGAGAAGCCGCTGCAACGATTTGCCCAGCGTATTAAGGATGGCTTTACAGCTAGAGGATCTTGGGAAACTCCGAAGCCAAGTGATCCAAGAAAACACGTACTGACGGCAGTAATCCTTTGCGGGAAGGTACCAGTGCAGTGATCCTGGCATCGCCAGCTATCCATTCGGGCAGAACTCGATGAAGCTCACCACGCGCAACGGCCGCCCGCGCGATGTAACTCGGCAGGGCCACAATCCCAAGCCCGCTGATAGCTGCATGTTGCAGGCTGAGCATGTCCTCGCTTTGCAGCCGCGGCATGATGGGCACAGCAATTTCTTCGATCGATAAAGTGACATGGCGCAACCGCCAGTTCATGGGGGCATTAGCTCGCGCAAAGAAAATCGAGGCGTGGCTGCTTAGCTCCGCTGGCGTGGCCGGTGCGCCATGTTCGGCCAGATAGCTTGATCCGGCGAACAGAAACCAGGGAGCGACCCCGAGCATGCGCTGGACAAGATCGGAGTCCGGCAATGGAGCCTCATGCGCCCGGATGGCGACGTCGTAATTTTCGCCAACAATATCGATGGTTCGATCGGCTGCATGAGCGACCATATTGATCTTGGGATAGACACGAAGGAATTCAGCGATCATGCCCGCCATGGCGAAATTCATGGTCGCGACTCCAGCGGTACACCGGATGGTCCCGACGGGCTCCAACAACCGCTGACGCACTGACATTTCTGCCATCTCCGCTTCTCGCAGCGCGGCCAGCGCGTGCTGGTAAAACTCTTCTCCTGCCTCGGTCATACCGAAGCGACGCGACGTTCGGCTGAGCAAACGCACACCTAATTCGCCCTCCAATTGTTGCATGCGGTGGCTAAGCGTTGACTTGGGCATACCGGTACTTGCAACTGCGGCAGTAAACCCACCGCGATCGACCACATTGACAAAAATAAACAGATCGTTCAGGTCCAGCCGATTCACGTATGGCCCAATCATAGGAAGGCAATTTTTAATCTTGAAGAGTTCCAAGGGTACCGTCTAGAACTATGTGGTTATTTGGCAATGTTTCGCTGGGAAGGAGCGTCCAATGAGCGGGAAGTTGAATCTGGCCAAACCGGCTTGTTGGGGGGAGGCCCAATACCTAACATCCGGTGAATAGCCAAACCCCGGAGCAGAGAATGAAATCAATAAATGGCAAAGTCGTCCTCGTTACTGGTGCCTCATCGGGATTGGGGCGCGAGTTAGTGCATCAACTGCTGGAAAAAGGTGCGCTAGTCGCAGCCACCTTTCGCAAGCAAGAAGAAGTGGATTTCTATAACGGTAAACATGCTGCGCAGGGCATGGGCGTTTTGGTAGACGTGACAGACGATGTGGCGGTCAAAACGGGTGTGGCCCAGGTGCTGGATCACTTTGGACGTATCGACATTGTCGCCAACTGTGCGGGTGCTGGCACAGTGGGTGCAGTTGAAGAAATGACGGATCGAGAAGCGCGGCGTGTATTCGATCTGAATTTCTTTGGCGGCCTGAACATCATTCGCGCTGTAACCCCTGCGATGCGCAAGCAGCGCAGCGGGCACATCATTCAATTCTCCGCAATCGGTGGCTTCATTGGCTACCCGGGCATGGGCGTGTACTCGGCCGCTAAGGGCGCTACTGACATCCTGGGGGAAGCACTGGCAGGTGAACTTGCACCCTTTAACATCGCCACGACTGTGTTGACCATCGGTGTATTCGAGACCCAATTTGCGGGTCGCTCACTGGCTTACGTCGAGCAAAAAATCGATGACTATGAAGGCACACCCGTCGGTAAGTTCCGTGTAGCTATAGGTGGTCTGCAAGGTAAGCAGCCGAATGTTCCAGGAAAAGGGGCTTTGGCGATTATCAACCTGATGGAGGCGGATCATCCACCCGTACACGCGGCCTTGGGTGCCGATGCGATGGGCGGAATGCGTGCAAAAATGGCCAAAGTCGAGCAGGAACTTGTCCAGTGGCAGGGCAACGCAACCTCTACAGAACGCAGCATCAACGGAATCTGATCATGCGAATGACCAACAAAGTTGTACTGATTACCGGCGCATCGCGCGGGCTCGGATTATCCCTGGCACGTCGTTTTGCCAGAGAGGGGGCTTCCGTTGCGTTGACGTACAACACTGACGCTGCCGCAGCCGACCGAAATGTCGAGGCTCTCGTTGCTGAGGGCGCTCAAGCAATGGCCATCGGGGGAGACATCAGCGACCCGGACGCTGTCAAAGCCATATTCGCAGCAGTGCTGGCTCGATTTGGGCGCATCGATATTGTCGTGGCCAATGCCGGGCGGGAGCTTATCGACACACCGATCACGGAAATCGATAACGCGATGTTCGAGGCTGTCACCAAAACCAATGTGTTTGGCACCTTCTATACGCTTCGCGAAAGTGCGCGCCATGTTACCGATGGTGGACGCATCATCGTGATTTCGTCCACTACGACGATCGTACCGAACGCAGGCTTCACCGCGTATGCCGGAAGCAAAGCCGCCGGCCGGCTTTACGTTGAATGTCTCGCGCAGGAAATGGGCAAGCGTAACGTCACGGTGAACGGTGTGGTACCGGGGCCGCTACGTGACGCCGGTGTCATCGCAAACCTTCAGGAAAATGACTATCAGGCATTGGCACAGTTGTCGCCATTTGCGCGCTTGGGCTCTGTCGCCGATGTCGAAGGCGCCGTGCTTTTCCTGGCAAGTGACGATGCAGCTTGGATTTCCGGTCATCACCTGGTTGTCAACGGCGCCGCCAAAGTATAGGGCAGACCCACATGACCAGGCGGTGGGGCAGTCCTCATCGTTCGGCCACCGTTCGACGTCCGTTTTTTTGTTCTTTTCAAATTGATTACCCCCTTTAAAGCCACTTAAATCAAGGTCCCATCATGTTGCCTAAAAAGATTGCCGTCATTGTCGGCAGCCTGCGCAAAGAGTCGTTGAACCGCCTATTTGCTCAAGAAGTAATCGCGCTTGCGCCACCGAGCCTTTTATTAGAAATAGTCGAGATCAATGAACTGAATCTGTTTAACCAAGACTTGGAAGAAAACGGTAAGAGTGCCCCTGAAGCCTGGACTCGTTTTCGCCAAAATATGGCGTCGAAAGATGGAGTACTGTTTTTCACTCCCGAATACAACAGGTCAGTTCCTGGTGTATTGAAGAACGCCATTGATATTGGTTCTCGCCCTTACGGCGAGTCTGTGTGGGCAGGCAAACCCGCAGCTATCGTAAGCGTATCGCCCGGTGCCAGCGGCGGCTTCGGTGCTAACCATCATTTACGTCAGTCTATGGTATTTCTGGACATGCCACTTTTGCAGCAGCCGGAAGCGTATATCGGTGGGGCGACAAGGCTACTGGGGCCAGGCGGAAATTTGAATGACGACGGAACTACTCAGTTCTTGAAAAAATTCATTGACGCCTTTGCTGCATGGGTCGAAATCAATACCGCCAAGTCAACGGGTTTAATCTAGGGTGCTAGAAACTCTCTGCTTTGGCTGATCTAAGGCGTTGTATGAGTCGTCTCAGGTTTCACGTACGGCCTTAGTGTCCGCTAATGGCCGATTGCCGCCCTTCGCAACGGGCAGCAATCGGCCAAAAGCGGAAGTTCGGTTTATAGGAGTTGCCTGGTGTTGCGACGATTGCAGCAATTTAGGCTACTCAACCTGTCATTGAGTGGCTAGTCTGAAGCTAACCATCAGCGCCCCCAAAAAGCCTTTGTCACACGACAAATCGGTTAACTAACTGATTCAGGTTAACCGCTAGCTTTGACATCTCACCACAGGCACTCGCAGTTTGGGCGGCTCCAGCAGCACTCTGTGTTGCAAGTTCACGAATGCTGACCAGGTTTCGATCAACTTCCCTAGCGACGTGAGATTGCTCTTCAGAGGCTGTCGCGATCATTAGGTTGCGTTCGTTAATTTGAATAATGCCCGTTGATATTTGATCCAGTGAGGTACTGGCCTCTTGGGCAACACCAAGAGATTCGGTGGCCAGGTCTCTGCTTGTATTCATCGCCTTCACGGCTAGGTCAGAATCACTCTGAATAGCAGCAATCATCTGCTCAATTTCCTGAGTCGACACTTGGGTGCGGTGGGCTAATGCCCTTACTTCATCAGCGACCACTGCAAATCCACGACCTTGCTCGCCAGCTCGCGCGGCCTCGATAGCGGCGTTTAACGCCAACAGGTTGGTTTGCTCTGCAATTGCCCGAATCACCTCGACTACTTTAGTGATGCTTTGGGCACGATCTGACAACCCTTGAATCTGTTGGCTTGTGTTTTCGACGTTACCGTTCAGCTTTTGAATTGACTTTAACGTCTGAGCCACACGCGCCAAACCTACCTCAGTGTAACCCTGGGTCCGCTTTGACTCTTCGGAAGCTGACTCCGCGTTGCGAGCGACCTCATCAACTGCCGCACTCATTTCTGTGACCGCTGTTGCAGCCTGATTGACTTCATCGTTCTGGGAAACAAGGCCCCGGCTTGACTCTTCAGTAACCACTGTCATCTCCTCCGAAGCTGAGGCCAACTGGGTGGAAGAATCGGATATCTGCATAATTGTGGCACGCAGGTTTGCCTGCATCTGCGCCAGAGCTTTCAACAGTCTCCCAGCCTCATCAGTACCGCTGACCAATACCTCTTTGGAGAGATCACTAGCCGCGATACGCTCTGCCACAGACAGGGCATCGTTAATCGGAGAGGTAATACTTTTCGTGAGTACAAAAGCCAACCCTGCCGTCAAAATAACCACGCCCGTTATAAGTCCGATAACAAGCCAGAAACCATTGCTATAGAGATCGGTTGCGGTTTGCCCTGCCTGCGCTGCGCCTTCGTTATTAAAGTTGGTCAAGTCTTTAATTTGCTGCTCCATTGTATTCGTGAGCGGGCGAATGCTTGTACTTACTAGATTGACCGCTGTGGCGACGTCACCTTGCCTCATCAAAGGTTCGAGAATATCTAGTTGTTTGGAATATGCATCGGCGCTGTTTTTTACCGGTGTGTAAAACGAGCGCTCTTTATCACTTGCTATCAGAGGATCATAGTTTGCCACCGCATCGGTTAACGCCTTGCGATAGCCGGCGAAGCTTTCAATGTTCTTTTGAATGGACTGAGGATCGGCAATGGCTCGCTGGGTTTCGAGCCTCAGGCGAAGTGTCGCTTTGTCCATCAAAGCCGTTTGTCGGATACTGGCCATCCAATTGAGTTCAACGTCTTTTTCGGCATCCCTAAGCTTGCCCATTTGCAGGACTGCGAATACGCCGAGTACAAAAACAAGAACGATGATTGAAGCGAAAAACAGGGCAGCTCGTGGAGCTAAATTGAGGTTTCTGACGCGCATACGACGTTCCTGCTTTCCAATGATTGTTGAGATACTCAAAAGGCTATCGACCCAAAGCTGAAAACTTGAAGCGCGTCGTCGAAAGGTGAAGTGAATGGTCCCTAGTTTCTTAGACACCTATGAGCAGATGCTTTTGGCCGGTTTCTGCCTATGCTGGCGGCGGGAGGGATACCGTCACTACACGACCCAAAGCTGACGGTGGGCTTAGGCAGAGATCGGCCAAAAGCAGCTGCCAGCCGCATGCGTCTTGACAAGCAGCGGCGCTTCACTCCTTCCACATTTAATTATCTTCGCTGTGCATCTAGTGAATGGGTTGATCCGTATGTGCTCTTGAGGGCTCGAGTGCGATGAGTATTCGAGATTAGCAAGCGGTGCAGTGCGATGAGCGGTTAGGTATTTCATGATCCGAACCGTCATCTCTGCCAAGGACAGCTACGATCATGATACGACCACAGTTAGGTACTGCCATGAACGCCAAGGATGACGCTCATTTTTTGGACCGCCTATTGCGCGGAGAACAAGACGCATATCGTGATTTGGTGTGCACGCATCAGGGAGCCATGAAGGCCATAGCTTATGGAATCGTGGGGCGGCACCATGCAGATGACGTAGTGCAAGAGGCATGGCTAGCGATTGTGAAAGGCATAGGCAAATTTCAAAGACGATCTAGCTTAAGAACCTGGATGATGGCCGTCACGTCCAATACGGCGAAGTGCCGATATAAAGCTCGGCGAAGTGAGTCGAATTGTATTCCATGTACCTCGTTGATTGAGGGAGGAGGCGTTTTAGTCGTAGGTGATTATTTCTACACTCCTTCCGTGGTATCGCATGAAGATAGCCCTGAAGCGCTTCTGAGCGAATCCGAGCTATATGCTCGCATCAACATTGCTCTCGAGACTCTACCGCAATTGCAGAGAAGCGTATTGATATTGAGGGAGCGCTCTGGGTTGGATCTAAACGAAATTTCTACGCTTCTTGGGATATCGCTGACTAACGTAAGAGTGCTATTGCACCGAGCTCGTTTAAAAATTTTTTCTGCAATAGCGAAGTACCAGTCCGCTATTGATATGTGAGCATTAGGAGGATTTTTCCAATGGTCTGGATGACTGATTGAATCGCCCCGATTTTCATAGACGCTTTCAAGTTTCTAGGAAGGGCTGCTAACCCTGCGTAACTGTCCGCTTTTGGCCGATTTCTGCCTGTCGCGACCGGTTGAAACCGATATCGCCGCGACGATTCAGCCACAAAATTTTCAGCCTTTACGCAATGCGCCTCCTCTTTTGCTGTCTGTAACCCTGACTCCGCAAAAGGAAAGGCTTCATGTCGATACGCCCTCTGCTCTGCCTGCTTGCATTGCCGTTGTTCGCAGGCTGCCAGTTTTTGCCCCATACCAACTACTTTACCGCGCCCGAAAACGAGCCCAACCCTGCCTGGGTACGTATCGTCGACTACACGCAGCACGCCGAAATTTACCAATACGAAAACGGCAAACGTTCGGGCGGCGCCGTTCGCACCGGCCCCCTGCCGTTCACCCACACACAGGACGTGGGCATGCCAAAGGCAGGGCAAGACCTTACATGGGACTATTACGAAACGCAGATCCGACCCGGTATCGAAACGCAAGTGGATCTATTCTGGGAGGGGACACGCACTCGTTCCTGCTATGTCTCGACTAAGTTCACGCCCCAAGCCGGACGCTATTACCAGTTCAGGCTGACATCCGGCTCATCAGGCAACTGTAGGTTATACGCATCACTGATCGAGCGCGACAAGGAAGGAAGCGGTTGGCATCTCACGCCAAACCCGCAGGTGACCTATAACGGCGATGGACCGACGGCCAAAACCCATTACGAGAACAGCCGCTTTGAGAACCCCAATTATCGTCCACCCGCGGATCTCTATCCGGGGATAGACGTTTACTAAACAGGTAAACGACTACAAGGAATCGTTGATTGGCTAGCGCAAAATACTTCCGAATGATCGGTGAGCGAGCCTCAGAGGATCTGTTTGCATGGTCGGCATTTGTCGTGCAAACAGAATTCCTATGGCAAGACACGGCGTCAGTCCAGGACGCCGTCGCTTGGCAGCGTGTTTGGTTCGAGCTGGAAATACTCAACGGGCTTGCATTGGCGCAATGGGAGGATGAGGGAAAGCCTGATAACTGGTCGTGCCGCTGGAACGCCGACTATCGACAAGAAGCGGCGGTCCTGGCGAATGAGTTGTTGGAGCTGCTGTGCGATGCAGTCTGTTCAAAACATGCCGAATAGAAACTCGGCTGCTCAATGAACCTTTGTCTTTGGGGACTTGTCATTACGAAAATGGGCATGACCCGGTATATCCGGCTAGACCTGTCGCAAGGTGAGTATATGGAAGACATAGATGATTTTAGATTTAGATGCCACGAGCTACTAGTTGAGCTTGATGCCGCCAATACCAAAATGATGATGATGGTGGTCTCGAAGAGAGTTTCAGGGCCTGATTGGGATGAGGAAGTCAAAAAGCATCATGAAGCATACAAGGCCTGGAACTCTTTTCTTCATCCCGTTACCGTCCCTCCAGACGATCAGCATTAGTTCTTATTAAGTGGCCAGAAGGTTCCCGAACAATGGGGCTGGGCACGACCAAGTGTTGTAAATGCTTCTATCGTATCGGGCCGGAATCAGTCTGGGGTATCGCCATTGCCAGCTTTGAGTCGAAAGCGGCTTTTAGTAAATGGCGGCTAATGGCCCAGAGTGTGTAAAAACGCTTCACCAAAATTTAAGTGTCCGCGTCTACGTCAAATCTGAAATTTATCGGTACGTCAGCAGATGTGGATTTTGCGTAGAAACGCGATTTTCGGTTCGGTTTTGAGTACCTGTCGCGCTCAAAAACGTTTTTCCACAGCCTCGGCCAAAAGCAGCCATTCATAGTCCCTTAAGGTATAGGGATGCTAACCTCGCTAGGCCAAACTGAGGCAAGGCAACTGAGAGATTCCGGGGATCAAAAAATGGAAGAAACACTCTCCTCTACATTTATGCGCACCAAAGGGAAGCCCATAAGTTTCAATGGAAAAACTATCGTTGCGATAATGGAGATCAAGATCACAGAACCCAGAACCGTCTTTTCAGTTCGTCGATTGGGCGCTACGAACGGTCGAGTGCAAGGATTGGCATTAAAGATGATGGGCGGGMAAATCGTCGTCGAAGGCTYTGGCAACGGCTGTCCCGAAATAGTTTTGTGGTCTGATACCAGTCCCGATGCTTTGGAGATAGAAGTGTTTTCTAAAGGTGGAAACGTTCTAAAAATCTGGACTGGCAACGGCTGTCCCGAAATAGTTTTGTGGTCTGATACCAGTCCCGATGCTTTGGAGATAGAAGTGTTTTCTAAAGGTGGAAACGTTCTAAAAATCTGGAACGTCTGGAAGAGCGCTTTTGGCATGAATGCATGGGTTGGCAATGCTGGAATTCACGTCCACGGGACCGATGGCACGATGACGTTGGAATGTAGCGACGGGGTGGGTGATGTCGACTTCTCCGATTATGTGGTTGTTGTGGAAAAACGATAATGCACGGAGTTATGTCGGCTTTGGGTCGTCTTCGGCCCGTCGCGAGATGGAAGAAAACGACCCAATACAGCCGGC